>CAYYZC010000099.1:0-9684 GCA_964475605.1 uncultured Chelativorans sp.
GAACCTCGACCGCCACATCATCGCCCACAAGGACTTCTTCGTGCATCTGGTGAAGGACGACGGCGATTCGGCGGAGAAGCACCGCGACTTCTACGACGAATATCTGGCCGTCATGGATCTGACGGCGGAATTCTACCTGCAGACGGTGGAGACGGTCTTCGTGCGGCACGACCTGCCGAAGGGCAGGATGATGCATCGCCGCAGCAAGGTCGACCCGGCGGCGATCCGCAACGTCGCCCTGTTCACGGTCGAAGGCGAGAACGACGATATCTCCGGTCTCGGCCAGACCAGGGCCGCGCATGATTTGTGCGTCAACATCCCGGAAGAGAGGCGCGCCCACTACATGCAGCCCCGGGTCGGCCATTACGGCGTCTTCAACGGCTCACGCTTCCGTTCCGAGATCGTGCCGCGAATCACCGGCTTCATCGCCTCGCACGGCAAGGTGATTCGTGGCGAGCAACGGAAAAGCGCCGCGTCCCGGTAGGCTCCGGCCCTCCATCCGCGCGGTCGAACTGTGTGCCTTATGACACAGTGGCGGCAGCCGCTAACCATTTCCGCGATCCACCCCTCTCATTTGATTGACTTGCGCCAAGCCCCTCACTTAACATTTCATTAACAAGCAAAAGAATCCTTGAGCTGGGGTTTGGGCGAAATGGCAGCCGCAAGGCGAATGATCCGGTTCTGGCCGCTTCTTGCGACGATGGTCGTCGCCGTGGCGTCGACGGGAACGAAGACGGAGGCATCCGGCGCCGATTCGATGATCACCGGCGGCCTGACCTCCCAGCCGATCGGCCACTACGAATTCTGCAAGTCCAATCCGGGCGAATGCGCGGTGCGGCCGCGCGACGTCGGTCCGCTGCGGCTGACCTCGGCGCTCTGGGACCGCATCAACAGCGTCAACAGCGAGATCAACGGTGCGGTCAAGCCGTTGAGCGATGCCGAGATCTACGGCCATCCGGAAGTCTGGGCCTTTCCCGACCACGGCGTCGGCGATTGCGAGGACTATGTCCTGGAGAAGCGCCGCATCCTGATGCAGGACGGCATCTCCTTGTCGAACCTGCTGATAACCGTCGTGCGCAAGCCGGACGGCGAGGGCCATGCGGTGCTGACCGTGCGCACCGACCGCGGCGACTTCATCCTCGACAATCTCAACGACGAGGCCAAGCACTGGCACCGGACCGGCTATCGCTTCCTCAAGCGCCAGGCCAGCAATCATACCGGCCGCTGGGTGACGCTGCGCGACGACCAGAACATGCTGGTCGGCTCGGTCAGCAAGTAAGGCTGCGTCCGCCGTCCTCGACCGGGAAGGTTAGTCAGGTACGCCCATAGGCGTCGCCGGCCGGCCGGATCTCAGGAAACGTATTTCCCCACCGCCAGGCTGGCATTGGTGCCGCCGAAGGCGAAGGAATTGTTCACCGCCACCCTGACCTCGCGCCGCCGCGCCTCGTTGGGCGTCACGTCGAGATCGCATTCGGGATCCTTCTGGCGGTAGCCGATGGTCGGCGGCACGATATCGTCGCGCACCGCCATGATGCAGGCGATCATCTCGATCGCCGCAGCAGCACCCAGGCAGTGGCCGTGCATCGACTTGGTCGAGGAGACGGAGAGCCGCTCCGCATGGGCGCCGAAGGCGCGGCGGATCGCCTGCGTCTCGATCCTGTCATTGGCCTTGGTGCCGGTGCCGTGGGCGTTGACGTAGTCGACGTCCTCCGGCTGCAATCCGGCCTCGGCAAGGCAGGCCGCCATGGCGGCGGACGGTCCCTCGATGGTCGGCGCGACGATGTCCGAGGCGTCGGCCGACAGGCCGGCGCCGAGATATTCGGCGAGGATCGGCGCGCCGCGGGCCTGCGCGTGATCCATGTCCTCCAGGACGATGCAGGCGGCGCCCTCTCCGATCACCAGCCCGTCGCGATCGGCGGAGAAGGGCCGGCAGGTGTCGCGCGCCAGCACGCGCAGCGCGTCCCAGGCCTTGAGGATGCCCCAGACCAGCGGCGCCTCGGTGCCGCCGGCGACCATCGCGTCGGCGCGGCCGAGCAGGATCTGGTCGGCCGCGGCGGCGATGGCGTGATTGGCGGAGGCGCAGGCCGAGGTGACGCCGTAGGCCGGGCCCTTGAGCCCGAAGCTCATGCTGATCTGCGCGGCCGGCGCCCCGGTCATGGCGCGCGGCACGGAGAAGATGTTCGTGCGCGGCTTGCCCTCCAGCAGGAGGGCGCGGTAGTTCCGCTCCGTCATCTCCCAGCCGGCGACGCCGGCGCCGATCGCCACCCCGACCCGGCCTTCGTTCGACGCATCGACCTCGAGGCCCGCCTGGCGCAGCGCCTCGCCGGCGGCGATCACCGCGAGCAGGCTGAACCGGTCCATCGTGACGAGGCGCTTGTGATCCAGGCCGTGGTCGGGCAGTTGCGCGATCTCGGCCCCGATCCTGTCGGTCATCTCGTAGAGCTCGGTCGCTTCCAGCCGGCCGATGCCGCTGCGCCCCGAGCGCATCGCCTCCCAGATCGCCCCGGCATCGGTGCCGAGCGCGCAGAGGCCGCCAATGCCGGTGACGGCGATGCGGCGGCGCCCGTTCCCGCACTTCATGTCAGGCATTCTTGCGCATCAGTTCGCGCACGGCGGCGACGACATCGCCGACATTGGAGAGATTCTCCCAGGCATCGACCGTGTTCATCTCGATCTCGATGCCGTAATCGTCCTCCAGCTCGAAGATGATCTCGGTCAGCTCCAGCGAGTGGATGCCGAGCTCCGTCAGCGGCGTTTCGAGCGTGATCTCGCCGGCATCCGGCTGGGCGTGGGCCCTGATCTTGTCGATGATGCCCCTGGCGAGTTCGTCGCTCATTCTCCACCCCCGGAATTGCTTCGTGTGCCGCCGGTTGCCTCCGCGCAGCCCTGCTTCGATCTGGCTGCGGGCTATAAGGGACCAAATCGGAGCCGGCAACAACCCTGCCATTGAGGCTTTATCGTGGAAGCGGAGCGGGATGCCGGTCCTGTCCCCGCTTGCCCGGCCCGCTATTCGGCCGGCGCGGTGCCGGCGACGAAGATGGTGACGCCGTTCTCGTCGTCGAACTCGAGCGCGATGATGTCGCGCAGCAGCACGTCGCGCGAATCGATCGCATGGTAGAACATGGCGCTGCCTTCGATCGACTGGCGCAGCTCCTCGATCGCCGCCTTGTGCTCGGTCATGGCTGTCTCGATGTCGGGCCGGGTGCCGTCCGCCAGCTCGGGCAGGAAGATGATCTCGACGGTGTCGAGCGAAAATTTCCGCCGCACTTCGGAGGCGTTGTCGATGGTGTTCTCGATCGCCGCGAGCAACCGGTCCGTCTCGGCGGAGACCGCTTTTTCCTCCGTCTTCACGTCGGACCCGACAATGGTGTCGATCGCCTGCTCGCTTTCCAGCCCCTGCCCCTGCGCCAGCAGGCTCGTCGGCGAAGCGCTTGCGATCGCCAGGGCGACCAGCGCCACCGCGAAAAGCCGGATGGGGCGATGCCGGTCGAAGCGGGACATGGGCACGGCGAGTCCTCCAATTCGTGAAACTGCGTATGCGGGCTTAACAGCACGAGGCGGTGCGGGTCCAGACCCGCACCGCCATGCCTGTCAGTCGGATTTGTGCTCGTCCGTCCGATCAGCGCGTGTAGACCGTGACCGAGCCGTCCGCCTCGACCTGCGCCGCGACGACGCTCGACGCCTCGACGCCCTGGGTCGAGAGCTGCTCGCTCAGCGAGCTGTTGGCCTCGATCGAGGACTGCAGCTCGGTGGCGTCGTTGGCGGTCACCGCCTCGTCGACCTGGGCCGGATCATGGCCCTCCAGCTCGTCGAGGTGGACGACGTTGACCGTGCCGACCTCGCTCATGCCGGAGATCGTGGCGGCACTGGCCGAATTGCCTTCGATCGCGGCAATCGCTTCGTCGAAGGTCGGCTCGCCGCCGATCGCAGCCGTAGTGCCGGTGTCGAGGTCGCCGGAGGAGGACGTCGACGTGCCGCTCTCCGAGCCGGGACCGGTCGTCGCGCCGGCCTCGGTGCCGCCGCTTGCATCGAAGTCGCCGGCGGCCTTGTTGTCCTGCATCTGCGAGGACATGCCCGGCGTCTTGGTCTGGGAATCCATCTGTTCCGCATAGACAGGTGCGGCGAGCATGGTCGCACCCATCAGCGCCGCACTCGAGATCGCGATAATCCGTTTCATGGTTCTTTCCCTTTATGGTTTTGCGGGAGGTCGTCCCTTCCTTGGGGGCCGCACTCGTGACGACCGCCTGAGGAATGCATCTGCCGCCCGATCGTTGCGCCGCATACGCGGCGATTTCGGGGTCTTTTCGTGACATGGGGATTGCCTTGCCGGGGCCTCGCCTCAAGAGGCGAAACCGTCTACCCTCGACGTCCGATCGGAGAGCTGGAATGATCTATGTCATCGCTGATTTGACCGTGAAGGAGGGCGCCCGCGACAGGGTGCTCGAAGCCGCGCGCCCATGCGTCGAAGCGACGCGCAAGGAGAAGGGCTGCCTCTCCTACGACCTCCATGTGAGCATCACCGATCCCGACCGGATGGTCTTCGTCGAGCGGTGGGAGACGCGCGAGGACCTGACGGCGCATTCGAAGCAGCCGCACCTCGCCAGATGGCGCGCCGAGAGCGATCCGCATCTCGTCGGCAAGCGGATCGAGATCGTTCACCCCGAGCGGGTCGAGACCTTCTGATGAGCGGGCCCCAGATGGCCGAAGGCCACCGGCCGGGAACCTATCTCGCCGTCGGCGCGCCGGGGTCGCGGCTGACCCGCGTGACCTGGATGCTGGAGGAGCTCGGCGTCCCCTACCAGATCCTGAAGGCGAAGCACCATACCGACGAGATGCGCCGCTACAGCCCGTCCGGCAAGGGGCCGGCGCTGGTCGACGGCGACACGGTGGTGACCGATTCGGCGGCGATCTGCGCCTATCTCGCCGACAAGCATCCGGAGAAGGGCATGGGGCCGCGCACCCACGCCGAGCGCGCCCATCTCAACGCCTGGCTGTTCTTCGCCCAGTCGGAGCTGGAGGCGCCGCTATGGAACAAGCTCAAGCATCGCATGCTGCTGCCCGAGGCGGAGCGGATCGATGTCGGCCCCTGGACCAGCGCGGAGTTCCGGCGCGAGATCAACGCGCTCGATGCGCGGCTCGGCGACGGCGAGTTCGCGATGGGCGACCGCTTCACCGCCGCCGACGTCATCCTCGGCCATTGCGGCCAATGGGCGCGCGGGGCGAAATTCCCGATCGAATCGCAGCGTGCGAACGCCTATTTCGACCGCGTCCTCGCCCGGCCGGCGCTGGCGCGGGCCAAGGCGCGGGAGGCCGCGCTCCAGGCCGAGGCCATGGGCTGATGCTGATCGGCATAGACCCGCTGCTGTCGCCCGAGGCGCTGTTCGCGCTGCGCTCGATGGGCCATGGCGACGATCTGATCATCGCCGATGCGAATTTTCCCGGCGACGCGATCGCCCGCCAGACCGTGTCCGGAAAGCTCATCCGCATGGATTGCGACGTGCCGACGGCGTTGCGGGCCGTCCTGTCGGTGATGCCGGTCGACACCTATGTCGAGGATGCGGCGGCACGGATGGAGGTGATCGGCGCGCCATCGGAGATGCCGGAGGTCCAGCAGCAGGTGGCCGCGATCCTTGCCGAGCGCAACGCCACCATGATCGGCATCGAGCGCTTCGCTTTCTACGAGCGGGCGAAGCGGGCCTATGCGGTGATCCAGACGCTCGATCGCCGCGGCTATGGCGATTTCGCCATCCGCAAGGGGGTGATCGGTCCGGAGTAGAGGATGATGCCGAAAGTCGGGGACCGGCTCAGCCGGCCATGCGGCTCGGCGCCTTGTCGCGCGCCAGCTTCCTGAACTTGCGCACAACCATGTCCCGCTTGAGCTTGGAGATGTGGTCGATGAAGAGCACGCCGTCGAGATGGTCGATCTCGTGCTGCAGGCAGGTGGCAAGCAGCCCTTCGGCCTCGATCGTCCGCCGCTCGCCGTCGCGGTCGAGATAGTCGACCGTGACCCGGTCGGGGCGGTCGACCTCGGCATAGTAGTCGGGGATCGACAGGCAGCCTTCCTCATAGGTCGAGACGCCGGCACCGCGCGCCACGATCTCGGGATTGATGAAGACGTGCGGGTCCTTCGGCTCGTCCTCCTTGGCGAGGTCGATCACCAGCAGCCGGCGCGGCACGCCGACCTGGATCGCCGCCAGGCCGATGCCCGGCGCGTCGTACATCGTCTCCAGCATGTCGTCGGCGAGCTTGCGCAAGTCGCCGTCGACGCGTTCGACGGCGTCGGAACGCTGGCGCAGGATCGGATCGGGGAGCAGGACGAGTGGCCGGATCATGGCGCTGAGGTAATGGCTGCGCCCCCGATCGTCAACGCCGATCGTCAATGCCCGCGATCGTGGACGTTCACGATTTGGTCTTATGTGTTGGCGCCGAATCGCGTAGCGTGGCGCGATGATCGAGCTCGATACGCTTCTTTCGGCGCCGATGGTGCAGATCGGCGGCATGGCGCTGACATTCGGCCACCTCCTTCTCATGGCGGGCGGCCTGCTTGTCTGTCTGCTCGCCGGCCTGTCCATTGCCCTGGTGCAGGCCGCCGGCGCACGGGCGGCCGCGTCCGCCGAAGCGGCGGAGCGGGCGCGCGAGGCCGACCGGCGGCTTGCCGAGATCGTGCGTGCCCAGGCGGAGATGCAGGGCCGCATGGGAACCATCGCCGAGGTCTTCGGCAGCCGCCAGGCCGAGCTGACGAAGGCGATCGGCGACCGGCTCGACGGCATGACCTCGCGGCTCGGCCATTCGATCAGCGAGCAGACGAAGTCGACGCATGACAATCTGGCGCGGCTGCAGGAGCGGCTCGCGGTGATCGACACCGCGCAGTCGAACATCCAGTCGCTCGCCGGCCAGGTGGTGCAGCTTCAGCAGATCCTCTCCAACAAGCAGACGCGCGGCGCCTTCGGCCAGTCGCGCATGGAGGCGATCGTCGCCGACGGGCTGCCGCACGGCGCCTACGAGTTCCAGGCGACGCTGTCCAACGGCAGCCGGCCCGACTGCCTGGTGCGCATGCCCAACGAGGCGCCCGACCTCGTCATCGACGCGAAGTTCCCGCTCGAATCCTGGAACGCGATCCGTGCCGCGGGCGAGAGCGGCGGCGCCGATGCGGCGCGCCAGGCCGGCCAGCTCTTCCGGCGCGACGTCGAGGTCCATATCAGGGCGATCGCCGACAAATATCTGATCCAGGGCGAGACCCAGGACACCGCCTTCATGTTCGTGCCGTCGGAGTCGATCTTCGCCGAGATCCACGAGAATTTCGAGGCGGTGGTGCAGAAGGCGCATCGCGCGCGCGTCGTCATCGTGTCGCCATCGCTGCTGATGCTGTCGATCCAGGTCATCCAGGCGGTGCTCAAGGATGCGCGCATGCGCGAGCAGGCCCACCTCATCCAGGGCGAGGTCGTGCGGCTGATGGACGATGTCGGACGGCTCGACGATCGCGTGCGCAAGCTGCAGACGCATTTCATGCAGGCGAACCGCGACATCGACCAGATCATCACCTCGACCGAGAAGGTGACCAAGCGCGGCGCCAGGATCGAGGCGCTGGAGCTCGGCCGGGACGAGGAGTCCGCATCGGAGGGCGGCCGCGCGGCCGAAACGGCTTCCGGACGCCTGCGACTGCGCGTCGTCGAGGACGGGGACTAGGTCTCCCAGTCCGTCCCGATCGCCTTCTGGTCGCGCTTCGCCGCCTCTTCGACCAGTTCCTCGGCCCGCTCGATATCGGCCTTGTCGGCCGCCTCGGGCATCGATTCGGCTTCTTCGGCGGCGCACAGGACGAGGTCGAACATGACCGGGAAATGGTCCGAGCCGCAGGCCGGCAGGCGGTGCATCTCCCTGAGACGGAAGTCGGGCGAGTGGAAGAGGTGGTCGAGCGGCCAGCGGACCAGCGGATAGCGTGCGTCGAAGGTGGAGAAGACCTTGCGTCCGATGCGCGGATCGAGCAGCCGGCTCACCTTGCGGAAACGCTTCGTCGTGCCCGACCAGGCGACGTCGTTGAGGTCGCCGGTGACGAGCACCGGCAGCGTCTCCTCGCGCACCCGCAGTGCCACCAGCGAGGTCTCGCCATCACGGCCTTCGGTTCCGCGATGCGGCACCGGCGGCTCGGGGTGGATCGAATAGAGCCGGAAGCGTGGCCCGTCCTCCGGGTGGACGGTGGCGACGATCGACGGCACGCCTTCGGTCAGCATGTCCTCGACCTCGATGTCGGAAAGCTCGAATTTCGAGGCGAGCACCATGCCGTAGGAATTCTCCTGCGGCTGCGCGACGACATGAGGATAGGCGGCAAGCAGGTCGCCGATCGCGTCCATCCATTTCCCGTCGACCTCCATCAGCACGAACAGGTCCGGGTCGCGGTCGGCGATGCTTGAGACGAGACCGTCATATCTGCGGTTCGACATCTTCACATTGCAGACGAGCAGCCGGATCGGCGTGCCGCGATCCTTTGCCGGGTCGAAATCGGCCGTCTCCTTGCGCCACAAGATCGTATAGGGGAGCACATGGCGGGCCTGGATCGCCGCGACGGCGAGCAGCGTGGCCTGCACCAGCCGCGTCGCAAGGGAGGCGTCTCCCCACAGCAGCGCCGCGCCCAGCAGGACCAGCGACATCGCCAATATCTGCTGGCGCGGGAAATCCCCGGCCCGCACCAGCCCGTGGGCGAGCGGCAGGAACGGCAACAATGTGGCGACCGCCAGGATCGCCGTCAGGACTGCCAGCGCGATGAACATCCTTTGCTCCCCGACCGGTCGGATATCCGGGACCGGGGGCAACGCGGGCGCGGGCCGGGAGTTCCCGCGGCTCGGTTCCCGGTCAACGACAGCCGGCCCTTAATTGCCGGCATTATAGGCGGCGATCACCGCCATGTTGACGAGGTCGGAATCCTTGGCGTTGAGCGAGACGATCTGCACCGGCTTGTTGAGGCCGACGAGCAGCGGCCCGATCACCGTCGAGCCGCCGAGCTCCTGCAGCATCTTGGTCGAGATCGAGGCGGAGTGGAAGGCCGGCATGACGAGCACATTGGCGGGACCCGACAGGCGGCAAAACGGGTACTGGCGCATCAGCCGCGGATTGAGCGCGACGTCGGCCGCCATCTCGCCGTCATACTCGAAATCGACCCGGCGCCGATCGAGGATGCGCACCGCCTCCTGCAACTTGTCCGACCGCTCGCCGGCAGGATGTCCGAAGGTGGAGTAGGCGAGCAGCGCCAGCCGCGGCTCGTAGCCCATGCGCCGGGCAAAGCCGGCCGCCTCCTCGGCGATGTCCGCCAGCTCCTCCGCCTCCGGCATGTCATGGACCGCCGTGTCGGCGACGATCACGGTGCGCCCGCGGCAGAGCGCGATCGAGGCGCCGATCACCCGGTGGCCGGGCCTGGCGTCGATGACGCGGCGGATGTCGGCGAGGACGGTCGAATAGTTGCGCGTCACGCCGGTGACGATGCCGTCGGCATCGCCGAGCGCCACCATGCAGGCGGCGAAATGGTTGCGGTCGTTGTTGATCAGGCGCTGGCAGTCGCGGAACAGGAAGCCTTTGCGCTGCATGCGCTCGTAGAGATAGTCGGCATAGACCGTGTTGCGCCGCGACAGGCGCGCATTGATGATCTCGATGCCGGGCTTCGACAGGTCGACGGCGGCATTGCGTGCATTCTCG
>CAYYZC010000100.1:0-9643 GCA_964475605.1 uncultured Chelativorans sp.
CCGGATCGCGCGCGATGATCTCCCGCAACGCAGCGATGCTCGCATCCGATCGGCGTACCAGGAACAGCGCATAGGCATGCACGGCCTGGCCGCGTCGTCCCTTGCCGACGCGGAACACGGGCAGGCCGCGGGTCGCAGCCCAGCGCCGCACCGTACTCTCGTCCCTGCCGAGGAAGGCGGCGATCTGGCGCCAGCCCCGCAACGGCGTCTCCACCCTGGCTGGTGTCCCTTCCGGCATCCCGACCGTCCGTTGCGGATCGCTCGAGGCATCGTCAGGCTTCGGGGGCGGGCGAAGCCGCACCGTCCGGGCTCCTTCCGTTCGCCCGTCAGACCGGCAGGCCGACATCGCGCAGCAACCGGCGATATCCCGGTCTGTCCCGGATCGGCTGGAACGCCGTATTGTACTTGACGCCGATCAGTCTTTCTTCGTGACGCTGAAGACTTGTCCGCAGCCAGGGCATCGCCTCGCCGGCATTGCCGACCATGGCATGGTCGATCGCCACGTCCCAGGCGAGCGCCTGCCCTTGCTCGAAGAACTCCATGTCCACCGCCGCCATCGCGGCTGCCATGGCCTGCTCGCCGCTTCGCTTCAGCGCATCGAGGCCGGCATCCGCCACCGCACGATGGCGGGCGACGCCGACCATGTCGCCGACCCTGGCGAAATTCTCCAGATAGCCGCCATAGTCATGTTCGGCGAGCAGGCAAAGGGCCAATGAATTGTAATGCCACGGATGATCCGGGTCGTTGCGGATCAGTTCAGCGAGGAGCGCCATCCCCTCCTCGCGGCGGCCGAGCGCGTGCAGCGTCAGTGCCTTGAAATTGTGTATCGTCGCGTTTTCCGGATCCAGCTCCTGGGCATGGGTCAGCATGCGCAGGGCATGATCGTAGCTTTGGACGTGAATGAGCGAGCTGGCGTACCAGAGCAGGTTGTTGGCGTCGGACGGGTCCAGTCGCCGTGCCGCCTCGAAGCGGTCGAGACCGGCCTGCACATGCCACAGCCAGTGGAATTCGACGAAGGCGAGCACGCTCTGGCCGAAGGCGTAATCGGGCGCCAGCTCCACGGCGCGGCGCGCATGCTCTTCCGCCTTGGGATAGGCTTCCCAGCCAGACATGCCGCTATATTGCCGCGCAAGATTGTAGGTCATCGCGAGACTGGCGCGGGCTTCCGCATAGTCGGGCTCGATCTCAAGCGCCCGCGTCAGTGCGTCGATCGCGCCGGCGATGCCCTCCGGCGTGCGCCGGTTCCAGAGGTAGCTCCCCCGCAGATAGAGATCGCGCGCCTCGTCCGAAATCGCGCCGCCCTTTTCGAGCTCTCCGTGAAAGCCGCCCCGCCCGTCCCATCGATATCCCAGCACCCCGGCCGCGGCACCGGCGGCGATCCCGCCCGCCCATGCGATCAGCCGCCGTCGCGACATCCGGCTCGATCGGCTCTCGCCGGCGCGCGCGCCCATTGCCGCCGGCTCGCCGGAAATCCGGTCGACGTCCATGGTTTCGCGGCCGCTGTCGGAGCGAAGCCACCCTTCCAGTTCCGAAGCGAAGGCAAATATCGGGACCCCGCGCCCGCTCTCGCGCCCGGCGCGATGGACGGGAAGCTGCCGTTCGCTTGCCCAGCGCCTCACCGTGCTCTCGTCGCGCCCGAAATAGCCGGCGATCTCCCGCCACCCCCGCAACGGCATCTCGGCGGCGCCCCTGACCCGCGCTTCGTTCACTGTGCCCATCCCGCTAGCGGACAAACCCAGCCGCGCCTGCTTCGGATCATTCAGGCACGACGCTCCCATGGCCACTATAAGCCGAAACCGGGACATGATTCATCAATCAATTGTACTAGTCGTGAGGTCAGCGACCGTCGTCAGCCCGGTACGTCCGGAAAGGAACCAACGGCTTGATCGCGTTCGCAAATCCGGCGATTGAGCTAAGTTGAGCGTTCTTGCGCGAACTTGTCGGGGTTCCGCTCCCGCACCTCCGGATCGTAAGATCGGACACGAATTTCGGACCGCATCTCAGGCATATCCGATCCGATCTTCTTCCAGGGGAACAATGCACGAAGTACAGCGCCCTTGCTCCTGCAAAGCACCGGCACCTCATCGCGCAACCGCTGCTTCGCGTGGCCGCGACATCTCCGTCGTGCGGCGTCACCGTTCGATGTTCCGCCGGGACCGCAATGCCGCCTAGGACAGACAGCAGGGAATAGACCATGCCAATGATCAAACTCGGCCAGCCGATCCGGCTGGGAAGCGATTTCTACGAGGCTTCATCGTTCGTGATGCAGAGCGACGGGACGTTCCTCTCCTTCGGGCCGGCCGGTGGAGCGGCGCCCGGCACGATGGACGTCGTCCACTACGACCGCGACGGCACCATCCTGTCGAGCCGGCAGGTGCAGAAGGGCGAGGCGTTCAAGGCGGGGCTGGTCGACACCGCGGTGCTGGCGAACGGCAATATCGTCACCCTGTCCTGGACCGGGTGGGAACTGTCCTATCGGGTCTTCAATTCCGACGGCGAGGCGCTGACCAACCACATAGCCGTGCCGAACGTGGAAGGCGGCAGCCCGACCCACATGTCCTGGTTCGCATTGGCCCCCAACCTCGCAAAGGGCGGCTTCTCGGTCCTCGTCGGCGCGGACAACTCCTTCTCCGAGCGGACGGCCGTGATCTCCGATGCCGCCTTCGGCGAGCGCAAGAGCCATTCCGACGTGCGCATCGTCGAGTTCGACAACAATGGCAAGACGGTCCACGACCCCTATTTCGCCAATTACGACAAGTCCAACCCGCTCTCCTGGACCGACAACCAGTTCTCGGCCGGCCACGCCACGCTGAACGACGGCCGCGTCGTGGCGCCCTATTACGACATGGTCTACCAGGAAGCCTATCCGGCGAACCCCGCCCTGATCGAGGGCGGCTCGATCAGCGTGGCGATCCTGAAGGACGGCCAGCAGCAGAACGAGGTCTCCGTCCATGTGCCGACCTGGGGCAAGACCGCGCCGGGCCGGACCGACGAGAACTTCCTGTTCCAGGCGCGCGCCAACCACCCGCCCGTCGCCGTCGCGACGTCGGACGGCGGCTTTGCCGTCATCTATATGCGGAATATCGGCAACTTCTTCGAGGCCGAGCGCGAATGGTTCGTCCAGTTCTTCAACAGCGCCGGAGCCAAGGTCGGCGCGGCGCATAGCCTGGCGGAGATCGTCGGGCCGGGCGGCACGGAATCCGGCTTTGCCCCGGTGGCGGCGGCGCTGCCGGACGGGCGCATAGCGCTGGTGACGAGCTACGCCGCCTCGCTCAACGCCCGCGAGATCATGCTGACCATCCTCGGCAGCGACGGCACCGCCTCCACCACCGCCGTCACCTCGTTCGGCACCGGGCAAGGCATCTCCGGCGTCGTCGACGTGGTCGTCGGCGCCGACGGCTCGATCTTCGTCGCCACCACCGACCGCGAGATCCACCGCTTCGTCGATACGGACATGGCGCTTCAGGCGCCGTCGAAAGGCGGCACCGTCAACGGCACCACAGGCGACGACCTCATCCTCGGCTCCGCCCATGCGGACGTGCTGCGCGGCGACAAGGGCTCGGACCAGATCGAGGGCAACAGCGGCAACGACCGCATCGAAGGCGGCGACGATGACGACTTCCTCTATGGCGGCGACGGCAATGACGTGCTGGTCGGCGGCAAGGGAACCGACAGGCTGGTCGGCGGTGCCGGCAAGGACACGGCGAGCTACGAGGACGCGAAGAAGGGCATCGCCGCCAATCTGAAGAACCCGAAGAAGAACAAGGGCGATGCCGCCGGCGACACCTATGACGGGATCGAGAACCTCACCGGCTCGAAGAAGGCCGACAAGCTGACCGGCGACGACGGCAACAACATCATCGAGGGCCTCGGCGGCAAGGACACCCTGAAGGGCGGTGGCGGCAAGGACACGCTGAAGGGTGGCGGCGGCAAGGACAAGCTCAAGGGCGGTGCCGGCAAGGACAAGCTCAAGGGTGGCGGGGGCAAGGACAAGCTGACCGGCGGCAAGGGCGCCGACCAGTTCGTGTTCAAGTCGCTCAAGGACAGCCCGGACGAGAAGACCGGCTGGGACGTCATCACCGACTTCAGCCACGGCCAGAACGACAGGATCAACCTCAAGGCGATCGACGCCAGGGCCGGCACCAAGAAGAACGACAAGTTCACCTTCATCGGCGACGAGGATTTTTCGGGGAAGAAGGGCGAGCTCCGCTACGAGAAGAAGGACAAGCAGACCTTCGTCTACGGCGACGTGGACGGCGACGGCAAGGCCGACTTCGCCATCGCCCTGACCGGCAAGATCGACCTCGTCAAGAGCGACTTCATGCTGTGAGCGGGAGGACGCTGCCGGGTGCATGCGCATGCCGCCAATGGGGCTCACGCGATCATCCGATAGGCCAAAGAGCAGTGGCAGTGGGGTCCTGCAGGCCGACAGCTCTTCATCGTCATTGACCACAAACGCAACGGCAACGGCATCTCCCGCGTGCGCGTGTCGGAAATCTGCGTGCTTGCGCTCGAGGCCGGCCAGAAGGGCTTGGCCCCCCGCCACCCGCTCGCACGTCACATTTTGGCAACATCCTCTCATGCACACTGGCGGCGGCGGTGGCGTGGGGAGGCAAAACTGTTGAAGCGGCAAGGCAAATGGGGGACATAGCGATGAGATGCGGGGCGCAGGCAACTCCCTTTCCTCCCAGGCAGCGCCTGCCGACGGTTTTCAGTGTTGAGTGGATTTCGAACGGAGAGACTTCGATGAAGGTGAAGGGGCTTCTTTTCGCCGCCGCGGCGGCGGTCACGGCCACCGGTGCAGCCAGGGCGGCCGACGCCATCTACATCCCCGAGCCGGAGCCGATGGAATATGTCCGCGTCTGCGACATCTACGGAGCCGGCTTCTTCTACATCCCCGGCACCGAGACCTGCCTGCAGATTTCCGGCTATGTCTGGTACGAGGTCGGCGCGGAGAACCGCAACGACGTCAACGACACCTTCTCCTACCACTATTACGGCGACGACCTCGACGACGGCTGGCGCAAATATGTCGAGGTGCGCATCAATTTCGACGCCCGCTCTGAGACCGAATGGGGCACGCTGCGCAGCTATCTGCGCATCGACGGCGACAATATCGGCGCCACGACCGGCGACTTCAACGCCAAATGGGACCAGGCCTTCATCGAGCTCGGCGGGCTCAGAATGGGCTATACGGAATCGGCCTGGGTCGAGACCGCGAATGGCGGCGCGTCCGGATACGGCTCGCATTCCTGGACCAGCATGTCCTACGGCTACCAGCAGCGCACGCAGATCGCCTACAATTTCGCCGGCGGCAACGGCTTCTTCGGCACCATCTCGCTGGAAGACGACAATCTCAGCGGCGAGGGCTTCCTGCCCGACATCGTCGGCGTGGCCGGTTTCGAGCAGGGCTGGGGCGCGGTCTGGGCCAAGGGCGCCTATGACGAGTCCGACGAATCGTGGGCGGCCAGCGCCGGCGCGCAGCTCAACATCCCCGGTTTCGCCGATTCCAGCCTGCGCGTGCTCGGCTACTATACCGACTCCATCAACAACGCCTACGGCATCACCTACGACATCGGCGGAGCCTATGGCGCGGCCAACTGGTCGGTGCTCGCCTCCTACTGGCACCAGTTCAGCGACACGTTCGGCGCCTCGGTCGCCGGCCAGTATTTCGACGGCTTCAGCGGCCGTCCCGACGGCTACCTGGCCGAGCTGAACCTCGTCTGGAGCCCGCTGGAGAATTTCGAGGTCACCAGCGAGATCGGCTATGCCAAGACCGAGGGCCTCGACGGCACGGTCTCTGGCTTCCTGCGCTTCCAGCGCTACTTCTGAGCGCCCGGCCGCAAGAGGCGCCGTCATGCTCGGGACAAGCCCGAGCATGACGGAAAGGAAGTCTGGACCCGGCGGGCGACTGCCGGGTTTTTTGTTGACCGCAGCCATGCCGGCTGCCTATCGCTGCGCGGGACGTTTTTTCAAGGGACGGGCAGGACGATGGCGGCAGGCGACTTCGTGCGTGGTGACATCACGCTCGGGAACTGGCGTAGCCATCCGTTCAGCCGCTACAGCTTCCAGCACGTGCCGGAATTCGTGCCGGTGGCCGAAATCAGGGCTGGTTCGGACGAGCCGGAACCTTCGCGCGGAGCGTCGGGCTTTCCGGCCGGCCCCTTTCGCGGGCCGGACGGCTCGACGATGTCCACCGACGACTATCTCATCCGGTCGCATGCCGACTGCGTCGTGGCGATGCGCGACGGACGGATCCTCGCCGAATGGAACGGTTCCCATGCCGATCCGGCGCGGCCGCATGTCGTGTTCTCGATCTCCAAATCGATCACCGCCCTGCTTGCCGGCATCGCCGTCGGGGCCGGGCAACTGGATCCCGACCGGCCGGTCGTCGGCTATCTGCCCGGCATGGCCGCGTCCGCGGCCTATGCGACGGCGACGGTCCGCCACCTGCTCGACATGACCGTGGCGCTCGATTTCAACGAGGAATATCTCGACACGGGCGGCCCGTTCGACCGCTACCGCCGCGCCATGCTGTGGAACCCGGAGCCGCCGGGTGCAAGCCCCGAGACGATGGAGCAGTTCCTGGCGACGCTCGGCGCGAGCGCGGGCGAGCACGGGACGCGCTTCTATTATGCCTCGCCCAACACCGACCTGCTCGGCCTCGTTGTCGAGCGCGCCGCCGGCCTTCGCTACCATCTGCAGCTTGCCGGGCTGCTGGAGGCGATCGGCGCAACAGGCGGCGCCCATGTCACCGTCGACCGGGCCGGCACGGCGCGTGCGGCCGGCGGCGTCTGCGTGACCGCGCGCGATCTGGCGCGGATCGGACAGCTCGTCATGGACGAGGGGCGGAACTCGGACGGGCGGCAGGTCGTGCCGCGCGACTGGATCGCCGATCTGCGCGAAAACGGCGACCGCGCCGCATGGCAAGCGGGCAATTTCGCCGACATGTTCGAGAACGGATCCTACCGCTCGTGCTGGTATTCGGTCGGCGACGGACGCGGCACCTTCTGCGCCGTCGGCATCCACGGCCAGTGGCTGTGGTGCGACCCGACCAGCCGCATCGTGATCGCCAAGACGGGTTCGCGGCCCGACGCCAGCGACGACGATGCGACCGCTATGGAAATCCACATGCTTGCGCAACTGGCGCAGGCCTTCGACCAGCCCTTCCGGAACCCAGGATCATGACGACGATTTTTCCCAAGCTCACGCCGCTGGCGGCCGCCCTCCCCTCCACCGTCCCCTTCGTCGGGCCCGAGACGCAGGAGCGCGGCCGCGGCCGGCGCTTCCGCGCCCGCATCGGTGCCAACGAGAACGGCTTCGGGCCCTCGCCGCTGGTCCGGCAGGCGATCTGCGAGGCGGCGGGCGATGTCTGGCAATATTGCGACCCGGAGAATTTCGACCTCAAGGCCGCACTCGCCGCCCAATACGGGATCGACCGGACCAATATCACCATCGGCGAAGGGATCGACGGGCTGCTCGGGCTGATCGTGCGGCTGTTCGTCGAACCGGGCCAGCCGGTGGTCTCCTCGCTCGGCGCCTATCCGACCTTCAACTACCACGTCGCCGGCTTCGGGGCGCGGCTCGTCACCGTCCCCTATCGCGACGATCGCGAGGACCTTCAGGCGCTGGCCGATGCAGTGCGAAAGGAGCGCGCGCCGCTGGTCTATCTCGCCAATCCCGACAACCCGATGGGCACATGGTGGGAGGCCGACGAGATCGTGCGCTTCATCGAGGAGCTGCCGGAGGAGACGCTGCTGATCCTCGACGAAGCTTATAGCGAGACCGCGCCGGCTTCCGCCGTGCCGCCGCTCGACCTGGCGCGCCCGAACGTGCTGCGGATGCGGACCTTCTCCAAGGCCTACGGCCTGGCGGGTCTGCGCTGCGGCTATGCGATCGGCAATGCCGATGTGATCGGCGCGTTCGACAAGGTGCGCAATCATTTCGGCGTCAACCGCATGGCGCAGACGGCGGCCGTCGCGGCCCTCTCCGACCGGCAATATCTGGCCGGGATCATCGAGAAGTCGAAGGCTTCGGTCGAGCGCATCATCGCGATCGCCGCGGCCAACGGCCTCCATGCCCTGCCGTCGGCGACGAATTTCGTCGCCGTCGATTGCGGCGGCGACGGCGCGCTGGCGTTGCGGGTGCTCGATGCGCTCACCGAGCGCGACATCTTCGTGCGCAAGCCGATGGCGCCGGTGCTCGACCGCTGCATCAGGGTGAGCGTCGGCCCGAAGGAGCAGCTCGACCTGTTCGAGGCCGAACTGCCCAACGCGCTGGCAACCGCGCGGGAGGGATGAGCGACAGCCGGGACGGTTGCCGGTGCCGTTCCGCCGGCCATCAAATTTCCACGCTCTCGTAGTCTGTATGCCTCATTCGAGGGAGGGAGCTGCGTGAGAACCAGCCGATTCGCCTGCCGGCGCCAGGGCACGATGCGGAAAAGCGGAAACCGGTTTTCGGAAGAAGATCGTGCTCCGACAAGGAGATAGAGCTGGATGACGATTCGAGGAAACGTCATCCTGCGCCAAGCAGGGCAGCACCTTCTCGGCCTGGAAAGAACCCGTTAATAATGTTGTAAGAAGCTCGATACGTTTTTCGCGACCGACATGCCGCATCGCGCCCAGGCGTCAGGACCGTATCCCCAGGAACCGCATCCATTGAGCTCCATCCTCTCCCGCATCGCCGTCATCGTTCTCGCCGGATCGCTTCTGTCGGGCTGTGTCTCGAGCGTGCTCGATGTCGACAAGAAGGCGAACCAGCCGATCCCCGCCGTGCTGATGGGGGAGATGAAGAAGAAGAACATGTCGCCTTCCGCGCCGATCCTGGTGCGGATCTTCAAGCAGGAGAGCGAGCTGGAGATCTGGAAGCAGGACCGCTCCGGCAAATATGCGCTGCTGAAGACCTATCCGATGTGCCGCTGGTCGGGGAAGCTTGGCCCGAAGATGCGCAGCGGCGACCGCCAGGCGCCTGAAGGGTTCTACCATGTCGGCGCCGGCATGCTGAACCCGAACTCGCAATATTACCTCTCCTTCAATCTCGGCTATCCGAACCGCCTGGAGGCTGCGCTGGGCTATTCCGGCGAGGCGCTGATGGTGCATGGCGCCTGCTCGTCGGCCGGCTGCTATGCGATGACCGACGAGGGCGTGGCGGAGATCTATGCGGTTGCGCGCGAGGCGCTGGAGGGCGGGCAGCCCGCCTTCCAGGTCCAGGCATTCCCGTTCCGGATGACGCCGGCCAACATGGCGAAGAACAGCGACGATCCGAATTTCGGGTTCTGGACCACCCTGAAGAAGGGCTATGACAGTTTCGAGGTGACGCGGCGCCAGCCGAAGATCTCCTATTGCGGCGGCCAATATGTGTTCAACACCGAGTTCCAGGGCGGCGAGCCGGCCAATCCGATCGCTGCCTGCCCGCCCGCGATGACGGCCGAGATCCCGGCGGTCGCGGCGAAGACGCAGTCCGATATCGTCGCGATGCAGGAGATCCTCGCCGGAGGCGCGACGATGAAATCCTACGCCTATATGGACGGCGGCATGCACCCGACCTTCCGCAGACTGCTGGAGGTCAGGGGCGAGGAGGCGCTGGCCAAGCGCACCTCGCATACGTCGGTCCCGATCAGCCGGCCCAAGGCCGCCCTCGCCGA
>CAYYZC010000101.1:0-786 GCA_964475605.1 uncultured Chelativorans sp.
ATGACCTCCTGGAACTTCTCTGCCGAGCCGAGCGCGCGGCCGCCCGAGATGATGATCTTGTCCGAGGTCAGCACAGGGCGGTCGCTTTCGGCGATGCGGTTCTCGACGAAGGTCGAGACGCCCGGATCGGCGGCCGGCTGAACGGTCTCGACCGAAGCGGAACCGCCTTCCTCGGCGGCTGCGAAGGAGGCGGTGCGGATCGTGACGACACGCTTCGGATCGCCCGATTCGACCGTCTGGATCGCATTGCCGGCGTAGATCGGACGCTTGAAGGTCTTTGCGTCGACGACCTCGATCACGTCGGAGATCTGCATCACGTCGAGCAGTGCCGCGACGCGCGGCATGACGTTCTTGCCGGTGGTGGTGGCGGGCGCGACCAGTGTGTCGTAGCCGTCGGCGAGCGACACGATCAGGGCTGCGAGCGGCTCGGCGAGCCGCTGCTCGAGCTCGCCCGCCTCGGCGAGCAGCACCTTTCGCACGCCGCCGAGCCTGGCGGCGGCATCGGCTGCCGGCCTGGCGCCGTTGCCGGCGACGAGGATGTCGACGTCGCCGCCCATCTTCAGCGCCGCGACAAGCGCCTTGGCGGTCTGGTCGGAGAGGGTGGCATTGTCATGTTCGGCAAGGAGTAGGATGGCCATTTTTCTGTTCCCTAATCTGCGTGATGCCCGATGCGCGGTATCGTCATTGTCTGTCGTGCGTCCTTCGAGGCTCGCTGCGCTCGCACCTCAGGATGAGGGATGGGGGATTCATAGCCGGCCGCAACCGTGCGGCAACCAAGAAAACAAC
>CAYYZC010000101.1:796-9496 GCA_964475605.1 uncultured Chelativorans sp.
GACCGTGGAATTCCTTGCCGGCGGCAACGTTGCGGCATGGATGATCCCAACTGGAACCGCAACCTCCCTCATCCTGAGGTGCGACCCGGAGGGGAGCCTCGAAGGACGCACCGCCGGCTCTACAATATGCCGGCTTCGTTCTTGAGCTTGTCGACCAACTCGGCGACGTCCTTGACCTTGACGCCGGCCTTGCGGCCGCCGGGCTCCTCCGTCCTGACCACCTTGAGGCGGGGCGCCACGTCGACGCCGTAGTCGCCCGGCGCCTTCTCGTCGAGCGGCTTCTTCTTCGCCTTCATGATGTTGGGCAGCGAGGCATAGCGCGGCTGGTTGAGGCGCAGATCGGTGGTGACGATCGCCGGCAGCTTGAGCTCGACCGTCTGCAGGCCGCCGTCGACCTCGCGCGTCACCCTGGCCTTGCCGCCGTCGATCTCGACCTTGGAGGCGAAGGTGCCCTGCGCCCAGCCGAGCAGCGCAGCCAGCATCTGGCCGGTCTGGTTGGCGTCGTCGTCGATCGCCTGCTTGCCGAGGATGACGAGCTCCGGACCCTCCGCCTCGACCACGCCCTTCAGCAGCTTGGCGACGGCGAGCGGCTCGACCGTGCCGTCGACCTTGATCAGGATGCCGCGGTCGGCACCCATGGCGAGCGCGGTGCGGATCGTCTCGGCCGCCTGCGCCGGGCCGATCGATACGGCGACGATCTCCTCGACCTTGCCCGCTTCCTTGAGCCGGATCGCCTCTTCCACCGCGATCTCGTCGAACGGGTTCATCGCCATCTTCACGTTGGCGAGCTCGACGCCGGAGCCGTCGGACTTCACACGAGGCTTCACATTCGCGTCGATGACCCGTTTGACCGGTACGAGAACTTTCATCTGATTTGAGACCTCTCTGATAGGGACCGGCGGCTGCTAGCAGCCGCCTTGCGGGCTCGCTTGCCGAAAACCGACATCGGCGGGCAGGATCGGCAACCGGCGGGCTCGACCCACCGGATCGGCCATCCGTCTAGAGACCGACCGGCCCAGCGTCAATACGGAGCGCGGACCCAAACCGTTTGAATCACCTGGGGCCCCAGGGCGAGGGCGGCGCGGGCGAGGGGGGCCGGCCCACCGCCTCCGGCTCGGCCGCGACCTCGGCGCTCTTCGGCGTGACGATCTCCCTGTCGAGGACCGGCACGTCGCGGCGGCGCAGCAAAAGCACCAGCACGGCGCCGGCGAGGATGCCGCCGACATGGGCGGCCCAGGAGATCTCGTCCTCGCCGCCGATGGCGATCATCGCGAACTGGAAGCCGATCCACAGGGCGAGCGCGACCCAGGCGGGAATGCGCAGCGGAATGCGGCCCAGCGCCAGGATCCAGACCTTCACGCGCGGGTGGAGGATCAGATAGGCGGCGACGATGCCGGCGATCGCGCCGGAGGCGCCGATCAGCGGCGCCTGGGAGTCGGGGACCAGCATGCCGTGGAGATAGGCGCCGGCGACCGCGCAGAGCAGGTAGAAGAGCAGGAAGCGGAAATGGCCCAGCGCGTCCTCGACATTGTCGCCGAAGACCCAGAGGAAGAGCATGTTGCCGCCGAGATGGAAGATGTCGCCATGCAGGAAGGCATAGGTGAGATAGGTGGCGCCGTCGGGCACCAGAACCAGTTCGGCCGGCCGCTCGGCGATGTCGTAGAGCGTCGACGGGATATAGCCGAGGCCGATCACCGCGGCCTCGGTGAAGGGAGTGCCGCCGAGCGTCGTCAGCAGGTAGACGATGACGTTTGCCGCTATCAGCCCGATCGTCACATATTGCAGACGGATGTAGCGTAGCTGGTTGGCGTCATGAAGCGGAATGAACATCTGGCCAGCCTCCGCCCGTCATGACTTCACCTGTTCTTGCCGGGCACCCATAGCACGTCGGCGTCGCCATTGTCATTGACGGCGCGCGCGGCGACGAAAAGGAAGTCGGAGACCCGGTTCATGTATTTGATCGCATCGGCGCTGACCTTTTCGCCGTCCTTTCTCGACAGCTCGACCATCAGGCGCTCCGCCCTCCTGGCGACGGTGCGGGCGAGGTGAAGCGCGGCCGCCGACGGCGAGCCGCCCGGCAGCACGAAGGAGCGCAGCGGCTTCAGCCGTGCGTTGAGCGTATCGATGTCGCGCTCCAGCCGCTCCACCTGCGAGGCGACGATGCGCAAGGGCTCGTAGCCGAGGTCCTCGCCGGTGTCGGGCGTGGCGAGATCGGCACCGAGGTCGAAGAGGTCGTTCTGGATGCGCGACAGCATGGCGTCGATGCCGGGGTCGGCTTCGCCCGTGTGGATCCGCGCCACGCCGATGCAGGAATTGGTCTCGTCGACGGTGCCGTAGGATTCGACGCGGAGGTCGAACTTCGCCCGCCGCTCGCCGCTGCCGAGCGCGGTGGTGCCGTCGTCGCCGGTCCTGGTGTAGATCTTGTTCAGGATGACCATCAGTCGCCTCCGCCCATGCGGGAGAAATAGAGTGCCAGCATGATGAACACCAGCGCGATGAACTGCAGCACGACGCGCGCCTGCATCAGCTTGTTGGACGTGTTGCCGGAGCCGCCTCGCATCATGTTGATCAGGCCGCGGCCGAGCACGAACAGCACGGCGAGCATGAAGAGGATGGCGATGAAGTTGAAAACTGTGGACATTCAGGGTCTTCCGCAGGGTCTTCCGTCGGGATGCGCAGATCACGCCGGCGGCAATGCGCATGTGAGATAGCGTGGAATGCGATAGCTGTCTAACCTCTTGCCATGCAGGGGGAAGCCTTCACATATAGCCTCGAGTATCGGACGCTCCAGGTTCGAGCGACGATAGCCTGAGGTTCGAGCGACCGGGAATGCTGCGAATATATGCCATCCTCAAACGGATCCTCGGGGATGCTCTGGGCCATTTCAACGACGACGACGGCTGGGCGATGGCGAGCCATCTCGCGCTGTCGGCGCTGCTCGCGCTCTTTCCCTTCCTCATCTTCGCGACCTCGCTGGCGAGCTTCGTCGGCGCCAAGGCATTTGCCGACACGGCCGTGCATCTCGTCTTCGACACCTGGCCGGAGGAGATCGCCGAGCCGATCGCCTTCGAGGTCACCAATGTGCTCACCGTCCAGCGCGGCGATTTCCTGACGCTGGGCATCCTGGTGGCGGCGTTCTTCGCCTCGAACGGCATCGAGGCGCTGCGGGTCTCGCTCAACCGCGCCTACAGGGTGACGGAATACCGCTCGATCTTCTATCTGCGCGCGCAGAGCCTCGCCTTCGTGCTGGCCGCGACGATCGGCTTCCTGATCGTCTCGACATTGCTGGTCTTCGCGCCGCTGGCCGCCGACCTGGCGCTGCGGAACCTGCCCTGGATCGAGCCCTATATGGGAACCATCACCGTCTGGCGCTTCATCATCGCCTCCTGTGTGATCATCCTCGCCCTCGTCGCGACGCATATCTGGCTGCCTGCCGGGCGACGCCGGCTCGGCGACATCGTGCCGGGGCTGATCTTCACGCTCGTCTTCTGGGTGCTCGGCTCGTCGCTCTTCGCCGCCTATCTCGGGCGCTTCTCTTCCTACGCCTCCACCTATGCCGGCCTGGCGTCGATCATGATCGCGATGGTGTTCCTCTACATCGTCTCGGCGATCTTCATCATGGGCGGCGAGCTCAACGCCGCGATCAAGCGCTACCGCGACGCTCGCGCCCGCGTGCCCGGCTGAGTGGCGAGGCCGACGCCGACCGTGGTGATCGCCATGCCGACGATCTGGAGCGCGTTCAGCGTCTCGTCGAAGAGCACCCAGGCCATCAGCGCCGTGCATGCCGGGACGAGATAGAAGAGCGAGGAGACGCGCGCCATCTCGCCCTCGCGGATCAGGTACATCAAAAGGAAGATGGCGCCGATCGACAGCACCAGGACGAGCCAGGCGAGCGCGAAGAACAGCTCGCCGCTCGGCGTGACGTCGCGGGTCTCGAACACCAGCGAGGCCGCCGTCATCAGGAGGCCCGCGCCGGCATATTGCCACAGCGTGCCGCCGATCAGGCCTGCGCGGCCGAGATGGCGCTTCTGCCATACCGTGCCGGCACTGATCGCCACCACCGAGATCAGGCAGGCGCAGAGCGTCGCCGGCGTGACCTCGCCGCCGAGCGTGCCGAGCTTGGGCGCCAGCACCAGCACCACGCCGACGAAGCCGACGCCGAGGCCGATCCAGTGGCGCGGCAGGATGCGCTCGCCGAGCGCGCTGCCGGCGATGATCGAGGTGACGAGCGGCTGCAGGCCGATGATCAGCGCCGACAGACCGGCCGGCATGCCGCGGTGGATCGCCCAGAACACGCCGCCGAGATAGACGCCGTGGATCAGCATGCCGGCAAAGACGGCATGCGCGACATGCCGGCGGCGAAGCCTGCGCTTCGGCCACATCATGACCGGGAGCAGCAGAGCGATGGTGAGCGCGAAGCGCAGCGCCAGGAATGTGAAGGGCTCCGCATAGGGCATCGCATAGCGCGCGCCGATGAAGCCGGTCGCCCAGAGCAGGACGAAAAGCGGCGGGATCAGCGAGGCAAGGGAAAGGTTGGACAAGAGACGAATGCGGCCTTTGTGAGGGTCCGATTGCTCTAATTGGATTGACCCCGGCAAGCAAAGCAAAAGAATTGAGCGATAGGATCAGCGGCGCACGGGATCTGCGGACCCGGTCCTTCCCTTCGCATGAGAAGGATGCCGGCATGCTCTGGAACCTGGATTTCGTCTGGCTGCTGCTTGCGGTCGCCGCCGTTTCGATCGTCGCCTTCGGGCTGTCGATCGGCCTCGACGCG
Organism: uncultured Chelativorans sp.; assembly: GCA_964475605.1. Taxonomy (GTDB): domain Bacteria; phylum Pseudomonadota; class Alphaproteobacteria; order Rhizobiales; family Rhizobiaceae; genus CAYYZC01. The sequence goes on from CAYYZC010000101.1 coordinate 5,571, forward strand.
ATCATGGGCGAGGAGGGATTCGGCCCGACCGGCAACATGGTCGTCATCACGGCCGGCTTCTTCCTTTCCATCTTCACCGCCAACAGCCTCGGCATCCGCCTCGCCGACCTGACCATGGCCTCGGCGGCGGGCATCGCCGGCGCGTTCCTGTGCCTGTTGGTGCTCGTCATGCTCAAGGCGGCGCTCAACCGGCCATAGTGCCGGATGGCTTTCCGCGAACCGTCACCCTGCTCCTTTTTTGTTGGAGCATGATCTTCTTCCGAAAACCGGGTCCCACTTTTCGGGATCATGCTTCAGGATCGAGCCCGACCATCCGCCTGATGTCCCGCGGCGTCGCGCCGGCGGCGCGCAGGGCCGACAGCCCGGTGTCGCCGCGGCTTTTCGAAAGCTTGCGTCCGTCGTCGCCGAGGATCAGGTCGTGATGCAGGTAGGAGGGCGCCGGCAGGCCGAGCAGTTCCTGGAGCAGGCGCTGCACGGCGGTGGCGAAGAACAGGTCGCGGCCGCGGACGACATGGGTCACGCCCTGGATGGCGTCGTCCACGGTGACGGCGAGATGATAGCTGGTCGGGATCTCGCGCCGCGCGACGACCACGTCTCCCCAGGCTCGCGGATCGGCCGCGACGCGGCCGCTCTCGCCGCCGGGTCCGTGCCCCTCCTCGATCCAGTCGAGCCGGGAGCCGATGCGCGCCGTCGCGGCCGCGACATCGAGCCGCCAGGCGAAGGGCTCGCCGGCATCGATGCGCCGTTGCCGCTCGCGCCCGGTCAGGCGGCGCTCCGCGGTCGGGTAGAGCGGCACGCCGTCGGGGTCGCGCGGCCATGCCTCGCCGCGTTCCTCCGCCTCCGCGATGACGGCGCGCACCTCGCCGCGCGTCATGAAGGAAGGATAGGCGAGCTCCTCGTCGACGAGCCGCCCGAGCGCCTCTTCATAGTCGGCGAAATGATCCGATTGCCGGCGCACCGGCTCCTCCCATTCCATGCCGAGCCAGGCGAGGTCGGAAAGGATCGCCTGCTCGAATTCGGGTCGACAGCGTGTCACGTCGATGTCCTCGATGCGCAGCAGCAAGCGCCCGTCGCAGGCCGTGGCGAGGTCGAGGTTCAGCAGACCCGAATAGGCGTGGCCGAGATGCATCTCGCCATTGGGGCTCGGCGCGAAGCGGAAGACGGCGCGTGTCATGAAGGTCGCTCGGGCTCACTTGTGGCGCGGACCGGCAGATTGCTACGGTGCGGCGAGGCTAAGGACAAGGGTTTCCGGGCCGGACAGAGGAAAGCAAAGCTGAAGCGCATCCGCAATTCCGACGACATCGCCGCGGGGCTGGCGGAGCTGGTCGCGAGAGACCCGCGCCTGGTGCCGGTCGCGGCAATCGCGGGCGAGCTGCCGCTGCGCCTGACCCGGCCGGGCTTTGCCAGCCTTGCCTCGATCATCATCTCGCAGCAGGTCTCGCGCGCCAGCGCCGACGCGATCCGCGGCCGGCTCGGCGCACTGATCGCCCCGCTTTCGGCTGCCTCGCTGCTCGCGGCCGAGGAGGACCTGTTCCGCAAGGCCGGCCTGTCGCGGCCGAAGCAGCGCACGCTGCTGGCCATCGCGCATGCGGTCGAGAATGAGGGGCTCGACCTCGAGGGCCTGTGCGAGCTCGACGCCGGGCAGGCGATGGCGCGCCTGACGGCGATCCCCGGCATCGGGCCATGGACGGCGGAGGTCTATCTGCTCTTCGCGGCCGGCCATCCCGACATCTTCCCCGCCCATGACGTCGCGCTGCAAAGCGCGGTCGGCGAGGGTCTTTCGATCAGCCCGCGGCCGAACGCCAGGGCGCTCTACGCGCTGGCCGAATCATGGTCGCCATGGCGCGGCGTGGCGGCGCGCCTGTTCTGGTCCTTCTATGCCGGCCGGCGCGGGCGCGAGGCCGCACCGCCGGCCTGAGGCGGAAAAAACCGCGAAATCAGCCGGGTCCGAGGCACATCGGGGCATGATTGCAGCTTCACATTCCTGCAATGGCGGGATTACAATATGCGGCTGCTCGATGCCGAAGGAGATGCACAGGTGACGATCGCTGTCTCGCCGGACGGTCTGCCCGCTCTGGTGCTGAACGCGGACTATCGTCCGTTGAGCTACTATCCTTTGTCGCTGTGGTCCTGGCAGGACGCGATCAAGGCGGTGTTCCTCGACCGCGTCAACATCGTCGCCGAATACGAGCACGCGGTCTCCTCGCCCTCCTTCTCGATGAAGCTGCCCAGCGTGGTGTCGCTGAAGAGCTATGTGAAGCCGTCGCGCCACCCCGCCTTCACCCGCTTCAACGTCTTCCTGCGCGACCGTTTCACCTGCCAGTATTGCGGCACCCGCGAGGACCTCACCTTCGACCATGTCGTGCCGCGCCGCTGCGGCGGGGCGACGACCTGGGAGAACGTCGTCGCCGCCTGCTCGGGCTGCAATCTGAGGAAGGGCGGCATGATGCCGACCGACGCCCGCATGTGGCCGATGCAGAAGCCGTTCCAGCCCACCGTCCACGACCTGCACAACAATGGGCGGCTGTTCCCGCCCAACTATCTGCATGAGAGCTGGATGGACTATCTCTACTGGGACGTCGAGCTGGAGCCCTGACCCGCGTCTCAGGCAGGCTTCCTGAACGCTGCGACGAATGCGATCGCGGCCAGCACGGCGCTGGCGACGACATTCCAGCCGGCAAAGGACAGGCCGAGGAAGCGCCCCGCCGCCTCGTCGCAGGAGGGCGGCACGACGGCATCGATGGCGTCGAGCAGGCTGCCGCCCTGCGGCGGCGGCGCGACCACGCCGCAATCGGTCGGGCCCGGCCACCAGCCCCATTCGACGCCGGCATGGAAGCCGCCGAGATAGAGGCTCCACAGCATCAGAAGCCCGCCGGCCAGAAGCAGGCCGCGGGCGATCGGCGCCGGCAGCTTCAGCAGTGCGGCGGCGAGCGCCAGCGCCATCAGCGGGATGCCCGCATAATAGGGGATGCGCTGCTCCAGGCAGAGCTTGCAGGGGATATAGCCGCCGATGTGCTGGAAGCCGAGCGCGGTGCCGACGGTGGCGACCATGCCGGCGAAGAGCAGGGCTGCGCCGGCGGTCTGCGTCTTGCCGATGGCGGAGGTGAGGGACATGGCGATCTCTGTGCGGACTGTTTCACGGCATCGAACCGCCTAGCGGCAATCGGACCCTTGTGCAACGGGACTCGATCGCCGCGCGCCTCGCCTGCTTGACGCGACCTGCCTGCCCCGCCCATATAGTCGCGCGACGCCAGCTTGCCTACCGGCCCTGCTGGCTGCTTGCCCCTGTGGCGGAATTGGTAGACGCGCTCGACTCAAAATCGAGTTCCGCAAGGAGTGCTGGTTCGATCCCGGCCAGGGGCACCACCCATATAGATGGGCATTGTTTTTATTCGTTATTTGGCGATTTTTGCCCCACTTTTTTCCACCCCTTCAGCAGGTGGGACAGTTTCGTCCGTTTTTTGTTCCCGCAGCAGTTTGTGCGCGGCGCGGCCGGCGATCAGCTTGCGGCGCGCCTTCTTCGTGTAAAGCGTGGTCTGCGCCTTCGTCACCCAGCCGAAGATTGCCATCAAATCCTCGTCGGTCGCACCGTTCTCGGCGGCGATTGATGCACCCACCTTGCGCATGCCGTGTGCAGTGCACTCGGGCAGGCCTGCCTCGTCGCACCATTGGCGAATCTTGTTTCCGAGGCCCTTTACGCTGAAAGGCTTTCCGAACTCGGTGACCAGGAAGGTGAGATTGCCGGTCGGACTGGCGTCGATCGACTGCTGCAGGATCGGCAGGATCGGCAGATCGACATTGACAGCCTCCTTCTTCGACCGCTCATTCTTCTTGGGTCGGATGTTGAGCCATCCGCCCTTGATGTGCTGCCGGCCGACCGTCGCCAAATCCTCCAGGCGGAGGCCGGTGAACAGCCCCAGGTGCAG
>CAYYZC010000102.1:0-2351 GCA_964475605.1 uncultured Chelativorans sp.
GGCGGCCGGACCAACCCCGCCGAGACGCAGGAATCGCTTTTCTGACATTGTTGTGATTGCGCGGCGAAAAAGGCGATCTCCCGCTGGACCATGCTCGTCGCCATGATAGATGACGATCAGGTCGCGCCAGCGACCGGGCGACGACATGCAAGGGGGCTGGAATGGCAGGCAGCAAGGACATCCGGGCACTGACCGGGAACGATCAGCTTTCGCGGTGGAATGCCTCGGAAGAGCTTGGGACGCCCGTGGTCGTCACCTTCAGCTTCTCCACCAAGAAACCCGGCTACGACACCGTCGACCGGAGCGGCTTCACCGCCTTCTCCGAAGCGCAGAAGGATGCCGCCAGGGAGGCGCTCGACATCTGGGCCGAGAAGACCGGCCTGACCTTCCTCGAAGTCTCACAATCGACGGGAGGGCAGATCCGCTTCGCCAAGGTCAATATGGACGGCCAGACCAACGCCACCGGCGGTCCGGTCAAGGGGTACGGCTACTTTCCGGGCTACGGCTACCTGTATGTGGACGGCAATCCCACCATCGTGCCCGTCTACGACACGCTCGGCGGTGACGTCTTCATGAACGCCGAGACCTTCAATGGCTCGGGTACCATGAATCCGGGCACGGCGGGCTTCTCGATCCTGCTCCACGAGATCGGCCATGCGATCGGCTTCAAGCATCCCTTCGAAGGCAAGCCGACGCTTTCCCCCTCCAAGGACCATGGCGACTACACCGTCATGTCGTACAACAGGTCGAATTCGACCACGGAGCTCGGCTCGCTCGATATCGAGGCGGCGCAGCTCTACTACGGCAAGAAATCCTTCAAATACAGCTTCAACGAGAAGACCAAGGTGCTCAAGCTGCAGGGCACCTCGAAGAACGACGTCATCCTCGGCACCGAGCTGAACGACGTGATCAACGGCAAGGGCGGCAAGGACAAGCTGATCGGCAGCGTCGGGGACGACAAGCTCAATGGCGGCAAGAAGGCCGACATGCTGATCGGCGGGGACGGCAACGACAAGCTCGTCGGCGGCAAGGGCAACGACAAGCTCTATGGCGACCTCGGAAACGACAAGCTCAATGGCGGTGCCGGCAAGGACAAGCTCTTCGGCGGAGAAGGCAACGACAAGCTCAATGGCGGCGCAGGCAAGGACGAGCTCTTCGGCGGGGGCGGCGACGATGTCCTGAAGGGCGGCAAGGGCAAGGACCGGCTCGACGGCGGCGCAGGCGCCGACACGCTGGTCGGCGGCAAGGGCAAGGACACGTTCGTGTTCAGCTATGTGTCGGGCGACAACTCGACCGATCGCATCAAGGATTTCGACGCCTCCGCGGGCGACCGGATCGACCTGACGAGCTATGGCAAGGCGTGGAGCGGGGCGCAGCCGTTCCAGTTCATCGGCGACGCGGCCTTCTCGGGTTCCCAGGGCGAGCTCCGCTACGAAACCGTCGGCCGCGACACCTTCGTTTATGGCGATCTGTGGGGTGGCGCCACGTCCGACCTGTCGATCCTCCTGCTCGGCGTGTCCGGGGTCAAGGAGAGCGATTTCATCCTGTGATCGCAGGCGATGCCGCCGGGCCTCCATGGAAGAGGGGGTCGGACGGTTCGTCGATGACTTGATCAATATCACGGAGCACCGGCATCGGCCGGTGTAGGCTCGCCGCGGGCAGAGGTCCGGGAGCCTTGTTGAAGGGCCGCCTCCTGCCGGCAGGAGGGGCTCGATGAAACATGGCGGATCGAAGAAGAAGAAAATCGTGCTGCCGCCGGGGGTCGACCTCTATCCGGGCACTGAAGAGTTCAAGCTGAAGTTCGACGAGAAGACGAACATCCTGACGATCGTCGGGACGAAGCGCATGGACTTCATGGTGGGCACGAGGCTGGACGACATCCTCAAGGGTCAGGGCGGCGAGGACACGCTGCATTCCGGGCTCGGCAACGACAAGCTCATCGGCGGGCGCGGCCCCGACCGGCTGGTCGGAGGCGAAGGCCGCGACATATTGAAGGGCGGTCCCGGCAAGGACGTGCTCTATGGCGGCTGGGACAAGGACAGCCAGACCGGCGGCAAGGGCGCCGACGTCTTCTTCTTCGGCGCCGCCGACACGATCGCGCTCAAGGAACGGCGCGACATCATCAAGGACTTCAAGCAGAGCCAGAAGGACAAGATCCATCTCAGCAACGTCTTCGACTTCGACTTCATCGGCAAGGCCGAGTTCAGCGAAACGGTGGGGGAGCTCCGCTACGAGAAGCGGGGCAAGAAGACGTTCGTCTGGGGCGACGAGGACGGTGACGGCGAGGCCGATTTCGGCCTCGAGTTCAAGGACTCGATCGACTTCAAGCGCAAGGACTTCGTCCTGGAGCC
>CAYYZC010000102.1:2451-9452 GCA_964475605.1 uncultured Chelativorans sp.
TCGGCGCGAAACGATGTCAGGGCCAGCCAGAGCAGCATCGATGTGAGCGCGACCGATCCGACGAAGATCAGGATGCCCAGCCAGTAGAAATTGCGGGTGTCCGCCTTCTGGACCGCCGATTCCGCCTCGCGCGCCTCAAGGGCAGCGTCGGCTTCGATCTGCGCAGGCTCGTCGGGGTCAGGATGGACGGTCATGGGGGACAGTTTGCCCTGCGAAACGTGATCGCGCCAGTCTCTTTGGCAACTGCCCGCTCCAATGTCTACGAGGAAAAGGCCGGGGATTTCCGGGCCTTTTCCTGAATGCCTCAACGGCCAGTGCCAGTACATCCATGGTCAAAGACCAGAAGCGTTGTTTGACTGCTCAGCCTGCAGTTCCTCGGCGATATGCTTGCCTTCCCAATTATCCTTAACGACATTGAGGCTGATCTTCCGGCCCTCGACAAGCAAGCTCACGCCAGCGCGCTCACCGGCAGAGATATGGACAAGACGTCCGACTGGCCGCCATCCTGCTCGATGAAGCCGAGGCCTTTGTGGCGACTGCACTGATGCAAGTATAGTAAGAAATGGCTCTTGAAGTCCGCCATAGAAGCAGGCTAAAATTCGATTTATTCGGGCTTGACGGGAGGGTGGGATGCCGCTGCACGGTTATACGATTTCCGAGAAGTTATTCTCGGATCCGCTCGACAAGGACTATGTGCTCTACACAGGCCGGTTTCTTACAATAGACATCAATCACGACGGCATTACGGACCTGTTCGGGACACTTCAGTTCCTAGATCAGCATGGTCCTGCTTCCTACGTTGCGTTTTTTGGCGACGGAACAGGCGGCTTCAAGAAAGCACCGAAGTCTACACTTAAAAATATCACAGAAGGGTCCGTCAGTGCCCGAGAGATCATCAGTAGCGACTTCAATGGCGATAAACTGCCGGACATCTTCATCGCCGATCACGGAACCGATTGGGGCGACTTTTCGGGATACCCAAATCAGCTTCTGCTTGGCACGTCGAAAGGCGGCTTCGTAGCTGCGCCAGATCATATTCCCGATATTTCTGATTTCACCCACTCCACCGCCATCGGCGACGTCGACGGCGATGGCGACGTCGACATCTATGTCGGCAACCTGCAGTGGGAGAAACCGCCATATCTCTTGATCAACGACGGCGCGGGTCGGTTTACGCGCAGTACCGTCGATCTGCCGGCCGAGTTGAGGCCGACGAGCCTCGATACGCATTCGAGCTATACGACATCGCTGTTCATCGATGTTGACGGAGACAAGGATCTCGATCTGTTTCTCGGCGGAGATGAGGGGGCGGACACCCACTTCCTCGCCATCAATGACGGGCATGGGAACTTTACCAAGGCGACGGAAACCATTCCTGCCGGGTCATACGGCTCATTGAAAACGATAGCGCTCGACGCGCAACCGTTCGACTTCAACAAGGATGGCATCGACGACATACTGGTCGCCTCCACCAGGACAGAACCGTTCTACACGAACACGAAACTGCAGGTTCTGATATCGACCGGTGACGGTGGACTGACCGATCAGACGACGACGTATCTGGACGCCCAGCCTGCGATCCCCGGGGGATACGTCAACTTCATCAATTTCGTCGACGTGAACAATGACGGGGCGCTCGATTTCCTTGCCGAGGTTCATGGTCCTGAAAAGCACCTCATCTACGTCAATGACGGCGAGAACCACTTCTACAAGCTGCCAACAAAGCTGGTTCCATTCGATGTGTGGGGCGGTGCCGTTGGCATTGCCGACGTCAACAAGGATGGATGGAACGATTTCGTTACATGGAACCTGTTCGGCGACATCCCGGAAGGGCAGCAGAATCACCTGCGCGTTGCCGAAAAGATGCCGATTCCTTCCGGGCTGGTCGAGGGAAGCGGACAGGCGGATGCCTTTCTCGCAGGCCCGGGCAAGCAAACGATCCTTGGCAAGGGCGGGAAGGATTTCCTGGCCGGCGGAAACGGCATGGACACGCTGCGCGGCGGCGACAATGCCGACACGCTTCTGGGTGGCGACGGCAAAGATCGCCTTGAAGGCGGCCGCGGCAACGATCTGCTTGCGGGCGGACCGGGGAACGACAAGATCAAGGGTAACGCCGGCAAGGATCATCTGGTTGGCGGCAGCGGCAAGGACACGCTGACCGGCGGCAAGGGCGCGGACAAATTCGTGTTCAAATCGGTGAAGGATTCACCGAGCAAGAAGAAGGCCGACCTGATCGCCGACTTCAGTCAAAATCAGAACGACAGGATCAAACTGAAGGCAATTGACGCCGAAGCCGGCACGCCGAAGAATGACGAATTCACCTTCATTGGCGACGACGCCTTCTCCGGCACAGAGGGCGAGTTGCGCTTCGAACAAAAGCGCAAGAAGACATTCGTCTATGGCGATACCGACGGGGACGGCAAAGCCGACTTTGCAATCAAGCTAAAGGGCGCGGTCGATCTCGATGCGGGCGATTTCATTCTTTAGACAAGCAAACCTGGATCGGCGCGCTATGCTCGGCTTTCCTTGCTCGGCCGTCGATAGGTGAGCGGCAGGCGATGAGGCAACACGGAACTTCGTAAGGATCTCGTCCGATGTCATGTTGCGTTCATGTCGCGTCGAGTAGCCGCGCATCAGTGAAACCCTTGGAAATCAAGGAAAGTCAGTTGCAGCATGAACGCGACATGAAATGGGAAAGCCGCAGCTAAGTCTTTGAAAAGATTGGTACGGTTGGGTGGGCTCGAACCACCGACCTCCGGATCCACAATCCGGCGCTCTAACCAACTGAGCTACAACCGCACAGGGCCTTCCGATGCGAGGCTCTTACGGATAATCCGGAGCGATTTCAAGCCCGTTGCGCCACCGCGAGACGACGGCAGGGTCCTGAATGCGGAAAAGGCCGGGGGGAGGACCCGGCCTTTTCCTATAACAGACCGGCGGGAGGAGAGCCGGTCTTCCTTCGCGTGGGGAGGGGAGGAGGTCTCCCTCACGCGGAGTTCTTGAAGCGCCTAACGTGTCAGGCGACCTTAAGTTCCTTCAGCGCGTTCTCGAAGGCGTCGCGAACCGGCTGCGCTACCTGCTCGGCCGCCTTGGTCGAGACGGACTGCATGTCGCGGGTCTGGTCGACCAGCATCTCGAAGCTCTTGCGCAGGTAGGAGGTCTGCAGCTCGATCACGTCGGTCAGCGACTTCGCGGCGGCGAGCGCCTCGAGATGGGAGAAGCCGGCCTCGGCATTGGCGCGCATGGCGGCGATCGACTTCAGCGACACGTCGCTGCCGGCGGCGCGGGCCGTCTCCAGCGTGGTCTCCATCGTCTTCTGCGCCGACTCCATGCCGTTCTTCATGCGGGCATAGGCTTCCTTCGACTGCTCGACGCCCTTCTCGGCGAGGACGCGCATCTGGTCGGTGGCCTTCTCGGCGTCGAAGGTCGGAAACTCGATCGTCTCGGCAGTCCTGCTGGTCGCTTTGCTCATGCTAAACTTCCTTCTGGATTTGCGCGGCAGCCGTTTGCCGGCGCCGTCGCATTGACTTGAAACGCAATATAGGCGACCATTTTGTGCGATGCAACATTTATTTTGCGTTGCAGCAAAGAAAGTGCGGTGCGGGAGTTAACCACGCACCCAGAAAGCGACGCGCCACCCCGGCATACGATGGACGGAAAGCCCGCCCGGCTTTATTAACAAAGCTTTAATTCGCCGACCCGACAAGGCACCAAGACAGGCCCATGGCGCCCCATTCATATTCGTTTATCGACATTGCCGTGATGGACGAGATCAGGTCGCGCTTCGCGCAAGGCGATGCGCTGGCGCTGCTGGATTGCTCGCTGGACACCGTCATGTGGGCGAACGGCCCGGGGGCACGGCTTCTCGGTTTCGCCGACATCGCAACGACGATCGGTGCGGCATCGGGCCTGGGAACGGCGGCGCGACGGCAGATCGCGGCCGCGCCCGGCTTCCCGGACCTGGCCGGCCCGGCTCCGGTCATGGTGCGGATCACCGGAAGCGGCGGCCGCGCCATCCCGCTTTCCGTCGTCCCGGTGGGAATGCCCGGCGGGGAGCGCGCGATCCTGCTTGCCGCCGAGGCCGATCGCCTCGCCTCGCCCGGCCAATCCGCGATCGCCGAGGAGGCCGTCGCCGGCTTCAACGCCGATTCCGGCTTCTTCGCCGCGATCGTCGACGGGAAAGGCGATGCGCTAGCGGGCTCGGAGGGCTTTGCAGCGCTCGGCATCGGCCAGGCAGCGCTGCGCGAGCTGGTGGACGAGGTCCGCCGCGAGCCGGATCGGCTGGTCAAGCGGCTGGTGCAGGCGGACGGCCGCCTCGTGCCGGCAGGAGTTGCCAGGCTGACCGACGAGCCGGCCCTGCATCTGCTGATCGCCGTGGACGAGGGCGAGGCCGAGCCGGCGGCGACCGCCGTCCGGTCCCGCAACGCGGACGCGGCAAACGACGACCACGCCTCTCCCGAGAACGAATTTGAGCCGGTTCGCGACGACGTCGCGCCTCCGCAGGTCGATCGGGGCAGCGACGAAGCAGCGGCAGAGGACGGAGACCATCCGAACTCCGACCGTTGGTATTTCGGCGGCGAGGAGGCGCAGGACGCCGCCCCCGCACCGGAGAACATCGCCGAAGCCCCCGCCTTCGTCCCCGACCTCGACCGCCCGCCGATCCGCTTCGTCTGGCGGACCGATGCCGAGGGCCGGTTCAGCGAGCTTTCGCAGGAATTCGTGGATGCCGTCGGCCCGGGCGCGGCAGACGTGATCGGCCGAAGATTCGCGGATGTGGCGACGGTCTTCAATCTCGATCCCGAGCGCAGGATCGTCGAGCTTCTGCAGCGGCGCGATACCTGGTCGGGCCGCACCGTGATGTGGCCGGTCATGGGCAGCGATCGGCGGGTTCCCGTCGACCTCGCCGCCCTCCCCGTCTATGGACGCGACCGCATCTTCGAAGGCTTCCGCGGCTTCGGCGTGCTCAAGATGGGCGAAAGCGTGGCGGATCCGGAAGCGCTCGGCCTGACGCTCGCTCCGCCATCGGCGCCGCATGGGGCGCCTGCCGCCGAGGAAGCGCCGGAGAGCCCGCCGCCGGCGCTCGCGATCAGCGCGACGCCGGAGCGCCGCGACAGCGACAAGGTGATCCGGCTTGCCGAGCGGCGGGCCCAGAACGAGCCGGGCGGGCTATCGCCCAACGAGCGCACGGCCTTCCAGGAGATCGCGGCGCGGCTGAAGCGCGACCAGGAGACGTTCGCGGACGAGCAGCCGCCGGCGGAGGATCGACAGGCGGACGAGGAAATCTCCGCCGAAACGGCGGAGGAGCCCGTCGCGGAGGAACCTTTCCCGGCCGGGGAAGAGGATCGGCACCAGCCTGCGCCGGAGGCGGAGGATGGCGAAGCGATCCAGCCTGCTTCCGAAGCCGAGGAAAACATAGGCGACGACATCGTCGAAACGGTCGAGGATGCGAACGACGCGCAGGAATTCGAGCTGGCCGATGCCGGAAATGCCGAAGCGGATGCTGCCGGGGACGAACCCTGCCCCGCCGAGCCGGCCGAAAGCGTGCCGGACGGCATCGATGCCGCCTTGCTCGGTCCCCTGCCGCTCGCTGCCCTCGTCCATGTCGGCGACGAGCTGATCTTCGCCAATCGCGAGTTCTTTACCCTGACCGGCTTCGCCGATCTCGATCAACTGGCTGCAAGCGGCGGCCTCGACGGCCTGTTCGCCGACCCGCCGCCGCATGGCCGCGAGGGCCGGCTGCGGCTTGTCGGCGCCGGCGGCGCGGAGACCGCCGTCGAGGCGCGGCTGCAATCGATCCGCTGGCAGCGCCGTTCCGCGCTGATGCTGACGCTGCGCGCCTCGCCGGCGGATGTCGAGGCGCTCGAGGCGCAGCTCGCCGCGGCCCGCAAGGATCGGGCCGAGGTCGAGCGGCGGATCGAGGAACTGCGCATGATCGTCGACACCGCCACGGACGGCGTCGTGCTGATCGCGCCCGACGGGACGGTGCGCAGCATCAGCCGGCCAGCCGAGGCGCTGTTCGGCTACGACAGCGACGAGCTGGAGGGCGAGCCCTTCGCCAGCCTGTTCGCCATCGAGAGCCAGCGCGCGGCGCGCGACTATCTCAACGGGCTGGCGGAGAACGGCGTCGCCAGCGTGCTCAATGACGGCCGCGAGGTGATCGGCCGCGAAGCGGAGGGCCGCTTCATCCCGCTGTTCATGACCATCGGCCGGCTGCCCGGCGAAGGCGGCTATTGCGCGGTGCTGCGCGACATCACGCAATGGAAGCGCGCCGAGGAGGAACTGACCAAGGCGCGCGCGGAGGCGGAGAACGCATCGTCGCAGAAATCCGATTTCCTGGCCCGCGTCAGCCACGAGGTGCGCACGCCGCTCAACGCGATCATCGGCTTCTCCGAGTTGATGATCGACGAGAAGTTCGGGCCGATCGGCTCGGATCGCTATCGCGACTATCTGCGCGACATCAACCGCTCGGGCAACCATGTGCTCGACCTCGTCAACGACCTGCTCGACATCTCCAAGATCGAGGCCGGCGAGCAGGAGATGAACTATGAGGCGGTGTCGCTCAACGAGGCGCTGGCCGACTCCGTGGCGCTGATGCAGCCGCAGGCCAATCGCGAGCGCGTCATCATCCGATCCAGTCTCGCCTCGCGGCTGCCCGAAGTGGTCGCCGACCTGCGCAGCATCCGCCAGATCGCGCTCAACCTGCTGTCGAACGCGGTCCGCTACACCCGGCCGGGAGGGCAGGTGATCGTCTCGACCGCCTATGAGCCGAGCGGCGACGTGGTGATGCGGGTGCGCGACACCGGGATCGGCATGTCGCTGAGCGAGATCGACCAGGCACTGAAGCCGTTCAAGCAGATCAACGCGCTGAAGCGCGGCCGCAACGACGGCACCGGGCTCGGCCTGCCGCTGACCAAGGCGATGGTCGAGGCGAACCGCGCGCGCTTCGCCATCAGCTCGCAGCCCGGCGAGGGGACGCTTGTCGAGATCACCTTTCCCTCGAC
>CAYYZC010000103.1:0-9329 GCA_964475605.1 uncultured Chelativorans sp.
GTCGCCCATTTCCACTATGTGCTGTCGCTGGGCGCCGCCTTCGCCATCTTCGCCGGCTTCTACTACTGGTTCCCGAAGATGACGGGCTACATGTACAGCGAGATGCTGGGCAAGCTGCATTTCTGGCTGATGTTCATCGGCGTCAATCTGGTCTTCTTCCCGCAGCATTTCCTCGGCATGGCCGGAATGCCGCGCCGCTATGCCGACTATCCCGACGCCTTTGCCGGATGGAACTACGTCTCCTCCATAGGCTCCTACATCTCCACCGCCGGCCTGCTGATCTTCTTCGTCGCCATAGCCGAAGCGTTCCTGCGGAAGCGGCAGGTGGGCGACAATCCGTGGGGAGAGGGCGCCACCACGCTCGAATGGACGCTGCCCTCGCCTCCGCCGTTCCATCAGTTCGAAAGGCTTCCACGCATTAGATAAGCCTTGACAGGCGTCCCGCCTCTCGCGGGGCGGAACGCTCCGCAAAAGAGGAGCACCTGACATGAACGAGACCTACGACCCTGGAGCTCATCTCCTCGCCATCGCGCTCATCGTCTTCTATTGGCACCTGCTGCGGCTGTGGCATCAGCCTCCGCCGGACAGCAGCGACAAGCCGGGCGAAGGAAAGGAGGTGACGGCCGGAGCCTCTCTCCAGCTCCCCTCCGTCGCCCTGCGGAAAGCGCCCGCTGCCACCGCCGATGACGCTCAATCCGGCCCGGGACCGGCCGCTCGGGCAGGGGAGGCCCTGGCGGCCATTCACGCGGCGGACGACCGCTTCGACGAGGAAAGCTTCCTCGCCGGCGCGGCGCGCGCCTACGAACTCATCGTCGGAGCCTATGCCGAAGAGGACATGAAGGTCCTGGACAGCCTGCTTGGCCCGGAGGCGGCGGCCGACTTCAGGGAGGCCATAGCCGAGCGGCGCCTCCGCGGCGAAAAGCGTGTTTTCACCTTCGTCGGCTTCAAGCATATCGAGGTCGTGCAGGCCTGGGTGGAGGCCGACCTTGCGGAGATCACCGTCCGTTTCGCGACCGAGGCGGTAGACGCCACCTACGGCCCGGACGGGAACGTTGTCGACGGACATCCCGACAGCGTCGTCGAGATGACCGACACCTGGACCTTCGCCCGCCGCCTCGCAGCACGCGACCCGAACTGGAAGCTCGTCGCGACCTGACGCCGTCGAGGAACCGCAAGCTTCATCGCCGCCGGGCCGGTCGCGGACGATCGTCCCGATAGACCCCGGTCCGGATATTCGCGGCGGCATCGGAGACAGGAGATCGAACATGCTCAGGGCAAAGAACATCATGACGACGCCGGTGGTCTCGGTTCGACCGGACAGCACCATCGGCGCGGTCGCGGCACTGCTGGTAGAGCACGGCATCAGCGCGGTTCCCGTCATCGACGGAGACGATCTCGTCGGCATCGTCAGCGAGGGCGATCTCGTCCACCGCGACGAAATCGGCACCGCACCCCGGCATCGTTCCTGGTGGCTCGGCCTGTTCCAGGACAATGCGTCACTGGCCGTCGAGTACACGAAATCCCACTCCGCCAGGGTCGCGGACGTGATGACCCGCGACGTCGCGACGGTCGCCGAGATCACGCCGCTGGACGAGATCGCGCGGCTCCTCGACCGGAACCGGATCAAGCGCGTCCCGGTGATGCGCTTCGGCAAGGTCGTCGGGATCGTGAGCCGGGCCAATCTGGTTCGTGCCCTTGCCGCTGCGACGGCGGGCACCTCTCGGGCTCCTTCCTCCCGCGACGATGAAACGATCCGGAGCGATCTTCTGGCGGCGCTGAAGGCCGAGCCCTGGGTGATCAGCGAGAACTCCAACATCACCGTCTGCGAGGGCGTCGTGGCTTTCTGGGGCCCCGTCGGATCGGAGGAGGAGCGCAAGGCCTCGCAGGTCCTTGCCGAGAACATTCCAGGCGTGAGGGGCGTGGAAGACCACCGCGCCATGCTCGAATTCCCCGTCATCGCGCTGTGAAGAACGGAACCGGGCCTGCGGGCTGAGACGCGCAGCTTCAGGAGCGGATATGGGCCGGATGCCCGTCCGCCGCAGGCATGCGCACCCTGGTCCGTGGCCCGGTCCGTGGCCGGTCCGTGGCCGGTCCGTGGAATGTGACCCGCCTTGACTTTCGGTCTCCGACATCCCACGTTCGTTCCATGTCGACCGAGCGCTTCAATATCCTTCTTGGACGGGTGTGTCCCATCGCGGGCCACTAGCCCCGGGCCCGGTCGCGTCGCGCCCCGGCCGCGGGGCATAAGCCAGCTTCCCCGGACGGTGGGACGACGGCAAGCGGAATACGCGACACTCAATCCCACACAAGACTTAAATCTGCAGCGGCGTCGAAGACGCCACCGCGGTCCAGGCATTCGCAACGAGGTCCAGAATGGCTCCCCAGAAGAAGACGCAGCGCAAGCCCGCCATCACCATGACCCGATCCGACCACGAGCGTCTGTCGCGTCTGGCAGAATCCTATGTGGCCCGGAACCCGGACGTGGCGGATGAGCTGCTGGCCGAGCTGGACCGTGCGCGCGTCGTGGAAGACGAGCGGATCGCGAGCGACATCGTCCGCATGGGCTCGACCCTGCGCTTCACCAGCGACCTCGGAGAGGACAAGCGCGTAACGCTGGTCTTCCCGGGCGAGGCGGACATTGCCGAGGGGAAGATCTCCATCCTCACCCCGATCGGGGCCGCGCTGATCGGCCTCTCGGCCAGACAGTCGATCGACTGGACCGCCCGCGACGGGCGCGTCCATCGCCTGACCGTCGAGACGGTGGAGGCGCCCGGCTCCGCTGCGGCGTCTGCGTCGTCGGTCGAATTGCGGCCGGCGACATGACCGGAGTCAGGCCGCCCTGCCGCCTCTCGCTGTTCGGAGGCTGCCTCATCGCAGGATCGTAGCCCCTGCGCCGCCCGACGGCGGCCAGGGGATTCTCCATTTCGTTTCAACGCAACCGCTCCCGGCGGAGCGATGGAGAAGTGCGATGCCGACCGAAAACTGTATCCTCACGACCAAGGACTTCACCATCCTGGAAGTCATGCGCGACCGCTGTCTCGGCATGGACGACCCGCTCGCGCCGATCCTGAAAAGGAAGATCGAGAGTGCCGTGGTGGTCTTCCGCGACGACGTCCCCGTCAACGTCGCGACCCTGAGCAGCCGCGTGACCTTCAGGGTGGACGGGCGCGAGCCCGATACGCGCGTCCTCTCGCACGACCGCACGACCTCTCCTGTCGGCATGTTCCTGCCCATCACCACGCCGCGCGGGCTGGCCCTTCTCGGGCTCGCCGAGGGTCAGGACTTCGTCCTGACCAACCATGAGGGCCGCGACGAGAGGGTCGTGCTGGAGAAGGTGCAGTATCAGCCGGAAGCCGCGCGGCGCGACAAGGAAGCCATGGCCAGCCTGTCTGCGCGCACGCAGGGCAAGCCCTCGCTGAGGGTGATCCGCGGCGCGTTCCACGACCAGCCGCGGCTGGTGCCGGCGGGGTCCGACGACTTCGACGATCCGGGTCCCTCTGCGGCGTAGTTCCACGACAGCATCGGCAGCACGTCCCCTTCGTCCGCGGCACCCCTCGCGGTGCCGCGGGATTTTGCGTGTTCTCCCTCAGGAGATCGCCGCGCGGCCTGCCAGCGGCCAAAGGCCGCATCACGATCCCTGTCCGATTGAAACGGCTGCGGGAATGCCCATATCGAAGGTATGAGCATACCTGGTCGTCACAAGAGATATCTGGTCGTTTCGGCGTCCCTCCTGACACGTTCGTAGCCCCGAGCGGCTCGAACGCTTCCGTTCGCCGTATCGGGGACCCCCGCTCACCTTTCAAGCCAACTGGCGCGGCATATCGCCCGGACGAGTTCCGGCGCGGGAGACTGCCGCTGCCCCTACGACAGCCCCCTCGTGGACGCTCCTTCAGCGGCCCGGCGGCCGGGGCGGAAAAGGAGGGACGACATGTCCGTCTACGAACACTCACCGAACGCTTTCCGGACACCGCATGCGCAGCGCACCCCCAGGGTGACGGTCGCGCAACTCTTCCTCCGCGCGGTCCAGCGGTGGCAGCGGAACCGCACCATCGCCGCGCTCAGGCGCATGGACGACAGGCAGCTCGAGGATATCGGGGTCGCGCGCAACGACATTCCGCGGGTGGTCGAGGGACTGTTCCGGCCGAGCGACGGCGATCGGCCGGCCGGTGGCTCGAAGGACGCCGGCTCCCCTGTCCGGCCGTAGGTCCCGGTTTTTCGGAGGCGAACGATGGACACGACAACCAAGATGATCGTCGCGGTGGGCATGTTCGGACTGCTGGTCGTTGCCTTCGCGCTGATCTGATCGTCCGCATGGGCGGTGCCGGCGACATTGCGTCGCCTTGAGGAACGAGGACCTAACGCATAGGTAGCTGTCATGTGCATGGAGACTTACATCAGGAATTCGAGGCTTGCCGGCAAAGGACGGGTCCTTTCCCGGAGCAGGCTCTCTAACCCTGGATCCCGCACATAAATCCTGCTCCGGGGCATTTCATAACAAAGCGGTTCATTCCTGCAGCGCTCGAGGCGCTGCACCGATGGAGCGTGACATGAGAATCTCCCGTAGGCGCATATGCCTTTCCTGCAGCCGGTCGTTGCCGAGGGCAGCCGCGAGGTGTCCCTGGTGCATCTCGTCGATCGTCGTCCCCACGACGCTGGTCGACCAGCCCAAGCCGCACCGCCATCCAGCCATTCATCCTGCGCGATCGCAGGTTCTGCTGTGAACCGGGCGCCCAGAGCGCGCGCGTTCCTGGGCACGGCTCGTCACCCGGACGCGATCCCGATCATGGCGACGCGTCCGGCAACGCCGAGCTTCAGCTTCGGCAGTCGCAGACGCCTGCGGAGGCGCATGCTGGATCGAACTCCGCGAAGACACTATATGGGACCGACTTGATATGGGACCGACTTGGCAGTCCTGCCTCCGAAGACGGACCGGCGCGCCTGCCGAACGCGATCCGGGGATCACTGCCATGACCGAATTGGCTGACGGACGGCCGGTCCGCTTTGCCGAGCCTGACGGAACCGGTATCTCGGTGAACCTGTTCTTCGGCTGCTCGGGCTTGTAGTCACCAATCTGTCCAAACGGCCGTCTATGATGGCGACACCAAGGAAGGACCATCACGGCCTTGATCCAGACCCCGTACTACCTGATCGACAAGGGCAAGCTCCTCGGCAATCTGGAGCGCATCGCCTATCTGCGCGAGAAGTCCGGCGCGAAGGCGCTGCTCGCCCTCAAATGCTTCGCCACCTGGTCGGTCTTCGATTTCATGCAGCCCTATATGGACGGCACGACGTCGTCCTCCCTCAACGAGGTCAGGCTCGGGCGGACCCGGTTCGGCGGGGAGACGCATGCCTACAGCGTCGCCTGGGCCGACCACGAGATCGACGAGGCCGTCGAGCATGCCGACAAGATCATCTTCAACTCGATCAGCCAGCTCGACCGCTTCAGCGCGCGGGCGGGCGGGATCGCATGCGGGCTGAGGCTCAATCCCGGCGTCAGCTCGTCGAGCTTCGACCTGGCCGATCCGGCGCGGCCGTTCAGCCGTCTCGGAGAGTGGGATGCGGGCAAGGTCGAAGCGGTTCTCGACCGCATCAACGGCTTCATGATCCACAACAATTGCGAGAACGAGGACTTCGCCCTGTTCTCCGATATGCTCGACCAGATCGAGGCCAGGTTCGGCGACCTGCTGAGCTATGCCGACTGGGTGAGTCTGGGCGGCGGCATCCACTTCACGGGCGACGGCTACCCGCTGGATGCGCTCTGCGACCGTCTCCGCGCGTTCTCGGAACGCTTCGGCGTGCAGGTCTATCTGGAACCGGGCGAAGCGGCCGTCACCGGGTCGACGACGCTCGAGGTCACCGTGCTCGACACGCTCTTCAACGGCAGGCAGCTTGCGGTCGTGGATTCCTCGATAGAGGCCCATATGCTCGACCTCCTGATCTACCGCGAGGAAGCCAGGGTCGATCCCGACAAGGGGCCGCATGAATTCATGGTCTGCGGCAAGTCGTGCCTGGCCGGCGACGTGTTCGGCACGTTCCGCTTCGAGGAGCCACTCAAGGTCGGCGACCGCATTTCGATCCAGGACGCCGCCGGCTACACTATGGTCAAGAAGAACTGGTTCAACGGCGTGCGCATGCCCGCTATCGCTATTCGCGAGCTCGACGGCTCCGTCCGGACGGTCCGCGAGTTCGGCTACGAGGACTACGAAGCGAGCCTTTCCTGAAGACACCGGGATTCCAGCAAGCCCCCGATTCCAGCAAGCCCCCGATTCCAGCAAGAAGGAGAACCTTCCCCGAATGAAGAAACACGTCCTCATCATCGGCGCCGGCGGCGTTGCCCAGGTGGTCGCGCACAAATGCGCGCAGAACAACGACGTGCTCGGCGATATCCATGTCGCCTCCCGCACGCTGAGCAAATGCGAAGCCATCGTCGCGTCCGTCCGCGAGAAGAAGGCCCTCAAGGTCGAGGGAAAGCTTCAGGCGCACCGGCTGGATGCGCTCGACGTGCAGGCGACGAAGGCGCTGATCGAGAGTACTGGCGCCGGGATCGTCGTCAATGTGGGTTCCGCCTTCGTGAACATGTCGGTGCTGTCGGCCTGTATCGCCACCGGCGCGGCCTATATCGACACGGCCATCCATGAGGATCCGCTGAAGATATGCGAGACGCCGCCCTGGTACGCCAACTACGAGTGGAAACGCCGCGAGGAATGCGAGCAGGCCGGCGTGACGGCGATCCTCGGCGCCGGGTTCGATCCCGGCGTGGTGAACGCCTATGCCCGGCTGGCGAGGGACGAGTATTTCGACCGGATCGATTCCATCGACATCATCGACATCAATGCCGGAAGCCACGGCCGATACTTCGCGACCAATTTCGACCCGGAGATCAATTTCCGCGAGTTCACCGGGCAGGTGTGGTCGTGGCAGGACGGCAAGTGGACCTCCAACCGGATGTTCGAGGTCGGCCACGAATGGGACCTTCCCGTCGTCGGCCGGCAGAAGGCCTATCTGACCGGGCATGACGAGGTCCATTCGCTGTCCCAGAATCTCGGCGTGCCGAATGTGCGCTTCTGGATGGGCTTCGGCGACCACTACATCAACGTCTTCACGGTCCTCAAGAATCTCGGCCTGCTGTCGGAGCAGCCGGTCACGACGGCCGAAGGCCTCGAAGTGGTGCCGCTGAAGGTGGTCAAGGCGGTGCTGCCGGATCCCTCGTCCCTGGCTCCCACCTATACGGGCAAGACCTGCATCGGCGATCTGGTCAAGGGCGTGAAGGACGGCAAGGAACGCGAAGTCTTCATCTACAACGTCGCCGACCACCGGGAAGCCTTCGAGGAGGTGGGAAGCCAGGGCATCTCCTACACGGCCGGCGTTCCGGCGGTCGCCGCCGCGATGCTGATCGCCACCGGCGAGTGGGATGCGAAGAAGATGGCGAATGTCGAGGATCTGCCGCCGCGGCCGTTCCTGCGCCTGCTCGGGCAGATCGGGCTGCCGAGCCGGGTTCGGGAAGGCGGCGACGACGCGGAGCTTCCGCTTTCCTGAATATCATGCCACCCGCCCCGCCAAGCGGCCGGGCGGGTGGCGGGCGTCAGCTCGTGAAGAAGCTCTGCGTCCCGTGGGCCTCGATCGCCTCGGCGAGCCGGCCGAGCGCGTGGACATAGGCGGCCGTGCGCATCGTCATCTGCTTTTCGCGGGCGACGTTCCACACTTCGCGGCCCTCGCGTTCCATGATCGCCCGCAGCCGTTCGTGGATCTCATCCACCGTCCAGTAGAATCCCTGCCGGTTCTGCACCCATTCGAAATAGGAGACGGTGACGCCGCCGGCATTCGCCAGGATGTCGGGGAGGACGCGCGTGCCGTTCCTCGCGAGGATGGTGTCGGCTTCGGGCGTGACCGGCCCGTTGGCAAGCTCCAGCACCAGCTTCGCCTTCACCGATCCGGCATTGCATTCGTCGATCATGTTTTCCAGCGCCGCCGGCACGAGCAGGTCGCAGTCGGCGGTGACGAGGTCTTCCGGACAGAGCATCTCATGCCCGCCCTGTCCGACCGTGCTTGCCACCGATTTTCCCGCAGCCTTCGCTTCCAGGAGCAGGTCGATGTGAAGACCTACCGTCGAGAAGACCGCTCCTTCCGAATCCGAGACCGCGACGATCTTGTGCCCGTCTGCCGCGAGGAGCCGCGCAATGTGCTGCCCTGCATTGCCGAAGCCCTGGATCGCGACGCGCATGGTCTCGGCAAGGCCGAGGTCGGCGGCGAGATGGCAGACCAGGTAGTAGCCGCCGCGTGCCGTCGCGTCGCCGCGCCCGAGGGAGCCTCCGAGCGCTATCGGCTTCCCGGTGATCATCGCCGGCTCGTGCCGGCCGACGATCTGGGCGTATTCGTCCGCCATCCAGCCCATGATCATCGAGTTCGTGTAGACGTCGGGCGCCGGGATGTCGCGGTCCGGACCGATGATCTGCGCAAAGGCCTGGATATAGGCCCGCGAAAGCCGTTCGAGCTCCGCTTTGGAAAGCTCCCGCGGATCGACCTGCACCGCACCCTTCCCGCCGCCATAGGGCAGGTTCATCACCGCGCATTTGAAGGTCATCCAGAACGCCAGCGTCTCGACCTCGTCCGCCGTGGCGCCGGGATGGAAACGGATACCGCCCTTGGTGGGGCCGCGCGTGTCGTCGTAGCGGCAGCGCCAGGCCAGGAACGACTTTCTCGACCCGTCGTCCATACGGATCATCAGCCGCACCTTGGTGGTCTCGCGGGCATATTTGAGCTTCTCGATCACGTCGGGATCTATGCTGAGATGCGCGGCCGCGTCGTCGAGCCGCACGAGGGCGTCGTCCAGCATGCTGTGTTCGTGCATCATGTCTCCTTTTGCTGTCATGGGGGTGGAAGATGGGCCGGGGCGCGGGAGCGACGCGCCCGAAGGCGTCAGCCGGGCAGACCGGTCGGTCCGCGATATTCCCGGTGGAAGCGTCGTCCGAGGCGGGTGAGGATCTCATATCCGATCGTGCCGGCGAAGCCGGCGACGTCGTCGACGCCCTGCGCGGGGCAGATCAGGTCCACCTTGTCGCCTTCGCGCGGCGCCTCGGCGCAGCCGGTCGCGTCGACGACGATGCTGTCCATCGACACCCGCCCTGCGAACGGCAAGGTCTGGCCGCAAAAGAACGCCGATGCGGAAGCCGAGCGCGGCCAGCCGTCGGCATATCCGATGGAAAGGGTCGCAAGCTTCGACGGCCGCCCGGTCGCTGCCGCAAGTCCGTAGCCGACGCCCGTTCCGGCGCCCACGTCGCGGAGCTGGATGACGCGGGCGGACAGGCTGACCACCTGGCGCATCGGATTGG
>CAYYZC010000104.1:0-279 GCA_964475605.1 uncultured Chelativorans sp.
ACGGTCAGCGCCGTCATCGACTTGCCGGAGCCGGATTCGCCGACGACGCCCAGCACCTCGCCCTCGGCGATCGACAGGTCGATCTCCTCGAGGATCGGGGTGTCGCCGATCCACAGGCGCAGCTTCTCGATCTCGAGCAGGCTCATCGCTCGCGCCTCAGCCGCGGGTCGAGCGCGTCGCGCAAGCCGTCGCCGAGCAGGTTCAGCCCGAGCACGGTGATGACGATGGCAAGGCCGGGGAAGATCGCCAGATGCGGCGCCACCATCATGCGCGTCTGGG
>CAYYZC010000104.1:289-9241 GCA_964475605.1 uncultured Chelativorans sp.
GAGCGCGAACTGGATCGTGCCCTGCACGAGCAGGACCGAGGCGATGTTGGGCAGGATGTGCTCGATCGTGATCAGCGCCTTGCCCTTGCCGGCGGCGCGCGCGGCGAGGATATATTCGCGCGGCCACAGCGACAGCGCCCCGGCGCGCGCCACGCGGGCGAAGACCGGTACGTTGAAGATGCCGATCGCGATGATGGCGTTGATCGCGCCGGGGCCGAAGACGGCGGTGATCATGACCGCGGAGAGCAGGGCGGGGAAGGCGAAGACGACGTCGTTGAAGCGCATCAGCGCGTCGTCGATCCAGCCGCCGCGCGCCGCCGCCCAGCAGCCCAGCGGAACGCCGATCCCCATGCCGACCGCCACTGCGACAATGGCGACGGCGATCGAGTTGCGCGCGCCCACCATGATCATCGACAGGATGTCGCGGCCGAAATGGTCGGTGCCGAACCAGTGCTCCGCCGACAGGCCCTGCATGCGGTCGGCGACCTGGAGATTGGTGATGTCGTAGGGCGTCCAGGCGAAGGAGAGGAGGGCCATCGCCGCGATCAGCGCGGTGATGAGGAGGCCGGCGACAAAGGAAGCGTTGTGCAGGGCATGGTGCCAGACGCCGGCCTCGGCCTGCCGCCCGGCGCCCGCGATATCCGGATCGCCGCCGCTCAACGTCCGACCCTCAGGCGCGGGTCTATCACCGCATAGAGGATGTCGACGACGAGGTTGATGAAGACGACGCTGGCGACCAGCAGCATGACGACGCCCTCGACCACGATCAGGTCGCGCTGGGTGATCGCCTGGAAGACGAGACGGCCGAGGCCGGGCAGGTAGAAGACGTTCTCGATGATGATCGTGCCGGCGAGCAGGAAGGCGAATTGCAGCCCCATGATGGTCAGCACCGGGATCATGGCGTTGCGCAGCGCATGGCGCCACAGCACGTGGCGGCGCGGCATGCCCTTGGCGCGGGCGGTGCGGATATAGTCCTCGCCGAGCACTTCCAGCATGGCGGAGCGGGTGACGCGGGCCAGGATCGCGGCCTGGGGCAGCGCCAGCGCCGTCGCCGGCAGGATCAGCGACCGGATGCCCGGCCAGAGGCCGGCGTTCCAGCCGGCGAAGCCGCCGGAGGGCAGCAGGCGCAGCCATACCGCGAAAACATAGACGAGCAGCAGCGCGAACCAGAAATTGGGCACCGCGACGCCGAACTGGCTGATACCCATCACCACCGTGTCGCCGGCCTTTCCGCGACGGGCGGCAGCGAAGATGCCGACGGGGATGGCGATCGCCGTCGACAGCGTCAGCGAGATGATCGCCAGCGGCAGCGAGACGATCGCGCGTTCGACGATCAGCTCCGACACCGGCGAGGAATAGGTGAAGGAGATGCCGAAATCGCCGATCAGCATGCCGCCGAGCCACAGGAAATAGCGCATGAGCAGCGGCTCGTTGATGCCCATCTGCTCGCGCATCGCGGCGAGCGCCTCCGGCGAGGCGTTCATGCCCAGCATCAGCAGCGCCGGGTCGCCCGGCAGCACCTCCATCACCGCGAAGACGACGATGGAGGCGACAAGCAGGGTGATCAGCCCGATGCCGATGCGCTTGGCGAGGAAGGCGGTCATGATGGAAGGAACGGGAAGCGGCGGCGCCGGAGCCGGAGCCCTACGTTGCGCCCCTCTGGCCTGCCGGCCATCCCCCCACAAGGGGGGAGATTATCCTGTTCGGCACTTCCCGCCTGCTCGCCGACGCCGGCGCCTGGCGAAGGACGTGACGACAGCCCATCTCCCTCCTTGTGGGGGGAGATGGCCGGCAGGCCAGAGGGGGGCAACGTAGGGTGCATCGCGCGACGGCTACCCTGCGCCTGTGTCTAGTCCGTCCAGCGGACCTCGGTGAGATCGGAGACCGACAGCGGCCAGTTCTCCCACATGCCTTCCAGCTTGGCGTCCCAGACGCCGATCTTCGGCATCTGGAACAGGAAGCCGACCGCCGCGTCCTCGGCGAGGATGCGCTGGGCCTTGCCGTAGAGCTCGTTGCGCTTGGCCTCGTCGGTGGTGACCTCCAGCTCGTCCATCACCGCGTTGAAGTCGGGATTGTCGTACTGGAAATAATAGTCGGGCCGGGCGTAGATGCCGATGTCCATCGGCTCGACATGGCTGACGATCGAAAGATCGTAGTCCTTCTCGGTGAAGACCTGGCCCAGCCAGTCCGCCCATTCGACGGGGATGATCTCCAGCTGGATGCCGACGTCGCGGAGCTGCGAGGCGACGACCTGGCCGCCGTCGCGCGCATAGGTGGGCGGCGGCAGCTTCAAAGTGGCCGAAAAGCCGTCCGGGTAGCCGGCTTCGGCCAGCAGCTCCCTGGCCTTCTCCGGATCGTACGGATAGGTGCCGGTGAGGTCGACATAGGCAGGGTGGTGCGGGGCGAAATGCGAGCCGATCGGCGTGCCGTGGCCGCCGAAGCCGGCCGCCGCGATGATCGCATCGCGATCGATCGCATGGGCGATCGCCTGGCGCACCTTCAGATTGTCGAAGGGCTCGCGCTTGTTGTTGGTCGACAGGACGGTCTCGCCCTCGGTCGAGCCGACGACGACCTCGAAGCGCGGGTCGGCCTCGATCTGCGGCAGGGCGTCGCCGGCCGGCATGTTGGAGAATGCCTGGACGTCGCCCGAGAGCAGGGCCGGAACCGCCGCGGCGGCATCCGGGATGATGCGGAACTCGGCCCGCTCCAGATAGACCTCCTCGCCCCAGTAGTCCGGGTTCCTGACCAGGGTGATCGAGGAGCCCTTGGCCCAATTGTCGAACTTGAACGGCCCGGTGCCGATCGGGTGCTCCTTGTTGCCGTCGGCGGAGGAGCGCGAGACGATCGCCGCCTCGCCCCAGCCCATGTTCCAGAGGAAGGCGCCCTGCGGATGCTTCAGCGTCACCTTCACGGTGAGGGGATCGACGACCTCGACGCTGTCGACCGCCGAATAGAGCTGCTTCTGCGGATTGACCGAATCCTCGGCCATCGCCCGATCGATCGAGAATTTCACGTCCTCGGCGGTGAACTCCGCTCCGTCGTGGAAGGTCACGCCTTCCTGAAGATGGAAGGTGTAGACGGTGCCGTTGTCCGAAATGTCCCAGCTCTTTGCGAGCAGCGGCTCGACGGTGCCGTCGCTGGTGATCTTGGCCAGCCCTTCGAAGATGTTCGCATAGCCGACCTCCTTGATCGCCGCGGCGGCGCCGGCGGTCGGATCGAGATGCGGCGGCTCGAGCGTCATGCCGATCACCAGATCCGTTCTCGCCGCTTGGGCCCCGACGCTCGAGGCGAGCGCGATCGCGGTGGCGAGCAGGATTGATCTTGCAATCTTCATGGCAGTCTCCGTCATGCCTGGGATGTTGCGCCGATCAAAGCGCGAATCGCGGCGCGAGTAAATGCGCGATCGTCGCTGGCGGGCGTCCGACGCGTCAGTGCGTCTGCGGCGGGGTCTCCTCGCGCGCCTCGACCACCTTGCGGAACGCGTCGGCAAGCGCGGCGCTGTCCTGCGCGCCCATCACCGCATATCTGCCGTCGAGCAGATAGCAGGGCACGCCGGTGACGCCCATGCGCTGCGCGGTCTGGATCTCGGCGCGGACCTCGTCCCGGTCGGCGCCGGACGCCAGCAGCGTCTCCACGAGCGCGCCGTCCATGCCGGCGGCACGCGCCGTGTCCACCAGCACCTCGTGCGAGCCGACGTCCTTGCCTTCCTCGAAATAGGCCCTGAACAGGCGCTCGGCGACGAGATGCTGCGTGCCGGGCGCAGCACTCGCCGCCCAGCGGATGACGCGATGCGCATCGAGCGTGTTGGGCGAGACCTTGATGGCGTCGAACCTGAAGTCGATCCCTTCGCCGATGCCGGTCTGGGTGAGGTTGGCGGCGATCTCCTTCAGCCGTTCCTCGCTGCCGAACTTCGCCATCATGTACTGCTTGCGGTCGACGCCGCCGTCCGGAATGCTCGGATCGAGCTGGAAGGGCCGCCAGCGGATCTCGACGGCGACGTCGTGCGCCTCGACCATGGCGCGCTCCAGCCGCTTGAGGCCGACATAGCACCAGGGGCAGACGACGTCGGAAACGACGTCGACCGAGAGGCGGGGGCGCTCGTTCATCTCCAAACTCCTCGTTAGTCCGGCTCGCGCCACCAGCTCGTGAACTGCGGGCCGTAGATCGGCGTGACCTCAGGATGGCGGATGAAGTTCCAGCGCGCCACCCATTCGTCCGGCTGGTGGTAGAGCGGCACGACATAGGCGCCGCTCATCAGCACCCGGTCGAAGGCGCGCACGGCGGCGACGAATTCCTCCCGGCTCGTCGCCGAGAGCAGCGCCTGGATCATCGCATCCACCGCCGGATCGCCGACGCCGGCGAAATTGTAGGTGCCGTCGAGATCGCGCGTGCGCGAGCCCCAGCGCCCGATCTGCTCGGCGCCCGGCGACAGCGACGAATAGTAGGACTGCATGATCACGTCATAGTCGTAGGTGCGCTGGCGCTGCAGGTATTGCGCGCTGTCGACGATGCGGATGGTGGCGCTGATGCCGATGCGCGCCAGCGTGCGCGCCCAGGCCATGGCAACCGGCTCGCCGGACTTGCCGTTGAGCAGGATCTCGAAGGAAAGCGGCTTGCCGTCCCGGTCGACGAGATGCCGGCCTTCGAGCTCGTAGCCCGCCTTCTTCAGGGCCTCCAGGCCGTGGCGCAGGAAGTCGCGGTCGCGGCCCGAGCCGTCCGATTCCGGCAGGCTGTAGGTGCCGTCCATGATCGACGGCAGCACGGCGTCGGGGAAGGGCGCCAGCAGCGCGCGTTCCGCCTCGCTCGCCTGATCGCCGTGCGAGGAGAGCTCGGAGCCGTCGAAATAGCTGTTGGTGCGCCGGTAGGCGCCGTTGAAGAGGTTGCGGTTCGCCCACTCGAAATCGAATAGGCCGGCCAGCGCATGGCGCACCTGCCGGTCCTGGAAGACCGGCCGGCGCGTGTTCATGACGAAGCCGAGCATGCCCGAGGGCAGCTCGCTTTCGAATTCCTCCTTGACGACGAGGCCCTGCGCGACGGCTGGGAAGTCGTAGCCTTCGGCCCAGCGGCCGGTGCTGGCTTCCTGGTGCAGCGTCGTCACGCCCTTCTTGAAGGCCTCGAAGATCGAGTTGTCGTCGCGAAAATAGTTGATGCGGATCTCGTCGAAATTGTCGAAGCCGATCTTCGACGGGTGGTCGCTGGCCCAGTAGTCGGGATCGCGCTTCAGCACGACGACCTCGCCGGGGCGCACCCTGTCCACGACATAGGGGCCGGAGCCGATCATCGGCTTCAGCGACGAGCGGTCGAACGTGTCGGGGTCGATCGCATGTTCGGGCAGGATCGGCAGCAGCGCGAGCAGGAGCGGCAGCTCGCGGTTCCCCGTCGACTTGAAGTCGAGCCGGACGCCGCGCTCGCCGACCTTGCTCATCGTCTCCACCTGGTCGACCCAGTTCTGGTAGATCGGCCGGCCCTTGTCGCGAAGCAATTCGAGGGAGAAGATCACGTCCTCGACATCTATCGGCTCGCCGTCGGAGAAGCGGGCATCGGGATCGAGGACGAACTGGACGTAGGAGCGCTCGTCGTCGGTCTCGACCGATTCGGCGATCAGCGGATAGAGGGTGAAGGGCTCGTCGCGTGAGCGCGACATCAGGGTCTCGAAGACGTTGTTCCCGAAATACTGATCGAACAGGCCGCGCGCCCCGTCACCCTGGACGATGAAGGGGTTGAGGCTGTCGAAGGTGCCCTGGACGGCATAGTCGATGCGCCCGCCCTTGGGCGCGTCGGGATTGACATAGGGGAAATGCGCGAAGCCTTCCGGCAGCTCCGGCTCGCCATGCATGGCAATGGCATGGCGGGGGCCGTCGGCCGCCGGTTCGGCTCCGACAGGGCCGGCCAGCAGCAGGGAGGCTGTCAGCAGGACGGCGCGGATGGACATGCGCATGGCTTCTCCCGGAATGCGGTCACGGATGCGATGGCGTGATTCGCGGCAACCTAACATGAGTGCCGATGCCGGCGGAATCGGGGAAGGCCCGCCGACGCGTGCGGGAATGCGCTGGATTCGGCATGGATTGCGGTGTAACAGGCGGCCAACAGTCATTCTGTCGCCGTATTTCAACAGCACCAGACGAACACTTCGCGCATGATGCGCGCCACTCAGGACAACCGAGAGGATCAGGACGAAGATGAACAGCGGGAAGACCAACGCCCTCCGCGTTTCCGTATTCGCTGCAGGACTTGCGGGCTTCCTCGGCGGGGCAAGCATCCCGGCGCAGGCGCAGTCCCAGGACGTGCCCGACGGCTGGTTCAAGGTCTGCGGACAGCAGGAAGAGACCAATATCTGCAACGTCCAGAACATCGTCGTCGCCGACAACGGCCAGCTCGTCACCGGCGTCAGCCTGATCGAGCTGGAGGGCAAGGTGAACCGGCGCGTGTTCCAGGTCACCGTGCCGTCCGGGCGAATGGTGCCTCCGGGTGTCGGCCTGCAGATCGACGCCGGCCAGACGCGGAAGATCGACTACATGATCTGCCTGCCCGACCGCTGCATCGCCGAGGTCCAGCTCACCGACGAATTGGTGAACCAGCTCAAGCGCGGCTCCCGGCTCACGCTGACCTCGGTCAATTTCCAGAACCAGCCCAACCCGATCAACGTGACGCTCTCCGGCTTCACGGCCGCCTTCGACGGCGAGCCGATGGAGCAGTCCGACATCGAGGAGCGCCAGCGCAAGCTGCAGGATTTCGTCAACGAGAACACGGAAGAGTTCCAGCGCAAGCTCCAGGAGGAGCAGGAGCGCGCCAAGCAGAACAACAACTGAGCGGCGCCGCCGCGTCCGGACCGAAGAAAAAGGCGGGATCCGGTCCCGCCTTTTTTCTTGTCCGCGATACTGCGGATCTAATGGCGCAACTGCGCCTTGGGCTCGTAGCGGCCATGGCCGGTCTCGACGAAGAGCTCCGAAAGCTGCGGATGCCGGATCGGCTCGCCGGAACTGTCCTCGAGCAGGTTCTGCTCGGAGACATAGGCGACATATTCGGTTTCGTCGTTCTCGGCGAGGAGGTGGTAGAAGGGCTGGTCCTTGCGCGGCCGCACCTCGGCGGGGATCGCCTCGTACCATTCCTCGGTGTTGGCAAATTCGGGGTCGACGTCGAAGACGACCCCGCGGAACGGGAACAGGCGATGACGCACCACCTGGCCGATCCGGAACTTCGCTGACTTCGATCTGGTCATGGGTCCTTACCTTCAACGGGCTATTTGGCTCATTGCGTCGCACAATTCAATCCCGCCGTCCTTGACCTTTCCTTGGCGCGATCCTGGCGCATGAGGACTAACGGCTTCTTATCGCACGATGTCGCCGCGGAGACCGAGGCCATCCCGGAGCGCGGACCCGGCCGATGACGACCTTCGCCATTGTGGGCGCGGCAAGGCCAAGCTAGATCATCAATCAAAGACATCCGAAGGCTTCCCGATGAATTCCAGCACGCCCGACATCCTGCGGATCGCCGTCGCCCAGCTCAATCCGACGGTCGGCGACATCGCGGGCAATCTCGCTTCGGCCCGCCAGGCGCGTGCGGAAGCCGCGCGGCACGGCGCCGACCTCGTGCTCTTCACCGAGCTCTTCATCGCCGGCTATCCGCCGGAGGACCTGGTGCTGAAGCCGGCCTTCGTGGAAGCCTGCGAGGCTGCGGTCGGCGAGCTTGCCGCAGAAACGGCCGACGGCGGTCCCGGCGTGGTCATGGGAACGCCGCTGAAGCGGGCCAGCGGGCTGCACAATTCGGTCATGGTGCTCGACGCCGGCAAGGTGATCGCCGAGCGCTACAAGCTCGACCTGCCGAATTACGGCGAATTCGATGAGAAGCGCGTGTTCCAGGCCGCCCCGGAAATGCCGGGACCGGTCAATTTCCGCGGCGTTCGGCTCGGCATTCCGATCTGCGAGGACCTTTGGGGCACGCTCGGCGTCTGCGAGACGCTGGCGGAGAGCGGCGCGGAGCTGCTGCTGGTGCCCAACGGCTCGCCCTATTGCCGCGGCAAGGTCGACGTGCGCCAGCAGATCGTCATCCGCCAGGCGATCGAGAGCGGACTGCCGCTGCTCTATGCCAACCAGGTCGGCGGGCAGGACGAGCTCGTCTTCGACGGCGCCTCCTTCGCGATCAACGCCGACAAGTCGCTCGCCTTCCAGATGAGCCAGTTCGAGGCGACCTGCGTGGTGACGACATGGAAGCGCCAGGTCTCCGCCGACGGCGTCGAGGACGGCGATTTCGCCGAGGGCTGGCGCTGCGCCGACGGGCCGATGTCGAAAATGCCGGACCAGGAGGAGGCCGACTACCGCGCCTGCATGCTGGGCCTGCGCGACTATGTCGACAAGAACGGCTTCAGGAACGTGGTGCTCGGGCTTTCGGGCGGCATCGATTCGGCGATCTGCGCGGCATTGGCCGTCGATGCGCTCGGCGAGGAGCGGGTACGCTGCGTGATGATGCCCTATCGCTACACGTCGAGGGAATCGCTCGCCGATGCCGAGGCCTGCGCCCGTGCGCTCGGCACGCGCTACGACATCGTGCCGATCTTCGAGCCGGTCGAGGGTTTCTCCAATGCGCTGGCGCAGGTCTTCGAGGGCACGAAGGAAGGCATCACCGAGGAGAACCTGCAAAGCCGCACGCGCGGCACGATCCTGATGGCGATCTCCAACAAGTTCGGCTCGATGGTGGTGACGACCGGCAACAAGTCGGAGATGTCGGTCGGCTACGCCACGCTCTACGGCGACATGTGCGGCGGCTACGCCATCCTCAAGGACGTCTACAAGATGACGGTCTATGCGCTCTCCAACTGGCGCAACCAGGCCGTGCCCGAGGGCGGGCTGGGACCGGCCGGCCGCGTCATTCCGGAGCGCATCATCACCAAGGCGCCGTCGGCCGAGCTCAAGCCCGACCAGACCGACCAGGACTCCCTGCCGCCCTACGAGGTGC
>CAYYZC010000105.1:0-9179 GCA_964475605.1 uncultured Chelativorans sp.
GTCCTCTTCGGCAGGCTGCGCAAGGGCGGGACGGTCCGCGTCTCGGTCGAGGAGAAGGAGGGCGGCCAGACCGGCCTCAAGCTCGACTCGATCGCCGACGAGGTGCCGGTGAAGCCGAAGAAGGAGGTGCCGGAGCGGCGGACGCCGCGCAAGGCGGCTCCGAAGAAGGCGAAACCCGCCACGGCGGCCAGGCAGCCGAAACCCAAGCCGAAGAGTGGCGGCGAGGGCGCCAAGCGCAGCCTCGTGCCCCAGCTTCCGCGCAAATAGCGCCAAAGACCCGGCGGATCGTCTCCGCCGGGCTCAGCTTGTTGAAATATCCGTGCGCCGTCATCCTCGGGCGTGTCCCGAGGATCTGCACTCTTCCATTTAACTAACTGAAACGTTTGCTGTTTCGTCCTTCCCTCAATATTAGCAGATGCTCGGGACAAGCCCGAGCATGACGGCGCCGTGAATAAGATGATATTCGCACACCGCCATGGCCGTTCCTCCCGATTCCTCCTCCGGCAAAAGACAGTCCCGTCTCGAATGGCTGTTCAGGGGCGTGGCGGCGTCTGTGTCGGTGCCGGCGCTGATCCTGATGAGCGCATTCATCGGCTTTGCCGGATTGGCGCGTGAGGCCGGCCTGACGGTCTGGCAGACCGTGTTCATGACAGGCGTCGTCTGGGCGCTGCCCGGCAAGGTGGTGCTCGTCGGCGCGATCATGGCCGGCACGTCGCTCCCTGCCGCGGCGATCGCCGTCTCGCTCTCCGCGGTGCGGTTGACGCCGATGGTCGTCGCCTTGGCGCCGGAGCTGCGGGGATCGCGCACGCGCGCCGTCACGCTCTATGCGCTGTCGCATTTCGTCGCCGTCACCTCCTGGGTGCTGGCGATGGAGCATGTCCGCAAGGTTCCCCGCGACATGCGCACCATATGGTATCTCGGCCTCGGCGCGACGCTGGTGCTTGCCAACATGGTCGTGGTGGCGGTCGTCTTCCTGCTGGCGCCGCGGCTGCCGGCAAGCGCATCGGCCGCGCTGCTCCTGCTCACGCCGATCTATTTCCTCACCTCGCTCTGGGGGTCGGCGCGCGAGAAGGCGAGCCATGTCGCCATGGTGCTCGGCCTGCTGCTCGGCCCCGTCTTCTACCTGCTGGTGCCGGGCTTCGAGCTGCTGGCGACCGGCTTCGTCGGCGGCGGCGCGGCCTATCTCATCCACCGCCTGTCGGCGAAGAGGACTACGACATGACCTTCACGAGCTTCGAGGCCTGGTGGTGGCCCTATCTCTTCATCCTCGTCGCCGGGTGGCTGGCGACCGACGGCTGGCGCTTCGTCGGCGTCAATCTCGGCGGCCGGATCTCCGAGCAGTCCGAGGCGCTGGTCTTCGTGCGTGCGCTCGCCACCGCGCTGGTGGCGGCCGTCATCTCCAATCTCGTCGTCTTTCCCGGCGGCGCCCTCGGCGAGGTCAACCTTGCCTTGCGGATCGGCGCGGTAGCCGTCGGCTTCGCCGCCTATCTACTGCTCGCGCGCCGCGTGATCGTCGGGATACTCGTCGCCGAAGCCGTTCTGATCGCCGGTATCTGGCTCGGCGGGGGCCTTTGACGGCTCACCCCGAGGCGAGAGCCTTGCGGATCTTCTCGGCATTTCGGGCAAGCACCTGGCTGTCCGCCATCTCGCCCGTATGCGGGCGCAGCGGCACGCCCTCGAAGCGCGGGATGACATGGACGTGGAGGTGGAAGACGACCTGTCCGCCGGCCTGCTCGTTGAACTGCTGCACGGTGACCCCCGGCGCGTCGAATGCCTCCATCAAGGCGCGCGACAGCTTGCGCACGGTGCGCATCACGGCCGCGAGCGAGGCGTCGTCGACATCGAGTATGTTGCGGCTGGGCTTTTTCGGGATCGCCAGGCAATGGCCGTCGCCGCGCGGCATGATGTCCATGAAGGCGAAGGTGTCGTCGTCCTCGTAGACCTTGTGGGCGGGCAGCTCGCCGCGCAGGATCTTGGCGAAGATGTTGTTCTCGTCATAGGGGGACTGGCTCATCGTCTCCTCGTGCCTTGCCGGATGATGGCGGCATGTTTCGACGCTAGAGTTGGGACAGTCAACCGCCATGACCCGGAGGGCCGGAATGAACTATCTCTATCTGTCGGTCGCTATCCTGTTCGAGGTGCTGGCGACGACCGCGCTCAAGCAGTCGGACGGCTTCACCCGGCTATGGCCGTCGCTGGCGACGGTCTGCGGCTACGCGCTCGCCTTCTATTTCCTGTCGCTTCCGCTGCGGTCGATGCCGGTCGGCGTGATCTACGCGCTCTGGTCCGGCATAGGCATCGTCTTCATCACCGCGATCGGCTGGCTGTGGCTGCGCCAGACGCTCGACCTGCCGGCGCTGATCGGCATTGCGCTGATCATTGCCGGCGTCGTCGTGATCAACCTCTTCTCAAGGACGCTTTCCCACTGAGGCTGCGGGTTATCCGCAGCGGTCCTTCCGGAACGGGCTGTGATCGTGGAGATATTCGCCGATCTCCTCGACCTCCTGCCGCTCGCGCCGCAGATATTGCGCGACCGCGTCGCGGAACCCCTGATGCGGCATGAAATGCGCCGAGCTGGTGGTGACCGGCACATAGCCGCGCGAGAGCTTGTGCTGCCCTTGCGCGCCGGCCTCCACCACCCTCAGGCCATGGGCGATGGCGAAGTCGATCGCCTGGTGGTAGCAGACCTCGAAATGCAGGAACGGGTGGTCCTCGATGCACCCCCAATGGCGGCCGTAGAGCGTGTCGGAGCCGATGAAATTGAGCGCGCCGGCGATGTAGCGCCCGTTGCGCCGGGCCATGACGAGCAGGATGTCGTCGTGCAGCCGCTCGCCCGCCATCGAGAAGAAGCGGCGGTTGAGATAGGGCCGGCCCCATTTGCGCCCGCCCGTATCCATGTAGAAGCCGAAGAAATCGTCCCAGGCGGCTTCGGTGAGGTCGTTGCCCGTCAGCCAGTCGATCGTAATCCCGCCGGCGAGCGCTTCGCGCCGCTCGCGCTTCAATGCCTTGCGCTTGCGCGAGGCGAGCGTGGCCAGGAAATCGTCGTAGCTGCCGAAGCCGTCGTTGAAGAAGTGGAACTGCGTGTCGTCGCGGCGCAGGAAGCCGGCATCCTCCAGGGCGCGCAGATCGGCCGCCTCGGCGAAGGTGACATGGGCCGACGACACGCCGAGCCTGGCCGTCAGCGCCTTCAGACCCTCGGCCAGCGCGGCGCGGATCACGGCGGGATCGGCCTTCGCCGAAACGAGCAGGCGCGGACCCGTCGCCGGCGTGAACGGCACGGAGACCTGAAGCTTCGGATAATATTGCCCGCCGGCGCGTTCGAACGCGTCCGCCCAGCCATGGTCGAAGACGTATTCGCCCTGGCTGTGGGATTTCAGGTAGCAGGGGACGGCGCCGACGAGCTCGCCGGCGGCCGTCTCGAGGCGCAGATGCTGGCCGAGCCATCCGGTCCGCTGGGTGGCGCAGCCGCTTTCCTCCAGGCTCTTCAGGAAATCCAGCGACAGGAAGGGGTTGTAGGCCATGCCCTCGCGCCTTGTCGTGCCGGCGAGCGACGCCCATTCCTCCGCCGAGAATGAATCAAGGCTTTGGCTGACGCGGATGACGTAGCCGTCGTCGGGTAAGGGGGCAGTGGCGGGCCGAGCATCGCGCATGCACCACAGATACGCCAGTGATTGTGCGATGCAAGACCGGCACGATCACCATCACGCCAGCGTCGTCGCCTGCGGCTCGAACCCCTCGAAGGTCATCTGGTCGGCGTGGCGCGCGGAGAGCTCGGCCAGCTCCGGCCGGTCGACGGTCCATGAGATCACCGGCATGGCGAGCCGCTCGCGCACGAAGGTGACGAAGGGGTTCGGCAGTTCGAGCACGTTGAAGGAGACGAAGGAGACGGCATGCGCCAGCATGGAGAAATGCGCTTCCAGCGCCGGCACGCTCACCTGCTCCGCCGTCAGCCCGTAGGGGATGCCGGGTGCATCGGCCGCGAAACGGCGGACCAGATGATGCGCGAACGACATGATCGCCGCCTCGCCCCTGTAGCCTGAAAGAGCCTTGCCGGCCGCGGCGACGAGTTCATCGTCGCGGCCGGGCATGCCCTTGAGCTCGATGACCAGCGGAACGCGCCCGTCGACACAGTCGAGAAGCTCTGCGAGCGTCGGAGGATGGTCCTGCGTCGTGCCGATGCGCAGGCGCGAGATCTCCGCTGCCGGGAGGTCGAAAATGAAGCCGCCGCGCCGGCAGAGACGATGGAGCGCATGGTCGTGGAAGACGACCGGGACCCCGTCGGCCGACAGATGCAGGTCGCATTCGATCGCATAGCCGCGCTCGGCCGCCGCCTCGAAGGCCGGCAGCGTGTTCTCCCAGCGCGAGC
Organism: uncultured Chelativorans sp.; assembly: GCA_964475605.1. Lineage (GTDB taxonomy): Bacteria > Pseudomonadota > Alphaproteobacteria > Rhizobiales > Rhizobiaceae > CAYYZC01. The sequence goes on from CAYYZC010000105.1 coordinate 4,367, forward strand.
GGTTGAGGTCGTGGAACCCGCGATGTGCGATCGGTCGCCGGGTCAGCCAGGCGAGATCGGTCATGTGGCGGCGGCTTACTGGAGCTCGACGATCGCCTCGACCTCGACCGGCGCGTTGAGCGGCAGCGCGGCCATGCCGACGGCCGAACGCGCATGGCGCCCGCGGTCGCCGAGCACATCGACCAGCAGGTCCGAGGCGCCGTTGGCGACGAGATGCTGCTCTGTGAAGCCTGGAGCGGAGGCGACGAAGACGGTGATCTTGACGACCCGCGCCACCTTCTCCAGCTCGCCGGCCGCAGCCTTCACCTGCGACAGCAGGTTGATGGCGCAGAGCCGTGCCGCCGCCTGTCCCGCCGCAACGTCGAGATCGGCGCCGACGAGCCCCGTCGCGATGAGCTTGCCGTCGGCGACCGGCAACTGGCCGGCGGTGAAGATCAGCTTGCCACTGCCGGCGAAGGAGACGTAGTTGGCCGCAGGCGCCGTCGCGACGGGCAGGGTGATGCCGAGGCGGTTCAACCGGTCGTTGATGGTTTCGCTCATCGTCTGTTCCTTGAAGTCAGTTGGAGATCAGCTCACGAAGCTGCGTCGGATCGAAATCATTCCTGAATAGGAGAAAGGGCAAGGCGGTGTCGACCACCAAATCCACCATTTCCTCGTCGAACCCCGTGCCCGCAAGGATGGCCGTGATCCTCGGCTGCGGCAGCCTGTGTCTTTCGCCCCGCTTCTGCCATGAATTTCTTGCGTGCTGCAGGCTGTTGAGTATCAGCTTCGTGCAATGATACTCAACAGGGCCTAGGCCGATTCATGCGGAGCGGGGGCTGCGCCTCATCACCAGGAGATTCGCGAATGCGCGTCCTGCGCCTGATTCTCGTTGCCGGCCTGCTTGCCCAGGCGCCGCTCGCCGCGGCTTCGCCGCTGATGCCGCATCGCGCCGTCTACGACCTCGAGCTCGCCTCGGCCAGCGATCGCTCCGGCATCACCGGCATCGACGGGCGCATGGTCTATGAGTTCACAGGCTCGGCCTGCGACGGCTACACCGTCAATTTCCGCTTCGTCACCCGGATCGCCACGAGCCAGGAATCGCGGCTCACCGACCAGCGCACCACCACTTTCGAGGACGGGGAGGGCAGGTCGTTCGAGTTCTCGACGCGCTCCTTCGTCGACAGTCAGCTCGACCGCGAGCTCAAAGGCTCGGCGCGCATCGAGGACGAGAACACGCTGGTCGCGCTCGAAAAGCCGGAGCGCCTGCAGGTCGCGCTGGAGCGCTCGCAGTTTCCCACCCGCCATCTGCTCGAATTGCTGGAGAAGGCGGAGCGCGGCGAGACCTTCTACGAGACGACGATCTTCGACGCCTCGGAGGATGCCGACAGGGTGATGACCACCACCGTCATCCTGGGCGACGAGGAGGCGCCGGCCGCCTCAGATCCCGAATATGAAGCGCTGGCGCCGCTGCGCGGCGATTCGTTCCGGCCGGTCGACATCGCCTATTTCGACCTCTCCGGCCAGCCGCAGGGCGAGGAGCTGCCGTCGTACCGGATCAGCTTCAAGCTGCACGAGAACGGGGTGACGCGCGATCTCACCATGGACTACGGCGACTTCTCGATGAACGGCACGCTGGTCGATCTCGCCATGTTCGAACCGCCGGCAAACTGCGAATAGGCTTGCCCTCTCGGAGGCCCGGACCCATATCGCCTTCGATGGTCTATGTCGACGAACCGATCTGGCATTATGCGGGGCGGCGCTGGTGCCATCTGATGGCCGACGACGAGGCCGAGCTGCACCGCTTCGCGGCACGGCTCGGGCTTCACCGGCAATCCTATCAGGGGCCGCCGAAGACCGCCGCACCTCATTACGACATCACCGGCATCGAACGTGACCGCGCGCTGCGCCTCGGCGCCGTCGCGTCGAGCCGTCAGGAGATCGTGGCCGTGCTGCGGCGGGTCCGGTTGCGCAGGGACAGGGTCCGGCTGCTCGCGGCCGAATAGAACCGAAAGCTAGATAAGCTGAAGGCCCTTCAGGCTGGCATGGCCGTTCTTGCCGATGATGATGTGGTCGTGCAGCGTCACGCCGAGCGGGGAGGCGACCTGCATGATCGTTCTGGTCATCTCGACATCGGCACGCGACGGCGTCGGGTCGCCGGAGGGATGGTTGTGGACGAGGATCAGCGCCGTCGCCGAGAGCTCCAGGGCCCGGCGCACCACCTCGCGCGGATAGACCGGCGTGTGGTCGACCGTTCCGCTTTGCTGCAGCTCGTCGAGGATCAGCGTGTTCCTCTTGTCGAGGAACAGGACCCTGAACTGCTCGCGCGGCTCGAAGGCCATGGCGGTGCGGCAATAGTCGAGCACCTGCGACCATGAGCCGAGCACCTGCCGGCCGGCGATCTCGCCCCGGGCCATGCGGCTTGCCGCGGCCGCCACCGTCTTGATGTCGAGTGCGACATGATCGCCGACGCCCGGGACCTCGCGCAACAGCGCCGCGGGCGCGCCGAGCACCTCGGCGAAGGATCCGAAGCGTTTCAGCAGCGTCTTGGCCGTGCCCTTGGTGTCTGCGCGCGGGATCGAGCGGAAGAGCAGGAGCTCGAGCAGCTCGTAGTCGGAAAGAGCGCTGGCACCCGCCTCGCGGAAGCGCTGGCGCAGGCGCTGCCGGTGGCCGAGATAATGCGGCTGGTCCGCCTGCTTGTCGGCCTTCGGCCTTCCCGTCAGCGGCCGCTCAGCGAAGAAGCCGCGTTCGTCCCCGCCTTCGTCATTCCCCATTCCGACCTCGCCACCCCATTCAAGCTCGGCCCTCGGAAAGAAGGTTAGGACGCAAGGCCTGGCCGGTCCAGCCCCGCCGGCGACAGGGTGAATATCTCGCAGCCGTCCTCGGTGACGCCGACCGTGTGCTCATATTGCGCCGAAAGCGACCGGTCGCGGGTCACCGCCGTCCAGCCGTCGGCGAGCACTTTGACATGCGGGCGGCCGAGATTGATCATCGGCTCGATGGTGAAGATCATGCCGGGGCGCATCTCCACGCCCTCGTTCTGCGTCCCGTAATGCAGGATGTTGGGCGCGTCGTGGAAGAGCAGCCCGACGCCGTGACCGCAGAAATCCCTGACCACCGAGCAGCGCTCCGCTTCGGCATAGCTCTGGATGGCCGCGCCGATCGCTCCGGTGCGATGGCCGGGACGCACCGCCGCCACGCCGCGCATCAGGCATTCATGCGTGACCTCGAGCAGCCGCTCGGCGGCGCGCTTGATCTGGCCGGCCGGATACATGCGGCTCGAATCGCCGTGCCAGCCGTCGAGGATATAGGTGACGTCGATATTGACGATGTCGCCCTCGCGCAGCGGCTTGTCGTCGGGGATGCCGTGGCAGACGACATGGTTGATCGAGGTGCAGGACGATTTGGTGTAGCCGCGATAGTTCAGCGTCGCCGGCAGGGCGCCGTGATCCATGCCGAACTCGAACACGAAGCGGTCGATCGTCTCAGTCGTCACTCCCGGCTGCACGATTTCGGCGAGCTCGTCGAGGCAGCGCGCCGTGAGATTGCAGGCCTTGCGCATGCCCTCGAAGGCCTCGGGGCCGTAGAGCCGGATCTGGCCCGTATTGCGCAGCGGGGCCGCTTCCGCGTCGAGATAGGTGACCATGCGGGGACGTTCTTTCTTGTATCGAGGACAAGCCCAACTGCGCATCATTTGGCAGCGAACGGGCCAATGATCAAGTTCGAGGCGCATTCAGGCGAGGCCGCGGACATGCCCGGAAGCGGAGTTTCTGCGCCGTCGGGAAGCAAATTTGGCCACAAAATGGCATCTGCCCTTGAAATTGGCGGCCATCGGCCGCAACTATTCATGCAGTCACCCGGGCCGGGCCCCTCTGGCAGGCGAGGCGTCGCCTGTGATGTCGGACCGATCGACGACGCGCCAACGCAGCGCAACCTGAAAATCCACTCCCATGTTCGACCACGACTGGCTTTGGCCCGGCTTCCTGGCGTTCGTCGCCGTCATCCTGTTCTTCGATCTCGTCGTCCTTCACCGCAAGGACCACGTCATATCCACCCGCGAGGCGCTGTTCACGGTGGGCGGATATGTCAGCCTGGCGATGCTGTTTGCCGCCAGCATCTTCTATTTCGAGGGTCCGCAGCGCGGCTCTGAATTCCTCACCGGCTATCTCGTCGAGCAGGCGCTGTCGCTCGACAACATCTTCGTGATCGCGCTCATCTTCACCTATTTCAAGGTGCCGGCCGAGGCGCAGTATCGGGTGCTCTTCTACGGCATCGTCGGCGCCATCGTCATGCGCCTGTCGCTGATCGTCCCCGGCGTGCATCTTGTCGACAAGTTCTGGTGGATCGGCGCGCTGCTCGGCGTCGTGCTGCTGATCTCCGGCTACAAGATGATGACCTCGGACGGCGAGATGACCGACCCCGGCAACAGCCGCGTGGTGAAATGGCTGCGCTCCACCGGGCGCGTCACGCACGAATATGAGGGGTCGAAATTCATCACCCGGCGTAACGGCGTCCTCTTCATGACGCCGCTGTTCCTGGTGCTGGTGACGGTCGAGATCACCGACCTGGTCTTCGCGGTCGACTCGATTCCCGCGGTGCTGGCGATCTCCAACGATCCCTTCATCGTGTTCTCGTCCAACGTCTTCGCCATCATGGGCCTGCGCGCGCTGTTCTTCGTGCTGTCCGGCATGATGAGGGAGTTCCGCTTCCTCAAGCACGGCCTTTCGCTGGTGCTGATCTTCGTCGGCGCCAAGATGATCGTCCAGCATTGGTACAAGCTGCCTTCGGAGCTTTCGCTCGGCGTCGTCGCGCTGCTGATCCTCGGCTCCGTGCT
>CAYYZC010000106.1:0-9117 GCA_964475605.1 uncultured Chelativorans sp.
CTTCATCGACACGCTGCTGCAGCTCGGCGCCGACGGCGTCATCATGTCGCCGGCGATCGGCACGCCGATCGCCGATATCGAGCTTGCCGAGAACAACGGCATGCCGACCGTGCTGATCGCGCGCGAGGTTCCGGGCGCCGACGTGCCGGTGTTCCGCGGCGACGACGCCTATGGGGTGGGGCTCGCCACCAACCATGTCATCTCGCTCGGCCATCGCCGCATCGTCATGATCGGCGGCACCGACCACACCTCGACCGGCCGCGACCGCTATCGCGGCTATGTCGCGGCGATGGCAGAGGCCGGGCTCGAGGTGAAGCCCGCATGGCGCATCCCCGGCCCGCGGACCAAGCAGGCGGGGTTCGAGGCTGCCCAGCAGTTCCTTGCCCACAAGGACAAGCCGACCGCCGCCGTATGCTGGAACGACCTCGTCGCGATCGGCCTGATGAACGGCATCTTCCGTGCCGGCCTGACGCCCGGCACGGACATCTCGGTCACCGGCTATGACGATCTGGAGGAGGCGGCGATCGCCACCCCCGCGCTCACCACGGTCTGGAACGGCCAGCGCGAGGTCGGCCGGCGCGCCGCGCGCGCATTGCTCGACCGCATCAACGGCGTCGAGGTCCATGGCGGCCAGGAGCTGATCCGCCCCGAGCTCCATGTGCGGCAATCGACCGGCAAGCCGGTCGAAAGATAGAGATAGAGCGACGAAAGCAAAAGCGGCGGGCAAGGCCCGCCGCTTCTATTATTCCAGTAGCCGGATTACTGGGCCGGCCAGGTGTTGATCTGGTCGCAGACCATCGCGGTCGCGGACGCGTCGGGAGCAGCCGTCGTCGTGCTCTGCTCGCCCTCGGCGATCGAGCCGGTCTCGGTGCTGTCCGTCTCGGAGCCCATTGCCGCGTCAAGGCCGTCGCAATGGGTGCGCCACGCCTGCCGATCCTCTTCCGGCATAGCCATGAAGGTGGCCTCGTTCTCCTCGGCGGGGCGGACCTCGCTCATGGTGTCGTCGGTGAAGAAGTCACCCATGGCGGGCATGTCGCTCTCGACCGGCGGCACGCCGGCGCTGTCGCCCGAGTTCTGCGCAAGGGCGGACCCCGAGACCAGCATCAGGGTCATCGCGGCGGCGGTGAGAAGCTTCTTGCTCATGATAGACTCCTTGAGAAAATACTTCTGTTGGTTGCACACAGTGGGAGAAACTCGCCCCTGTCCCGATAGTTCCTGGCGTGCCGGTTTTCCGCGATCACACTTTGCCGTGACCGGTTTGCGCCGCGCGATCATCGGTTGCGCAAACTTCGACGGGTCGAGCGTTTCGCTTGCCGGGCGCAGGCGGCTTTCATAGGGTCTGCCGGATCGGCGAAGCGAGAGGTGGAGACGTGACTTCATTCAGACAGATAACGGTGGTGGTCCCCAGTCCGGAGAGGCTGCACGAGCATGCCCTGCGGCGCATTGCCGACGAGTTCGAGCTGGTGACGGTGGAGCGTGCCGACCCGGCGCTGCTTGACGGCGTCGACCGCAGCGCCGTCAAGGCGCTCGCCGGGATGGCGACGATCGGCGTCGACTTCATCGACGCTCTGCCGGAGCTGCAGATCATCGCCAATTTCGGCGTCGGCTATGACGCCGTCGATGCCGACCATGCGGCTTCGCGCGGTATCATGGTCACCAACACGCCCGACGTGCTGAACGACGAGGTCGCCGACACCACGGTCGGCTTGCTGCTCAGCACGCTGCGCGAGCTGCCGAAGGCCGAAGCCTGGCTGCGCAGCGGCCGCTGGGTCTCCGACGGGGCCTATCCGCTGACGAGAGGAACGCTGCGCGGGCGCTCCGTCGGTATTTTCGGACTGGGCCGCATCGGGCTCGCCGTCGCGAAGCGGCTGGAGGCGTTCGGCGTGCCGATCAGCTACCACAACCGGCGCAAGGTCGAGGGCGTCCCCTACCGCTACTATGCCAGCCTCGAGGAGATGGCGCGAAACGTCGACACGCTGATCTCGGTGGCGCCGGGCGGCGCCGCGACCCTGAAGGCGATCGACGCGCGGATCTTCGCGGCGCTGGGGCCCGAGGGCGTCTTCGTCAATATCGGCCGCGGCAGCACGGTCGACGAGGACGCGCTGGCGCAGGCCCTGCGCGACGGCACCATCCTGGCGGCCGGGCTCGACGTCTTTGCCGACGAGCCAAACGTGCCGGCGGGGCTGCTCGCGGCGGAAAACGCCTGCCTGCTGCCGCATGTCGGCTCGTCCACGCAGCATACGCGGACGGCGATGTCGAACCTCGTCGTCGACAATCTCGTCGGCTGGTTCGGAACGGGCAGGGTGCTGACCCCGGTGCCGGAGACCGCCCATATCGCCAGGAAGGGCTGATCTCGGGTCGCTGTCGGGCCTATTCGGCGGCGGCGAGCCCGCGGGCCTTCCGGCTTGCATGCTCGCGCACCGCATCGCCGAAGGCGCGGAAGATGCGCGCGGAGGCGTCGTCGCTGCGGGCCCAGTATTCCGGATGCCACTGCACGCCGACGGCGAAGGCCGGCGCGCCGACGACGGAGACGGCCTCGACCGTCCCGTCCTCGGCCGTCGCCTCGACCTGGAGGCGCGAGCCGAGGCGGCCGACCGCCTGGCGGTGAACCGAGTTCACCATGATCTCGCCGGCGCCGAAGACGGAGGCGAGGCAGGTGCCCTCGCGGATCGCCACGCCATGCCTGATCGCGAAGCGCCGGTCCTGGTCGTCGCTCTGCGGCGAGCGGTGATCCATCATGTTTTCGCCGTCCTGGATCTCCGTCGCCAGCGTGCCGCCGAGCGCGACGTTCAGCTCCTGGATGCCGCGGCAGATCGCCAGCAGGGGAACGCCACGCCGGATCGCCTCGCGGATGAGCGGCAGCGTGGTCGCGTCGCGCGCCTCGTCATAGGGGCCGTTCGCTTCCGTCGCCGCCTCGCCGTAATGGGACGGGTGGACGTTGGATTTCGAGCCGGTCAGCACGATTCCGTCGACGCCTGAGAGCAGCGAATCGAAGTCGAGCGCATCGCCGAGCGAAGGCAGGATGAGCGGCATAACGCCGGCCACCGACAGGACGGCGTCCAGATATTGGTGCGGCGTCGCGTGCCAGGTGTAGTTCTCGAACTGGCGGACGTCGCTGGCGATGGCGACCAATGGCATGCGCATCTGACAGTGCTCCCTGCTCGCGGCCGAAGGGTTCCATCCAGACATCTATTCCTCCCGGCGCGCTTTTGGAAGCGGCCCCGGCCGCACGCATCCCGGAGTTGCTTTTGTAGCACCTGCTCACGCTGGACTTGATGGTTCGTGCGTGTATGTATGAGGCTTGGCATCGGGGGGCGGCGCCAGGCACCGCTCCTTTCCGATCCCCGCCATTTCTGATCCAGGTCCACAATGGGAGGTTACTTCATGGATCGTCGCTCATTCATCAAGAAGGCCGGCTTCGCGGGCGCCGGCGCGGCTGCCGCATCGTCGCTGGCGGCCCCGGCCATCGCGCAGGGCAATATCACCTGGCGCATGGTCACTGCGTGGCCCAAGAACTTTCCCGGCCTCGGCATCGGCGCGCAGCGCCTGGCCGACCGCATCACCGCCGCTTCCGGCGGCCGGCTGACCATCCAGGTCTATGCCGGCGGCGAACTCGTACCGCCGCTGCAGTCGCTCGACGCCGTCATCGACGGGTCCGCAGAGATGAGCCACGGCACGCCCTATTACTGGCAGAACAAGAGCTCGGCCCTCAGCTTCTTCACCGGCGTCCCCTTCGGCATGAACTCCCGCGAGTTGTCGACCTGGATACGCTATATGGGCGGCCAGGAGATCTGGGACGAGGTCTACGACCAGTTCGGCATCCAGGCCTTTCTCTCCGGAGACACGGGCACGCAGGCCGGCGGCTGGTTCCGCGACGAGCTGACCGGCCTTGCCGACCTGCAGGGGCTGCGCTTCCGCACGCCCGGCATCGGCGGGCAGGTGTGGGGCAAGCTCGGCGCGACGGTCATCAACATGGCGGCGGGCGAAGCTTTCCAGGCGCTCCAGTCGGGGACGCTCGACGCCGTCGAGTTCGTCGGCCCGTATAACGACCTTGCGCTCGGCTTCTACCAGATCGCCAAGAACTACTACATTTCCAGCTTCGTCGAGGCAGGCGCGGCAACGGAGCTCGTCGTCGACAAGCGGAAGTTCCAGGAGCTGCCGGAAGATCTGCAGGCGATCATCCGCATCGTGTCGCAGGCCGAATATGACGAGATGGCTTCGGACTTCTACGCCAACGATCCGCGTGCGCTGAAGACGCTCGTCGACGAGCACGGCGTCAAGGTCCACCAGTTCCCCGAGGACATCCTCGAGGCGGGCGCGAACGCCACCAAGGAAATCCTGCAGGAGTTCCGCGACGGCGGTGACGAGCTGACGAAGAAGACCACCGAGAGCTTCATCGAGGCGCTCAACATATTGCGGACCCGTACCGAGGGAACCGACATGCCGTCGCTGACGGCGCGCCAGAAATATTTCTCGATCACCTGATCCCGACTATGCACGCAAAGGGCCCGGGAACTGCTCCCGGGCCCTTTTCTATGGCTATCCGCCGAAGAAGGAGGCGAGACCCTTGCCGGCGGCGAACGCCGCCCATGCGAGCGCGCCGAAGTAGATCACGGTGAGGACCAGCATCGCATGGCCGAGCAGCACGAAGACGCCGTCGCGCTGCGATATGCCGAGGGCGAGGAAGAGGATCGCCAGCGCGGGAAGCGTGTTGGAGAACGGCACCAGGCCGAGCGGGAACATCAGCAGGATCCCGCCTGCCGTCAGCCCGAGCCCGTTGACCCGGCCGGTCAGCGAGCCCCCGGTCAGCCCCGTCAGTCGCGGGCGGACCAGGCGCTCCACGCGGCGCACGACATCGGCACCCTTGCGCAGGGCCGAGACGAGCTTCTCCGTCTCCAGCGGCCTGTCCATGATCCGCTTCGGCAGCCAGGGCGTGCGGTCGGCGGCAATGGCGAGGCTGATGAGGATGATGGCTGCGCCGAAGACGGTGCTGACGCCGGGGATCGACACCGGGATCAGGAAGGGCAGGGTCAGGAGGGCGCACAGGAACAGCAGGCCCTGGCCGCCGATCAGCTCCATCAGCTCACGCAGCGTGACCGTGCGGCCTTCGATCGTGTCGACGGCATGCAGAAGCGCGTCGCGAAACGGCTCTTCCGGATATTCTTCGCTGTCCAAGTTCTGCGCCCCGTCCTTTCCTGACGCTTCCGGAAGCCGGCCGCCGTTTTTCGCGATCATGCGCTAGTAGATCGCGCGCGGCAGCCAGGTGGCAAGTTCCGGAAACATGAACATGGTGGCGATGGCCACGACCTGCAGGCACACGAAGGGGATGATGCCCTTGTAGATCATGCCGGTGCTGACGCTGTTCGGAGCCACCCCGCGCAGATAGAAGAGCGAGAAGCCGAAGGGAGGCGTCAGGAAGCTTGTCTGCAGGTTCACGCCGATCAGCACGCCGAGCCAGACCGGATCGACGTCGAGCGCCAGCAGCACGGGTGCGGTGATCGGCAGCACGATGAAGATGATCTCGAACGTGTCGAGGATGAAGCCGAGGAAGAACATCACCAGCAGGACCACCGCCACCGCGGTGAGCACGCCGCCCGGCAGGCCGGACAGGAATTCGTGGACGAGATTGTCGCCGCCCATCAGGCGGAAGACGATCGAGAACACGGATGCGCCGAACAGGATGATGAACACCATCGAGGTGATGGTCGCCGTCGACAGCGCCGCCTCGCGGACGACGTGGAAGGAAAGCCGCCAGCGCAGCGCCGCCAGCACCATGGCGCCGATCGCGCCGACCGAGGCGGCTTCCGTGGGTGTGGCGATGCCACCGAGGATGGAGCCGAGCACGGCGACGATCAGCGCCAGCGGCGGGATCAGGGCGACCATGACCTCGCGGGCCAGGTTCTGCCTCTCTTCCGGCGGCACCGGCGTCGCCGGGCAGGATTGCGGATCGGTGAAAGCCTTGATGACGACCCACAATATATAGAGCCCGACCAGCAGGAGGCCCGGCAGGAAGGCGCCGGCGAAGAGATCACCCACCGAGACGGAGGCCGGCGCGAAATTGCCCTTCGACATCTGCACTTCGGCATTGATGCCGGAGAGCATGTCGCCGACGAAGATGAGGACCGTCGAAGGCGGGATGATCTGGCCCAGCGTGCCGGAGGCGCAGATGACGCCGCAGGCGAGCTTCGGGTCGTAGCCGGCACGCAGCATGGCCGGCAGCGAGATCAGGCCCATGGTCACCACGGTGGCGCCGACCACGCCGGTCGAGGCGGCAAGCAGGGCGCCCACCAGCACGACCGATATGCCCAGCCCGCCGCGCAGGTTGCCGAACAGCTTGCCCATGGTCAGGAGCAACTGCTCGGCGATCTTGGAGCGCTCGAGCATCACGCCCATGAAGATGAAGAGCGGGACGGCGACCAGCACCTCGTTGGTCATGAAGCCGATATAGCGGCTGGCGAGGCTGCCGAAATTGGAAGGATCGAATACGCCCAGCCACATGCCGACCAGCCCGAACAGCAGCGAGGTGCCGGCAAGGCTGAAGGCGACCGGGAAGCCCAGCATCAGGAAGCCGATGATGCCGAAGAACATCAGCCCCGAAAGGAGCTCTCCAACGAAAATCGGATCCATCAGAGCGTCGCCTCGCGGGGATCCGGGGCGTGAACGGGATAGCGCAGATCGGCAGGCAGCAGATCCTCGCGCCCCGCCAGCACGAGGATGCTGCGCCCTATCATGGCGATGCCCTGCAAGGCGACCAGGGCCGCGAAGGCGAGGATGAAGCTCTTGAGCACGTAGAGGCCCGGCATGCCGCCGATATTGCGCGATCCCTCATGGATGCGCCACGACCTGGCGACGAACGGCCAGCCATAGATCCAGACCACGTAGCAAAAGGGCAGCAGGAAGATCACGACGCCGATCAGGTCGACGATCGCCTTGCTCCGGATCGTCGCCGGCCGATAGAAGATGTCGACCCGCACATGCTCGTCCCTCAGCAGCGCGTATCCGGCGACCACCGTGAACATGGCGCCGTTCAGCCAGACATAGAGGTCCTGCATCCACAAATGGCCGGTGGAGAAGGCGTATCGCTGGACGACGACGGTGAAGCAGACGATGACGACGCCCAGCGACAGCCAGGAGAACACGTTGCCGACGATCCGGTTTATGCCGCTGATAAGCCGGACGAGCATCGCTAGCGCGTGCATCGATCGATCCTCATACGGGTTTTCCCTTCCCCCCTCGGCAGCTTCCGTTGCTGACGCAAATTGTCTCAGCCGCCGCTGTTTCGGTTCATTATCACCTTTCACTCAGGAAGCAAGAAACACCAACTTCCGTTGCGGAACACCCCGTCTCGCCTTGTAAAGACCTACATGGCCTGCATTATTCTATGCAAGGCGGGCCGATACGTGCGCCCCGATTTTGTTTGACGCAGGCAGTTGCGGTGGAAAAACTGTGCCGGCGGCAGGAGAATTGCGAATGACCCTTCACGATGTGGCGCTGGATGACAAATTCGACCTGACCAAGGAGCGCATCTTCATCTCCGGCGCGCAGGCCGTCATCCGCATGCTGCTGATGCAGCGCGAGCGCGACCGCCGGCAGGGGCTGAGGACGGCCGGCTTCGTCTCCGGCTATCGCGGCTCGCCGCTCGGCGGGCTCGACCAGCAGCTCTGGAAGGTCAAGATGCTGCTGTCGCAGTCCGACATCGTGTTCCAGCCCGGCCTCAACGAGGAGCTGGCGGCGACCGCCTGCTGGGGCAGCCAGCAGACCGAGCTGCTCGGAGAAGGCAAGTATGACGGCGTCTTCGCCGTCTGGTACGGCAAGGGACCGGGCGTCGACCGCGCCGGCGACGTCTTCCGCCACGCCAACCTTGCCGGCTCCTCCCGCCATGGCGGCGTGCTTGCCCTGATGGGCGACGACCACACGGCCGAATCGTCCACCAACGCGCATGCGACGGAGTTCCCCTTCATCGATGCGATGGTGCCGATCTTCAACCCGGCCGGCGTGCAGGAGCTGATCGACTACGGGCTCTACGGCTATGCGCTGTCGCGCTTCGCCGGGACCTGGGCAGCGATCAAATGCGTCAAGGACAACATCGAATCGACCGCCGCCGTCGACGTGTCGCTCGACCGGCTCGATGTCGTGCTGCCGGAGTTCGATTTCCCGCCGGACGGCGTCAATATCCGCCATGAGCTCGACCAGTTCGCGCAGGAGCGGCGCCTACACGAGGTCAAGCGTGCTGCGGCGTCCGCCTTCATCCATGCCAATGCGCTCAACAGGATCGTCTATTCCGGCGGGCCGAATCCGAAGCTCGGCATCATCACGCTCGGCAAGAGCTATCTCGACGTGCGCCAGGCGCTCGAGGATATCGGCGTCGACGAGGCAGCGGCCAACCGGCTCGGCATCCGCCTCTTCAAGGTCGCCTGCCCATGGCCGCTCGACCATGCGCATGTCGCCGACTTCGCCCGCGGCCTCGACATGATCGTGGTGGTGGAGGAGAAGCGCGCGCTGATCGAGGTGCAGATGCGCGAGAACCTCTACGGCCGCGGCGAGCAGCCGGTGATCGTCGGCAAGAAGGACGAGCGCGGCGAACGCCTGTTCCCGGCCGCCGGCGCGCTCGACCCCAACGATATCGCCATCGCGCTCGGCGAGCGCATCCTCAAGGTGATCGGCCCGTCGGAGGAGATCGCCGCGCGCGTCGGCCGACTGCGGCAGTATCAGGCGATGTTGGCCGACACGCAGGACGTGGCGTTGCGCACGCCCTATTTCTGCTCCGGCTGTCCCCACAATTCCTCGACCAGGGTACCGGAAGGCTCGATCGCCTCGGCCGGCATCGGCTGTCATTTCATGTCGCTGTGGATGGACCGCTCGACCGTTGGTTTCACGGCAATGGGCGGCGAGGGGGCGCAATGGATCGGCCAGGCGCCGTTCTCCAAACGCGGCCACATCTTCCAGAATCTCGGCGACGGCACCTACAACCATTCCGGATCGCTGGCGATCCGCTGGGCGATCGGCAGCGACGCCAACATCACCTACAAGCTCCTGTTCAACGATGCGGTGGCGATGACCGGTGGACAGCCGCACGAGGGCGGGCTCACCGTCGACATGATCGCCGCGCAGGTGCGC
>CAYYZC010000107.1:0-2544 GCA_964475605.1 uncultured Chelativorans sp.
GTGCTGCGCCATGCCTTCGCCAGCCATCTGCTGCAGAACGGAGCCGACCTGCGCGCCGTGCAGCAACTGCTCGGACATTCCGATATCTCGACCACCCAGATATACACCCACGTCCTCGAAAACCGGCTTGTCGACCTGGTGACCAACCACCACCCGCTTGCCGACTAGCCGTGCCGACGTTATGTCAGGCTCCATATTCGGGCCGCAGCATTCCTTGCCGGCCCTGAAAAATGCCTCATTCATGCCCCCGGATCCTGCCAGCCAGATGTACAATTATCTCGATTTCGAAAAGCCGGTGGCCGATCTTGACGGCCAGATCCTCGAACTGAAGAAGCTCTCGTCGGAAGATCGGGCGGTCGATGTCGCCGAAGAGATCGCGCGGCTGGAGAAGCGTTCCAACGAGGCGCTGCGCGAGGCGTACCGGTCGCTGACGCCATGGCAGAAGGTGCAGGTCGCCCGCCATCCGGACCGCCCGCATGCGGTCGACTATATCGAGCACCTGCTGACCGATTTCACGCCGCTCGCCGGCGACCGCGTCTTCGGCGAGGATGCGGCGCTCGTCGGCGGCTTCGCCCGCTTCCGCGGCGAGGCGGTGGCGGTGCTGGGGCTGGAGAAGGGCAACGACACCAAGTCCAGGCTGACGCATAATTTCGGCAGCGCGCGGCCCGAGGGCTACCGCAAGGCGGTGCGCATCATGGAGCTCGCCGACCGCTTCGGCGTTCCGCTCGTCAGCTTCGTCGATACGGCCGGCGCCTATCCGGGCATCGGCGCGGAAGAGCGCGGCCAGGCCGAGGCGATCGCGCGCTCGACCTCGACCTGCCTGTCGCTGCGCGTGCCGAGCATCTCCGTCGTCATCGGCGAGGGCGGCTCGGGCGGCGCCATCGCCATTGCCACCGCCAACCACGTCTACATGCTGGAGCATTCGATCTATTCGGTGATCTCGCCGGAGGGCGCCGCGTCGATCCTGTGGCGCGACACGACGCGCTCGCGCGACGCGGCGACCAACATGAAGATCACCGCCCAGGACCTGCTCGGACTCAAGATCATCGACGCGATCGTGCCGGAGCCGCTCGGCGGCGCCCATCGCGGCGTCGAGGAGGTGATCCGGCGCACCGGCGACCAGATCGCCGAAGGTTTCGCCGATCTCGCCCAGTCGAACATGGATTATCGCGAACATCGCCGGGAAAAGTTCCTGGCGATCGGCCGCAACCTGTAGCAGTTTGCGGCACTGCCTTGAGCTTGCCACAAAATCGTCCACTCTGCGGCAGGATCGGACAGGGGACAGGCGGTTCCGGTATGGAAGTCGCAACGGGTTCGAAAGCGCAATGCAACTGAAGAGCCGGACCATGACGGGGTTCGCGCGCGCGGGCGTGGTCGCGGGCGCGCTGCTGCTTGCGGGCTGCAACCAGTCGCTCGAGGACATCACGCCGAAGGCGGAGAAGGGGCTCCCGGCGGAACTGCTGCAGCAGATGCGGGCACAGGGCATGTCGGCCAAGTCGCCGATCATGATCCGCATCTTCAAGGAAGAATCCGTCCTCGAGGTCTGGAAGCAAAAGGACAACGGCCGTTTCGGGCTCGCTGCGAGCTACGACATCTGCAAATGGTCGGGCAAGCTCGGACCCAAGTTCACCGAAGGCGACAGGCAGGCTCCGGAGGGGTTCTACACGGTGAACCCCTACCAGATGAACCCGCGCTCCAGCTATCACCTGTCGTTCAACATCGGCTTCCCGAACAGCTATGACCGGGCCCATGGGCGCACCGGCCAGCACCTGATGGTGCACGGGGCCTGCTCGTCGGCCGGCTGCTACTCGATGACGGACGAGCAGGTCGAGCAGATCTACGCCTTCGCGCGCGAAGCGTTCGAGGGCGGCCAGGGAGCGTTCCAGATCCAGGCCTTCCCGTTCCGGATGACGGCGGAGAACATGGCCCGCTATCAGGAGGATCCGAACTACCAGTTCTGGACCATGCTGAAGGAAGGCTACGATCATTTCGAGATCACCAAGGCGCCGCCGAAGGTCGATGTCTGCGAGGGGCGCTACGTGTTCAACCAGATGCCGGCCGACGGCCGCGGCTTCAGCGCCAGTGCCGCCTGTCCGCCGATGAGCCAGCCGGAGACGCTGCGCACCGCCTATCTCGCCTATCAGGCCGACTATGCGAAGGCGTTCGCTGCCGCGCTGGACAAGCCGAAAAAGGTTGCCACGCCGGCACCGACCATCACCAACCAGAAGGAGGCCGCGCTCGTCGCCGAATGGTCGCGCCGCCGCGCCCGCGGCGAAGAGGTGACCCGCCAGCCGCCGTCGCTCGCCAATCCGGAGATCCTGATCGCCGAGCAGAAGCGGAAGGCGCAGGAGCTGACGCAGACCGTCGCCGAAGTGCCGTCCGCCCGTCCGGTACCGGAAGAGGCGCCGCAGGCGGTTGCCGAAGCGTCGGCCACCGACCCTGCCACCGGCGCGGATGCCGCCGAAGCGGTGATGCAGGCTTCTACCGGGGCCGAGCCCCCGATGCCGAACGGCGAGCAGCCGAGCCTGCGCAAGCGCCTCACCA
>CAYYZC010000107.1:2644-9069 GCA_964475605.1 uncultured Chelativorans sp.
GCGATCCTCAGGCGAAGATCGCCTCCTGCGGAGGCGCCTGCGGGACGGGCTGGTTGTCCTGGCTGAGCAGGCCGCCGGCGCGCAGCAGCGTCGAGAAGCGTCCGCCGCGCGTGGCGAGCTCGGTGAACGAACCCATCTCCACGATCCGCCCGCCATCCATGAAGATGACAATGTCGGCGTCGCGGACCGTGCTGAGGCGGTGGGCGATCACGAACGTCGTGCGGTGGGCGCGCAGGCGGTCGATCGCCGCCTTGACCTTCTCCTCCGTCTCGACGTCGAGCGCGCTGGTCGCCTCGTCGAGGACGAGGACGGGCGCGTCCTTCAGCACGGCGCGGGCGATCGCGATGCGCTGGCGCTCGCCGCCGGAGAGCTGGCCGCCGCGCTCGCCGGCGCGGGTGTCGTAGCCTTCGCTCTTGGCGAGGATGAAGTCGTGGGCGGCTGCCGCGGTCGCTGCCGCATGCACGTCCTCATAGCCGGCGAATTCGCGGCCGATGCGGATGTTCTCCTCGATCGAGCGGTCGAGCAGGCCGGCATCCTGGAACACGGTCGCGATGTGGCTGCGCAGCGAGGCGCGGGCGATGCGGCGCGTATCGATGCCGTCGACGCGGATCTCGCCGGAGACCGGGTCGTGCACGCGCTGGAGCAGGTTGATCAGGGTGGTCTTGCCGGCTCCCGTCGGCCCGACGATGGCGACCGTCCTGCCGGCGGGGATATGGAAGGAGATATCCTGGACGCCGAGCCCGGAATTGGGGAAGCGGAAGCAGACCTGGTCGAAGGTCACGTCGCCGCGGACATGGGTGAGATCGATCGCATTGTCGGGCTCGCTGCGGTCGGTGGCGGCATCTTCGAGGCGATAGAATTCCTCCAGCCGGGCGCGCGATTCGAAGACCTGGTTGACGAAGCCGGTGATCTGCTCGAGGCGACTGATCAGCAGCGTCGCGAAGCCGGTGAAGGCGACGATGTCGCCGATGCGCAGCTCGCCATTGGTGACGAGAAAGGCGCCGATGACGATGACGGCGATCATCGAGATGGTCGAGGAGAGGCGGTGCAGCCCGCTTGCCAGCGCCCACCAGTCGAGCACCGGATATTGCGCGTCGATCAGCGAGCCGGTGAGGCTGCGCAGACGCTGCGTCTCCTGCGCGACGCGGCCGTAGCTCTGCAGCACCGACACGTTGCTCACCGAATCGCTGATATGCGAGAAGACGGCCTGGTGGTGGGTCTCGACGACGCGCTGGCCCTGCTTGGTCTTGCGCATCACCAGCCGGTTGATGGTGATGTAGAGCACGCCGAGCATCGCCAGCACCGCCGACATGCGCAGGTCGAGGGTCAGCGCCGTGGGGACGAGCAGCAGCAGCGCCACCGCCGTCGCCAGATGTTGGCGCATGAATTCGAGCCACAGGCCGAACAGCGCCTCGGAGGCGCGCAGCAGCGTGTGCAGGGCGCTCGACGTGCCGCGCCGCTGATGCCAGGCCAGCGGCATGGTCATCACCTTCTCGAAGGAATCGGTGATCACCCTGGCCCTGCTGGCATGGGCGAGGCGGTCGGCGCCGCGCGCGACGAGCACGAAGGCGACGATGTTGAAGATGCCGAGGCCCGCCCACAACACGACTGGCGTGAAGATGTCGCTGTGGCCGGCGATCGCATCGATGATGCGCCCGAACAGGATCGGCTCAAGAATGGCGACGGCAGCGAGCAGCACATTGGCGGTGCTGATCACCAGAACGCGGTGGCGGTCGGGAGCGAGATAGCTCAGCGCTCGCCAGTAGACTTCCCAAAGCGACAAACGGATACCTCTAACGCGGTTTTGTGCGCCGCACTCGAATTGACATCGATGCGCAGGAGCAACGCACAACAATGGTCAAATGATGCGTTCAACGTTTCGCTGCCCTACAAGATTCACGACGGCCCGAAAGCTTACGTGAGGAACTGCTTACTCAGGCGACGGTCACGACGACGCGGTGCGACCCGCATCGATCGAGCTCGATTCCGTCCTGCTGCGGCCGCCCGTCGACCGTCACGCCCGGCGCACTCCCGCGCCTGACCTCGATGTCGTAATTCGCGTCGCCGAAGCGCATGCGCATCTCGAAACCGGGCCAGTCGCCGGGGAGATTCGGCTTGAGGTGCAGCCGCTCGCCGCGCTTGTCGACGCCGAGAATGCCCTCGACCGCGGCGCGATAGAGCCAGCCGGCCGAGCCGGTGTACCAGGTCCAGCCGCCGCGCCCGTCGCGGCCCGGCCCGGCATAGACGTCCGCCGCGACGACATAGGGCTCGACGCGGTAGCGCTCCGCCGCTTCGCGGTCGAGCGCGTGGTTGACAGGATTGAGCATCGAGAAGAGCCGATAGGCGTCGTCGTTGCGGCCCATCTGCGCCAGCGCCAGCACCATCCAGGTCGCGGCATGGGTGTACTGGCCGCCATTCTCGCGCACGCCGGGCGGGTAGCTCTTGATGTAGCCGGGGTCCTTCGGGGAGGTCTCGAAGGGCGGCGTGAACAGCTTGAAGATGCCCGCCTCGCGGTCGGTGAGCATTTCGAGCGCATTGTCGATAGCCGTCGCGCAGCGCTCCGGGTCGCCGGCGCCCGACAGCACCGCCCATGACTGGGCGATGGAATCGATCCGGCATTCCTCCGCTTCCTTCGACCCGAGCGGCGTTCCGTCGTCGAAGCTGTCGCGACGATACCACGCACCGTCCCAGCCGGCCTCCTCGAGCGCCTTCTTCAGCCGGTCGGCATGTCGACGCCATTTCTTCACCCGCGCGGCGAGACCGCGGGCTTCCGCGACCGGGATCAGATCGCGCAGCGTCTTGAGCAGGAACCAGCCGAGCCAGACGCTCTCGCCGCGCCCTTCCTCGCCGACGCGGTTCATGCCGTCGTTCCAGTCGCCGCCGAGGATCAGCGGCAGGCCGCCGGCGCCGGTGCGCTCGATGGCGAGATCGAGGGCGCGCGCGCAATGTTCGAGCAGGCTGGCGGCCTCGCCGGTCCGCTCCGGCTCGAAGAAGGCGTCGTGCTCGCCTTCCTTCAAGGCCGGACCTTCGATGAAGGGAATCTCCGCGTCGAGGATCGCCTCGTCGCCGGTGACCTCGATATAGCGATGCGCGGCGTAGCCGAGCCAGACGACATCGTCGGAGATCCGGGTGCGAACGCCGGCGCCGCTGCGCGGCAGCCACCAATGCTGGACGTCGCCTTCCACGAACTGGCGCGAGGCGGCGTTCAGGATCTGCTCGCGGGCGAGATCGGGATCGTGCAGCAGCAGCGACAGCGTGTCCTGAAGCTGGTCGCGGAAGCCGTAGGCGCCGCTCGCCTGGTAGAAGGCCGCGCGGGCGCGGATGCGGCAGGCGAGCGCCTGGTAGGGCAGCCAGCGATTGACGACATGGTCGAAGGCCGCGTCGGGGGTCTTCACCGACAATGTCGCGAAGAAGCCGTTCCAATGTTCGTCGTTGGCGGCGAGCCGCTCGGCGAGCGGGATATCCAGGTGTCGGGCGGCGAGCTCGCGCGCCTCTGCCTCCGACGACGCGTCGCCGAGGAGGAAACGCAGCTCCGCCGTCCCGCCGGCGGCGATCTCGACATCGCAGGCCATCGCCGCGCAAGGGTCGTCGCCCGCTTCGACGCGGCCCGAAAGCGGCAATCCGGCGACGACCGCGCCGGGAGCGGTCATGTCGCCGCTGCCGATGAATTCGGCGCGGCTGCAGGTGACGCCGGTGTCGGCGCCGCTCGATGCCATGAAGGCGGTGCGGTCGGAATGGTCGAGGCTGTAGGGATTGCGCGCCATGAGAAGCGAACTCGCGGCGTCGTGAGCCGGGACGACGGTGGGAGCGGTACGGGCGCGATTGCTGCCGAGCACCCATTCCGCACAGGCATAGATCCGCAGGCGCAGCGGCGCCTTGCCGCGATTGCGCAGCGACAGAGCAGAGATCTTGACCGGATCGTCCGGGTCGACGAGCTGGGTCAGCTCCATCGACAGGTCGCCGCGTTCGGCCGAGAAACGCGAGACGCCGGCGGCGTGCCGCGCCTCGTAGGTCACCGCAGCATCGCGCAGCACGCAGGCGACCGGTGCGAAAGCCTCGCCGGAATCGCGGTCATGGATGTAGATCGCCTCGCCGGGGCGGTTGCCGACCGGGTCGTTGCTCCACGGCGTGAGCTGGAAATCGCGGCTGTTGCGGCTCCAGGTGAAGCCTGCGCCTTCGGCGGAGACGTGGAGGCCGAAATCACGGTTGGCGACGACGTTGATCCAGGGATGCGGCGTGACGTCGTCCCCCGTCAGCCGGACGACATAGTCGTGGCAGTCGCGGTCGAAGCCGCCGAAGCCGTTCCAGAAGGCGAGGTCGGAGCCCTGCGCCTCGCCGGCCGGCCGGTCTCTGGTTTTCGCGGGTGGTTTCGGGGGCAGGGCAGGGGTCGATGCGCGCTCTTCCAGCAGATGCGCTTCGGCGCGGACGATCTGGTCGATGATGCGGCCGTTGCGGGCATGCAGCACGACGCGCGCGGCGGCGATCAGCGTGCGGTAGGTCTCATGGTCCATCAGGTCGCGGCGCACCGCGAAGATGTGCTGGCGCGGACCCTGCTCCTTGCCGCGCAGGCGGCTGTTCTCGCACAGGAGCTCGATGCCGTGCTGGAGATCCTGAACGTAGGATGCGGCCTGCTCGTTGACGACAACGAAATCGGCTACGAGGCCGCGGGCGCGCATATATTCCTGCATGCGCAGCGCATGGGCGACGGTTTCGAGATCGGCGACATCGGCGATGCGCAGCGCGAAGATCGGGAAATCGCCCGAAATGGCGGTCGGCCAAAGAGCCGACTGGCGGCCGAGACCGGCGGCGATGGTGTCTGCCTGGGCGCGCAGGGCTGCATGAGGATAGATCAGGTAGCGCGCCAGGCGCTGGACGCCCGCAGCCTCTGCGAGGCTCATGCCGCAATGGCGTGTCTGCACCTGCGAGCGGGTCCAGGCGAGCATCGCCTCGCGGTCGAACGCCTCGTGATGGGAGAGCCGCTCGACCAGCGCCTCGGCCTCGGCCTCGGAATCGGCGACGACGGTCCAGAACGTCAGACCGACCTTCTTGCCCGGCGCGATGCGGATGCTGCACCGGAGCGCCGCGACCGGGTCGAGGGTGAAGCCGTCGCTGCAAGAAAGGGCGACATCGTGATCGAAGGCGGCCGGGTCGACGATGGAACGCCCGCGGCCGATGAACCTGCGGCGGTCGGTCTCGGCCTCCGCACCGCGGATGATGCCATGTGCGGCGGTGACGAAATGCGCCAGCGCGAATGCCGGCTCGCCGGCCGAGCGCACCTGGCGCCTGGCGATGATGCAACGGCGGTCGGGCGAGATCGCCGTCCTGACGAACATCTTCGAGAAGGCCGGATGGGCGGCATCCGCCGCCTCGGTCGCAAGCGCGATCTCGGCGAAGGAGGTGACGTCGATCAGCCGCTCGGTCGTGCCGCTGTTGACGATGGTGATGCGCCTCGCCTCGCCCTCGCATTCGGAGGCGACGATGCATTCCACCTCGCTGTGGAGGGTCCGGACGCTCTTGAAGAAGCTCGCCTTGTCGTCGGCGAAGACGGTGCGCGTGGTTTCATCCGGCGCCGTTTTGGGAGAGGCGGTCGAGGACCACCATTCGCCGGTCTGGCGGTCGGTGAGGAACAGGAACGATCCCGAACGGTCCTCGCTCGGATCGGCCGGCCATCTCGTCAGCGCGACGTCGCGATAGCGGCTGTAGCCGTTGCCGGCGGCCGTCACCATCAGATGATAGTGACCGTTGGAGAGCAGGCTGGTCGCGACAAGCGAGTTGGCCGGATCGGTGACGACCCGCAGGTCGGGGTTTTCCTCCAGCGTGGCGCGAAGGGCGTGTCCGGGCTCCTCCTTGTGAAGCGCGGTGACGGGGATCTGGCGCGGCGCCTTCTCCTGCAGCAGGAGCTCGGCCGCCTCGATCACCGGGTCGGCATGGAAGCGGTCGCGCATGACGCCTTCGAAGACCGCGTTGGCGACGGCGACGATCGACATGCCGGTGTGGTGCGCCATGAAATTGGCGACGACGACATG
This sequence comes from uncultured Chelativorans sp., assembly GCA_964475605.1. Classification (GTDB taxonomy): domain Bacteria; phylum Pseudomonadota; class Alphaproteobacteria; order Rhizobiales; family Rhizobiaceae; genus CAYYZC01. Next base: position 8,671 of record CAYYZC010000107.1, read on the forward strand.
GCGCGCGCCGGCCGGCAGGCGTTCCGGTGTGAAGTCGATCGCGTCGTGATATCCGTAGGCGCCGAGCGCGCCGATCTCCGCGAGGCGCTTCAGGTTCTCCACTGCCGCGGCCGGCCGGAACTGCGCGGCGAGCAGCGTCGCATAGGGCGCGACGACGAGGTTTTCCGACAGGCCGCGCTTGAGGCCGAGCCCCGGTACGCCGAAATTGGTGTACTGATAGGTCATCTCGCGGTCGCGGGCGTTGTAGGCCGATTCGGAGATACCCCAGGGGATGCCCTTGGACCTGGCATAGCTGATCTGGCGCTTGATGATCAGCATGTTCGACTGGTTGAGGATGCCGCCGAGCGGCTCCTTCATCACCAGCGGCGGCATCAGATATTCGAACATCGAGCCCGACCA
>CAYYZC010000108.1:0-7072 GCA_964475605.1 uncultured Chelativorans sp.
GCGCCGAAGCAGCCGATCTCCTCGTCATAGGTGAAGGCGAAGTGGAGCGGGCGGCGAAGCTCGCATTCGGCGAAGCCTGGGGCGGCGGCAAGGCAGGCGGCGATGAAGCCCTTCATGTCGCAGGCGCCGCGGCCATAGAGCCGGCCCTGGCGCTCGACCATGGCGAAAGGGTCGCTGGTCCAGTCCTGCCCCTCGACCGGGACGACGTCGGTGTGGCCGGAAAGCACGATGCCGCCGTCGCGATCCGGCCCGAGCGTGGCGAAGAGGTTGGCCTTGGTGCCGGACTCGTCGCGCGATACCGACAATCTCGCCCCCGCGCTGCTCAGCAGGTCGGCGGCATAGGTGATGAGCTCCAGATTGCCTTCGGCCGAAACGGTCGGGAAAGCGATCAGCTCGCCGAGTATGTCGCTCGTGCGCGCAAGCGATGTCATCGGCGCTCAGTCCTTGACGAACAGCTTGCGCGGCCTGTCGCAGAGGCATTCGGCCGGGCCGGTCTCGCGGATCAGCACGCTCTCGGTGATCTCGAGGCCCCAGTCGTTCATCCACAGGCCGGGCATGAAGTGGAACGTCATGCCCGCCTCCAGCACCGTATCGTCCTCGCGCCGGAAGGAGATCGTGCGCTCGCCCCAGTCCGGCGGATAGGAGAGGCCGATCGGATAGCCGCAGCGCCCGTCGCGCTCGATGCCGGCTTTCTCCAGCGAGCGATAGAGCGCATCGGCGACGTCGCCGGCGCGGTTGCCGGGGCGAGCGGCCTCCAGCCCTGCCTCCAGCCCTTCGGCCAGCGCCTTTTCGGCCTCGACCAGATATTGCGGCGGCTTGCCGAGGAAGACCGTCCGGCAGAACGGCACGTGATAGCGGCGATAGCAGCCGGCGATCTCGAAGAAGGTCGCCTGGTCCTTCTCGAAGCGGCGTCCATCCCAGGTCAGATGCGGCGCCGCCGCGTCGGAGCCGCTCGGCAGCAGCGGCACAATCGCCGGATATTCGCCCCAGTCGTCGTCGACCCCGCGCAGCGCATCGCCATAGATCTCGGCAACGAGGTCGTTCTTCTTCAGGCCCGGCGCCACGCGCTCCATGATGCCGTCGACGATCTTCTCCGAGATGCGCGCCGCCCGGCGCATGAAGACGATCTCCTCGTCCGACTTGACGGCGCGCTGCCAGTTGACCAGCGCGGTGGCGTCGACCAGCTCCGCGTCGGGCAGCTCCTTCTGCAGCACGAGGAAGGCCTTGGCGGAGAAATAGTAGTTCTCCAGCTCGAGCCCGACCCGCTTGGCGCCGTAGCCATGGGCGCGGATGATCTCCGCCAGGGTCTCCATCGGATGGATCCTGGTCGACTGCACGTAGTGATCGGGATAGCCGACGACGCGCTCGTCGGCCATGTAGACGGTCCTCACCGCGCCGTTCGCGTCCTGCGAGCGCCCCCACCAGATCGGGTCCTCGTCGTGAAAGACGATCACGCCCTGATGAACGTAGAACGACCAGCCGTCGTAGCCGGTGAGCCAGGCCATGTTGGACGGGTCCTCGATGAAGAGGACGTCGATGCCCTTCTCCTCCATCGCCCGGCGGACCTTGGCGAGGCGGCGTGAATATTCCTGCTGGCTGAACGGCAGTTGCGGTGCGGGCATGTCCCCCTCCGATGGAAACGCCGCCTCGGCTCCCCTGCGCGGCCATTTGTGTACATCTATTTATCGCAACGCCCGTTGGATAGTGGCTATCGCGATCGCCACAGCCAAAATTTCGTTGACACACTTCCTGGCTGCTGGTGTTGTGCACAACACAAGAAGCATATTGATGCCGTTGAATCCGAAACAGGGGAGTGACCATGAAAATCGACATGCTGAAGACCATGCTGGCGGCGGGTATCGGAGCCTTGGCGATGGGCGCCGTGGCGGCGAATGCCGGCCCGCTGACGGACCGGATCGAGGCGGGCGATCCTATCCGCATCGGCTTTGCCAACGAGATACCGTTCGCCTATCCGGGCGAGGATGGCGGCCCCCGGGGCTTCGTCAACGTCATCACCATCGGCGTCCTGAAGCAGATGGGTCATGAAGAGATCGAGCCCGTCCAGACGGAATGGGGCGGTCTCATTCCCGGCCTCAATGCGGGCCGCTTCGACATCATCACCGGCGGCATGAACATCCTGGCCAGCCGCTGCGAGAACATCGCCTTCTCCGAGCCGATCGCCAGCGTCGGCGACGCCTTCATCGTCGCGCCTGGCAATCCCAAGGGGATCGGCAATTACGAGAGCCTCGTGGAGAGCGATTCCGTCATGGTGACCGGCGCCGGCTATTCGAACATCGAGGGGGCAAAGGCCGCCGGCCTGGCCGAGAGCAACATCATGATCGTGCCCGGCCCGACCGAGATCCTCGCCGCCGTCCGGGCCGGCCGCGCCGATGCCGGAGCAGGCACCTACTTCACCATGAAGCAGCTCGCCGACAGCTCCGACGGCGCCGTCGAGGTGACGGATCCCGGTGAAATGCCGGAAGACGCTGTCAACTGGGCCGGCATCGGCTTCCGCGACCAGGACCAGGACTTCCTCGACAAGTTCAACGCCGCTCTGGCCGAGTATCTGGGCTCGGAGGATATGATGACGGCGGTCGCCGAATATGGCTACGGGGAAGCCTCGCTGCCGGGCGACAAGACGACGGAATGGGTCTGCGCCAACCGATAACATAACGGCGCGGCGGACCGGACAGCCGGTCCGCCGCTTTTCGCGGGCGCGCTCCATAGCCGGGCGTCTGCTTTCAGCCTTCGTGGCCTTGAGGGGAAGGTCTGAGCGGCATGTCCTATTTCGAGTTTCTCGGCCAGTATGGCGACCTGATCCTCAGCGGCACGCTGGTCACCATCGTGCTGACCGTTCTCGCCACGTTTCTGGCGGTGGCGATCGCGCTGGCGGCGGGGCTGATGCGGCTGTCGCCCAATCTGCTCGTGCGGAGCACGGCGACGGTCTATATCGAGATCTTCCGCGGCACCTCGCTTCTGGTGCAGCTCTTCTGGATCTTCTTCGTCCTGCCGCTGTTCGGGATCACGCTCGACAAGTTCACCGCCGGCTTCGTCGCCGTCGGCATGAACCTCGGAGCCTATGGGGCCGAGCTCGTGCGCGGCGCGATCCTGTCCGTGCCCAAAGGGCAATGGGAGGCGGCGGTGGCGCTCAACATGTCGCCGGCAAAGCGCATGCTGCGGGTGATCCTGCCGCAGGCGCTGCTCATCATGCTGCCGCCCTGGGGCAACCTCCTGATCGAGCTCCTGAAAGGCACCGCGCTGGTCGCGCTGATCGCGGTCACCGACCTGATGTTCCAGGCCAAGCAGATCAACGGCACGACCTTCATGTCGGCCCAGGCCTTCGGCACCGCGCTGATCATCTACTACATCCTCGCGCGCTTCATGCTCACGCCGTTCATGCGCTGGCTGGAACGCTTCATGACGCGCAAGCTGGGGAGGGCCTGAGCCATGTTCGACTGGCGCTGGGACTTCACCTGGGAAATCCTGCCCCGCCTGATCGTGGCTACCGGCAACACGCTGATGGCGGCGATCCTGGGCTACGCGCTCGCCGTCGTGCTCGGGCTCGTCTTCGCGCTCGCGCAGCGCACGCCCTACCGGGCGCTGACCATGACGGTGAGGGAGGCGGTCGAGTTCATCCGCTCGACGCCGCTGGTGCTGCAGATATTCTTCGTCTTCTATGTCGGCCCGCAATTCGGCATCCGGCTGTCGCCATGGACCGCAGGCATGATCGCGATCGGCCTGCACTACGCCTCGTATCTGTCGGAGGTCTATCGCGGCGGCCTGGAGAGTGTGCCGAAGGGTCAGTGGGAGGCGGCGACGTCGCTCAATCTGTCTACCGCCCGGACCTATTTCCGGGTCATCATCCCGCAGGCCCTGCCGCCGTCGCTGGCCGGCATGGGCAACTATCTGGTCGGCATCTTCAAGGATACGCCGATGCTGTCGGTCATCGGCGTTGCCGAGCTGATGCACACCGCCACCGCGATCGGTTCGGAAACCTATCGCTATCTGGAGCCCTACACGCTGGTCGGCGTCATCTTCCTGGTGATCTCGCTGCCTACCGCGGCCGGCATTCGCACCTTCGAAGCCTGGGTTCGCAGGAAACTGGGACTGAGCTGATGACGAACGAAATTCTCACGGACTTCCCGCTCACGCTGGACGGCGAAAACGTGCCGATGGTGAGCTTCAAGAAGGTCACCAAGCGTTATGGCAGCCTGGTCGTGCTGGATTCGCTCGACCTCGACGTCGCCGAGGGCGAGATGGTCACCATCATCGGCCCATCCGGCTCGGGCAAGACCACGGTGCTCCGGATGCTGATGACGCTGGAGACGATCAATGGCGGCGTCGTCTATGTCGACGGTGAGCCGCTCACCCACATGCCCGCCAATGGCGGGCTGACGCGCGCCAGCAACCGCCATCTGCGGCGGATGCGCTCGAAGATCGGCATGTGCTTCCAGCACTTCAACCTGTTCCCGCACATGACCGCGCTGGAAAACTGCATGGAAGGCCCCGTCCACGTGCTCGGCATCTCGAAGAAGGAGGCGCGCGAGCGCTCCGAGGAATTGCTGGAGATGGTCGGCATGGCCGAGAAGCGCGACCAGCATCCCTCGCGCCTGTCGGGCGGCCAGCAGCAGCGCGTGGCGATCGCCCGCGCGCTCGCCATGCGGCCCAAGGTGATGCTGTTCGACGAGGTCACCTCGGCGCTCGACCCGGAGGTCATCGGCGAGGTGACGAACGTCATCCGGCGGCTCGTCTCCGAGCACAATCTGACCATGCTCATGGTGACGCACCAGATGGGGTTCGCGAAGGACATCTCCGATCGCATCTGCTTCTTCTACAGCGGCCGCATCGAGGAGCAGGGCACGCCCGAGGAGCTTTTCGGCAACCCCCAGCGGGAGCGCACGCAGCAATTCCTGAGTGCGGTGAAGGAGGCGGGGTAGGTCTTTCTGGTCGCGAGCATGGCGTGCCTTCACACCCCCCTCTGTCCTGCCGGACATCTCCCCCTCAAGGGGGGAGATTACTCGCTTCGTTCATTCCGCCCTTCGTGCAGCGTCGGTGATTGGCGAAACCAAAACGGGCGGCCAATCTCCCCCCTTGAGGGGGAGATGTCCGGCAGGACAGAGGGGGGTGTGCCAGGATACTCCGGCTCAGCCTGACCATGTCCAGCATCACCCTCGCCGACATCCTCGCCGCACGGCAGCGCATCGCCGGCATCGCAGACGACATGCCGCTGATCCCCTCGCCCTTCCTCACCGCGCGCGCCGGCCGCGAGGTGCTGCTGAAGCTCGAGACGATGCAGGCGACGGGGGCCTTCAAGCTGCGCGGGGCGCTCAATGCAGTGCGGTCGCTGCCCGACGGCGTCACCGGCGTGACCTGCTGCTCGACCGGCAATCACGGCCGCGCCGTCGCCTATGCCGCGAGGCTGCGCGGCATGCGCGCGATCATCTGCATGTCGAGCCTGGTTCCTCGCGCCAAGGTCGAGGGCATCCGCGCGCTCGGCGCCGAGACGCGCATCGTCGGCCGCAGCCAGGACGAGGCGCAGATCGAAAGCACACGGCTTGCCCGCGAGGAGGGACTGGCCGAGATCCCGCCCTTCGACCATGCGCCGGTGATCGCCGGACAGGGAACGATCGCGCTCGAGCTGCTGGAGAAACGGCCCGACATCGCCGCGATCCTGGTGCCGCTTTCCGGCGGCGGGCTGGCGGCCGGCGTCGCATTCGCCGCCAAGGCGATCAAGCCGTCGATCAGAATCGTCGGCATCAGCATGGACCGGGGCGCGGCGATGCATGAATCGCTTGCGGCGGGCAGGCCGGTCGAGGTCGAGGAGGTCGAGAGCCTGGCCGACTCGCTGGGGGGCGGGATCGGGCTTGACAACCGTCATTCCTTCGCGCTCTGCCGCGACCATCTCGACGCGACGCTGCTGGTCTGCGAAGAGGATATCTACCGCGCCATGCAGGTGCATTTCTTCGAGGACCGGCTTGTCGTCGAAGGGGCAGCAGCGGTGGGTGCGGCGGCTCTCATGAGCGGCAAGCCCGACCTGCCCGACGGGCCCATGGTCTCGTTACTGACCGGCCGCAATGTCGACATGCAGTCGTTTGCCGCCGTCGTGACGGGTCAGGATGTCGCCCTCGGCGCTGTGACGGTGAAGGGACGGGCCTATGGCGCATGACGTGACGGTGTTGACGGAGAAGGAGTTGCGCGGGATCGTCCATCTCGATCTCGACGCGATCGGCGTCGTCGAGCGGGCCTTCGCCGCGCTCGCCTCGGGACGCGTGGTGATGCCGCCGATCCTGTCGATGGCGATCCCGGAGGCCAATGGCGAGGTCGACGTCAAGACCGCCTATATTCCCGGCTTCGAGGGGTTCGCGATCAAGGTCAGCCCCGGCTTCTTCGACAATCCGAAGCTCGGCCTGCCGAGCCTCAACGGGCTGATGATCCTGTTCTCCGCCCGGACCGGCCTGGTCCAGGCGCTGCTGCTCGACAATGGCTATTTGACCGACATGCGCACGGCTGCGGCCGGGGCGGTCGCCGCACGCCATCTCGCACCGGCGACGGTGGAGACGGCCGGCATCATCGGCACCGGCGTGCAGGCGCGGCTGCAGATGGCGGCGGCGCATCTGGTGCGGCCGTTCCGGCAGGCGCTGGTCTGGGGGCGCGATCCTGCCAAGGCGGAGAGATGCGCCGCCGATATCGCCGCCATGCTCGGCATCGACGCACGGGCGGAGGCGGATCCGGCACGGCTGGTCGCTGCATCGCAGCTCGTCGTCACCACCACGCCGGCCGAGGAGCCGGTGCTCAGGGCCGACTGGCTGCATCCGGGCCTGCACATCACCGCCATGGGCTCCGACCAGGCGGGCAAGAACGAGATCGAGCCGCAGGCGCTCGCCGCAGCCGACCTCTATGCCGCCGACCGGGTCAGCCAGTGCGAGACGCTCGGCGAATTGCGCAGCGCCATCGCGGCAGGCGTCTGGCATGGCGGCATGCCGCCCGAGCTCGGCCAGATCGTCGCCGGCACCAGCCCCGGCCGCCGCTCGGACGACGACGTCACCATCTGCGACCTCACCGGCACCGGCGC
>CAYYZC010000108.1:7172-8981 GCA_964475605.1 uncultured Chelativorans sp.
AAGCTCGACGATCGCGATCTCAGGATCATCGCCATCCTGCGCGAGGAGGGACGCATCTCGAAGGCCGAGCTGGCGCGGCGCGTCAACCTGTCGGCCGCGCCCTGCTGGGAACGGCTGCAGAAGCTGGAGCGCGCCGGCATCATCACCGGCTACCGCGCCGAGGTGGCGCTGAAGAAGATCGCCAAGCACATCGTGGTCTTCATGGCCGTGGAGCTGGGCGGCCACCGCGCCGAGGATTTCCAGACCTTCGAGCGCGAGATGGCGCGCCATGACGAGATCGTCGCCTGCTGGGCGGTCGGCGGCGGCTTCGACTACATCGTCCAGATCGTCACCCGCGACATCGATGCCTATCAGCGGCTGGTCGACGAGCTGCTCGAGGCGCGGGTCGGCCTGTCGCGCTATTTCACCTATGTCGTCACCAAGCCGGTGAAGACGAGCGGCAGGCTGCCGCTCGACCTGCTGACGCGCGAGGCGGCGAAGGAATGATCGCCGCGGCGCTCCTGCGCCAACGATCCTTTGCCGCACGCCCTCCAGAAGCGACGAACATTCTGCCCCTCCGGCCTCAATATGACGGTGACTCGTCGCCATCAAAAGGCTTTTTCGTCATGTCCGCGCTTGCACAGCTCCAGAAGACCTCGCTCTCCGCCCTCGCCGATCCGCGGCTGTTTCGCGAATATGCCTATGTCGACGGCGCATGGACCGCGGGCAGCGCCAACGGCTTCATCGACGTCACCGACCCGGCGGACGGCTCGCGGCTCGGCTGCGTTCCCGCGCTGACGGGAACAGATGCGCAAGAGGCGGTCGGCGCGGCGCATCGCGCCTTTCCCGCATGGTCGGCACTGCTGCCGCAGCAGCGCGCCGAGATCCTGCGGCGCTGGTTCGAGCTGATCGTCGCCGCACGCGAGGACCTCGCCGTGCTGATGGTGCAGGAACAGGGCAAGCCGCTGTCCGAAGCCCGCGGCGAGATCGACTATGCCGCCTCCTTCGTGGAGTTCTATGCCGAGGAGGCCAAGCGGCTCAATGTCGAGTCCGTCTCGTCGCACCTGCCCGATGCCGGGATGAGCGTGATGCGCCAGCCCTGCGGGGTGGCGGCGCTGGTCACGCCGTGGAACTTTCCCGCCGCCATGCTGACCCGCAAGGCCGCCGCGGCTCTTGCCGCCGGCTGCACGGTCGTCGCGCATCCCTCCTCCGAGACGCCGTTCTCGGCGCTGGCGCTGGCGGAGCTCGCCGAGCGCGCCGGCATGCCGGCCGGGGTCTTCAACATCGTCACCGGCCGTGCGCCGGAGGTCGTCGGCGCGCTGACGGCCGCACGCCATGTCCGCGCCGTCTCATTCACCGGCTCGACCGAGATCGGCCGGCTGATCTACAGCCAGAGCGCGGCGACTATCAAAAGGCTGGTGATGGAGCTGGGCGGCCATGCGCCCTTCATCGTCTTCGCCGATTGCGATCTCGACCATGCGGTCGACCAGGCGATCGCGGCGAAATTCGCCACCTCGGGGCAGGACTGCCTCGCCGCCAACCGCATCTATGTCGAGCGGCCGGTCTATGAGCGCTTCGTCGACGCCTTCGCCGCCCGCGTAAGGAAGCTGCGGGTCGGGCCGGGGATGGGCGATCCCGATATCGGGCCGCTGATCAACGACCGTGCGGTGGCGAAGCAGCAGGCGCAGGTGGCCGACGCCCTCGCCAGGGGCGCCAGGCTCGTCTGCGGCGGCGCCATCCATGCCGCCGGTCCCCTGTTCTACGAGCCGACCGTGCTCGCCGATGTCGGCGAGGACGCCGCGATCTTCCGCGACGAGACCTTCGGCCCGG
>CAYYZC010000109.1:0-4611 GCA_964475605.1 uncultured Chelativorans sp.
CCGAGCGTGACGCCGAGCCCGGCGATGACGATGTCGCTGCCGTCGCGGCGCTTCCCGGGCTTCGACGGCGGGTTGCCGGCAAGCCGGAAGTCCCTGGCGGGCACCGGATCATTCGGTTTTTTCATCGCCGGCGGCCTCCTTGGGTCTCAGATGCCGGGCGAGATCACCGAAAGGATCGGCGGAGACGCCGTCCTGCGGCGTCTGCATCATCGCCTCGTAGATCAGCGGGACCTGGCGCACGGCCGCATCGAGCTCGGGATCGGCGCCGGGCTGGTAGGCGCCGAGTAGGCGGATGTCGCGCGTGTCCTCGAAGCGGCCGATCATCTGGCGCAGCCGGACGACCAGCGTGCGCTGCTCCTTCGACCAGACCTTCGGCGCCAGGCGCGAGATCGAGGCGAGGGGATCGACGGAGGGGAAGCGGCCCTGCTCGCCGATGGCGCGCGAGAGCACGATGTGGCCGTCCAGAATGCCGCGGATGGAATCGGCGATGGGGTCGTTGTGGTCGTCGCCGTCGACGAGGACGGAGATGATGGCGGTGATCGAGCCGCTGCCGTCGACGCCCGGGCCGGCGCGTTCGAGCAGCTTCGGCAGGTCGGTGAAGACGGAAGCCGGATAGCCGCGCGCCACCGGCGGCTCGCCGATGCCGATGGCGACCTCGCGCAGCGCATGAGCATAGCGGGTGATCGAATCGAGCAGCAGCAGCACCCTGTCGCCGCGGTCGCGGAAGAACTCGGCGACGCGCATCGCCATGTCGGGTGCGCGCTTGCGCATCATCGCAGTGGCATCGCTGGTCGCCACGACGGCGACCGTCTTGGCGAGGCTCGCCTCGCCGATGGTGTCTTCGAGGAACTCGCGGACCTCGCGGCCGCGCTCGCCGACGAGGGCGACGACGACGGTGTCGAAGGCGTCGGCGCCGGCCAGCATGGCAAGCAGCGTCGACTTGCCGACGCCGGAACCGGCGAAGATGCCCATGCGCTGGCCATAGCAGAGCGGAGTGAAGATATCGACGACGCGCACGCCGGTCGCAAGCCCTTGCGCGACGCGCTGGCGCGTCATCGCCGAAGGTGCAGCACCGGCGCCCATGGGCGGGCCTTTCGCCGCCGGTCCCTTGCCGTCGAGCGGGCGCCCGAGCGGGTCGATCACCCGTCCGCGCCAGCTTCGATGCGGCGGCGCGCTCACCTCGGCGCCGATCATCACGACGTCCCCGATGCCGGCATCGGGGCTGGTGTCATAGGGCGCGACGAGGACCTCGTCGGGCGTGATGCGCACCACCTCGCCGTGATGGCTGCCGGCCGACGAGCGATGCTCGACGACATCGCCGAGACGTGCCGCCGCCGACAGGCCGCGTACCGCGAAATGGGTCGGCGTGACCTCGCCGATACGCCCGCCGCGCCTGACAAGGCCGCGCTCGGAGACGAAGCCCTGATGGACGTTCTCCAGCACGTCGAGCACGGTCTCGCGCACCGGCGGAGCCTCGGCTGCGGCAACCGGAAGCGGAGCGCCCTCCATGATCAGCGCGGGCCGAGCGTGTCGATGGCCCGGTCAAGCGCGTTCTCGCTGTCCTTGATGAGCGACGTCACATATTCGAAGGTCCGCTGGAGCTGGATCAGCTTGGTGATCTCGAGCACCGGGTTGACGTTGGATTCCTCCACGAACCCTTGCGCGATGCCGACGTCGACGCGGTCGACGATGGGCTCGGGCTGGCCGAAGGGCACGATGCCGGAGTTGCCGTAGCGGGTGAAGTTGACGCCGGGCTGGAACTGGAACAGGCCGATGGCGCCGATCTGCTGGCCGTCCTGATGCAGCGCGCCGTCGGCGCCGACCTCGGGCGCGCCGCCCTGCGGATCGAGCACCAGCGGGGCGCCGCCGGCATCGAGCACCGGATAGCCCTCGATGGAGACAAGCTCGCCGGTCGGCAGCATGGTGAAGCGCCCGTCGCGCGTCATGACGGGGCCGGCAGGCGTCTCGATGGAGAACCAGGCATCGCCCTTGACGGCGAAATCGAACGAATTGCCGGTCTCGCGCATGGCGCCGTGCTGCTGCGGCATATAGGTCTCGCCGGGCGACACGAAGGCGACCGACTGCTCGCCGAGTCCGCTCACCAGATCCTCGAACTTCACCTCCGTGGCCCGGAAGCCGACCGTGTTCACATTGGCGACATTGTCGGCGATCGTCGTCAGGCGGCGATCGAGCGCCAGTTGCGACGACAGCGAGACGTAGATTCCTGACTGCACCTGAAAGACCTCAGCGCTTGAGATTGGCGATCGCCATCAGCGTATCGGGAGAGATGCCGAACTGGATCGGCTGGAAAAGCTGGGCGATCGAGGATTGCGCGGACGAGCTCGGATTCTCGATGTCCCAAAGCGTCGTGAAGCGGTTGATGAACTTCGACAGCTTCTCCGGATCCTGGAAATCGGCGAAGTCGAGCTTGGATTCGATCAGCCTCGCCTGCTTGTCGATGTCGATCTGCGCGGTCTCCGGGGGAATGCCGAGCGCGGTCCGCACGACCTGGCTGAGCGCCTCGTCGGCAAGGATCGCGTAGGCATTGGTGATGCCGGGACCCATGCGCTCGAAATAGAGGGCGAGGCGCACGCCTTCGTTCTGCTGGCCGGCATCCTGTTCGAGCGTCTGGCGGATGAACTTGTCGACCGCCGGCTGCTGGGCCGGATTGTAGGTCGTCGTATCCTCTCCCAACTCGGCGAAGTTGAACGCTTCGACGAAGTCTGCCCAAGCCTCGTTCTCATGCGTGTTGGCCGGGCTCTCGGCGTTCTTTATCCCGCCTTCCAGCATCCGGCGGATCAGGGTGAGGTCGTCGGCGAACCCTTCCAGGCCGTAGGCCCTGAGCGCGAAGCCCAGCAGGCGTTCCTCCTGAAGGAACTGGTCGATGGATTTCACGGTGCCGATGTTCCCGGCGTAGAACTCCGTCTCGACCAGATATTCCTTTGCGACCTCGCCGGCAGGGACGGCCTTCTGGAGGTAGAGGTTGGTCATTCCCTGGTTGGCGGGATTGTAGGTCGTCGCATCTGCGCCGCGGCGATAGAAGTCGAAGGCGCCGACGAAGCGCGCCCAGTTCTCGTTCTCATGCGTATTGGCCGGGCTGCTGGCCCGGCTGGCGCCGCCCTCCAGCATCTCCCGCAGCAGCGCCTTGTCCCCGATCTGGTCCTCCAGCTCGAACGCCTGCAGTGCATAGGAGAGGAGACGCCCGTCGGCCAGAAGCTGATCGATCGTCTTCACGTCGCCGATGTTCTGCGAATAGTAGTCGGTCTCGGCGAGATCGTCGGCGCCCGGATTGCCGTCGGGTGCCACCCGATCGAGATAGAGCGCGACAGTGCCCTGGTTGGCCGGATTGTAGATGGTCGCATCCTCGCCGAGCTCGACGAAGTTGAACGAGCTGACGAGCTTGACCCATGCCGGGTTGTCGGCGGTATAGGCCGGGCTGTCGACATCCGCGACGCCGCCTTCCAGCATCTGGCGGATCAGGTCCTTGCGGATATGGAAATGCTCCAGCCCGACCGCCTCCAGCGCGTAGTTCAGCAGGCGCTCGTTCGCCAGCAGATCGTCGATGGACTTCACCTGCCCGATATTGGCCGCGTAATATTCGGATTCGTCCAGGTCGGCCTCGGCGGGCCGGCCTATCACCTTGAGCAGATAGTTGTCCGTCGTTCCCTTGTTGGCCAGGTTGTAGGTCGTCGCTTCCGTGCCGTGCTTCTCGAAATTGAAGCTGCGCACGAATTCGGCATACCGCTTGTCGGTCAGCTTGTTGGCGAAAGCGTCAGGATCGCTCACGCCTTCCTCCAGCGCCTTCAGCATGAAGGCCTTGGCGTAGGCCATGTCCTCCAGCCCGTGCGCCCGCATGGCGTAGTTGAACAGGCGGTAGTCGTTGACGAACTCTTCGGCCGTCGTCACCTTGGTGATGTTCTCGAGATAATACTCGGTCTCCCGCTGCACCATCGGCTGCTGCTCGACGCGCTGGAGCGACCTGCCCAGATCCCGTGTCAGGATCTGATAGTTCAGATATGTGCTGATCAACCCCGCCTCCGGTCCGCTGATCCTCCATGATTAGCCGCAAATGCTTGCGCGAAACTGAACCGCGGAGCGTTTCGCGGATGCGGCCGGTCAAGCCTCGCGCAAGGCATGGGCGCTAACCCGGAACCCGGGCTCCACGCAGCGAGGGCAGGCTTTTGGGTATTCTGATCGGATTCGTCGTCATCGTCGGCTGCGTGCTGGGCGGCTTCATGGCCATGGGCGGCCATCTCGACGTGCTGATGCAGCCCTGGGAACTGGTCATCATCGGCGGGGCGGGCGTCGGCGCCTATCTGATCGCCAATCCGCTGTCGATCGTGAAGGACACCGGCAAGGCGTTCAAGGAAGCCTTCCTCCACCAGGTGCCGAAGGAGCAGGACTATCTGGAGACGCTCGGCGTGCTCCACAGCCTGATGCGCGAACTGCGCACCAAGTCGCGCAACGAGGTCGAGGCCCATATCGACAACCCGGACGAATCCTCGATCTTCCGGGCCTTTCCGACGGTGCTGAAGAACCGCGACCTGACCTATTTCATCTGCGACTATTGCCGCATCATCATCATCGGCAATGCGCGGCCCTTCGAGATCG
>CAYYZC010000109.1:4621-8967 GCA_964475605.1 uncultured Chelativorans sp.
GAGGAGATCCAGACCATCAAGCACGACAAGATGAAGACGTATCACGCCCTCAGCACGCTGGGCGATGCGTTTCCGGCTCTCGGCATCGTGGCCGCCGTGCTCGGCGTCATCAAGGCGATGGGCGCCATCGACCAGTCGCCCGAGATCCTCGGCGGACTGGTCGGCGCCGCGCTGGTCGGAACCTTTCTCGGCATCTTCCTGAGCTACGCCGTCGTCGGTCCGATCGCCGTCAAGGTGAAGATGGTGCGCGAGAAGAAGAACCGCCTCTACGTGATCGTGAAGCAGACGCTTCTCGCCTATATGAACGGCTCGCTGCCGCAGGTGGCGCTGGAGTTCGGCCGCAAGACGATCTCCTCCTACGACCGCCCCTCCATCGATGCGGTCGAGCAGAGCACGCTCAACGCCGGCGAGGCGAGGAAGGCGGCCTGACGCCCAGATGACCACAGCCAGCGAGAACCTCGAACAACGCAACCTGATCGTCGAGCGCCTGCTCGGCGACACCGGCGATCCCGGCCATATCGTCAAGACGGCGCGCGCGCTCGCCGTGCGGGCGCTGCCGGCCATCCGCGAAAGCCTCAACGAGCAGGTCTCCTATCCGATCGAGCTCGAGCTGGAGGCGGTCGAGCTGGCGCGGCTTTCGGAGGCCAAGCGCGACGGCATCGACAATGACGTGCTCGTCGTCGCGTCCTCGGCGACCTCGCCCGATGCGCTGATGCTCATCGCCGATGCCGGCGCCGTGGCGCTGCTGATCAGTGCTCTCTTCGGCGGCGATCCCGACCTGCCGGTGACGCCGATCGAACGCGAGCTTTCCTCGATCGAGCTGGAACTGGCTTCCGTCGTCTTCGAAGCGACCGCCAAGGCGCTCAACGGCTCGGGCCCGCGGGCGCTGACGATCAAGTTCCCGATGCAGCCGGCGGTGACCGGCAAGGCGCTCAAGAAGCTGATCATCCGCGACGGTCCCGGCGTGCGGCTCGGCTTCACGATGAAGGCGCCTTCGGGCACGGGCCGGTTCGTGGTGATGATGCCGCAGCGCGTGCTGATCGCCCATCGCGGCGACGCGGTCGCCGGCGGCGAGGCGGCGGAGGAGGACACCGCCTGGACCGAGCGCTTCGGCGAGGAAATCATGCGCTCCTCGGTCAGGGTCGAGGCGAGCATCCCGATGAGCCGGATGACGCTCGGCGAGCTGACCGAGCTCAAGGTCGGCGATGTGATCGAGCTGCCGGAAGAGGTCGCGACGCGCACCAGGCTCTCGGCACGGCGCATGACGCTGTTCAATTGCGAGTTCGGCAAGCTCGGGCAGAACTTCACCGTGCGCGTCGTCGAGCCGTTCGACGCCGGACAGGAATTCATCGACGGCCTCACCCGCTGAGGCGGGCGGAAGAGCCGCAAATTGAGGAGCAGAGACATGGAGCCGGCCACTCCGGAATTCGGCGAGATCCAGGAAGAAGACCTCGACAAGGCGATCGAGGAGCTGCGCGGCGTCCTGCACGACGACGAGGACGACGACGAGAAGGCTCCGGCCGCCGAGATCCTGCCCGGCGCCCGCATCCAGAACACCGGCGTCATCATGAACATCCCGGTCGACGTCCAGATCATCCTCGGCAGCGCCGAGATGCCGGTGTCGGAGCTGATGGCGCTGAAGAAGGGGTCCGTCATCGCCCTCAACCGGCGCATCGGCGAGACCGTCGACGTGGTCGTCAACGGGCGCAAGATCGCCAGCGGCGAGATCACCGTAATGGAGAACGATCCCTCGCGCTTCGGCATCAAGCTGACCCAGATCATTGATGCCACCAAGCCGTCAAAATCGGTATAGTGCGCGCATTCGCGAGTCGGAGACGGCGTTGGAATGGACCTGGTCGACAAGCTAACGAAACCCCAGATGGCGGCGGCGATCCTCGTCGCGATGGGCAAGCCGTCGGCCGGCCGGCTGCTGCGTTTCTTCAAACATGAGGAGCTCAAGGCGCTGATCGAGGCGGCGCGGGAGCTGAAGACGATTCCGCAAAGCGACCTCGAGCGCATCGTCGCGGAGTTCGAAGAGGAGTTCACGGAGGGCGCCGGACTGCTCGATTCCGGCGACCAGATGGACACCATCCTCAACGAATCGCTGTCCCCGGAGGAGATCAGCGCGCTGATGGGCTGGGGCAAGCCCTCCCTCATCGGCGAGGAGGCGCCGCCGATCTGGCCCGAACTGGAGGAGATGGAGCCCGCCAAGCTCGGCGCGCTGGTCGAGAAGGAGCATCCGCAGACGATTGCGCTGGTGCTGTCCAGCCTGGACTCGCAGCCGGCGGCCAAGGCTCTGCTCACCATGCCCAAGGAAGCCCGCAGCGACATCGTCAAGCGCATGCTGGCGATGCGCACGGTGCAGCCGGCGGCACGCCAATTGCTCGAAAACCAGCTCCGTGCCCGCCTCGCCGCCGAAAAGACGGGAGTGGACGTCTCCGTCGGCCAGGCGCGCGTCGCCAGCCTGCTCAACGAGATGGACAAGTCCGAGCTCGACGAGCTCGTCGCCGATCTCGAGGCGAGCGGCGCGGAAGGCATCGCCGAGGTGAAGGCGCGGCTGTTCTCCTTCGAGGACATCGTCGCCCTCGACCAGAGGGACCGCGTCGCGCTCTTCGACGGCATCTCGACCGAGCTGGTGACGACGGCGCTGCGCGATGCGCCGGCCGACATCACCGAGGCGGTGCTTTCGGCACTCGGCGCGCGCTCGCGGCGCATGATCGAATCGGAGCTGACGATCATGGACGACGGCACCCGGCCGGAAGAGATCCACCGGGCGCGCAAGCGCATCGCGGCGACCGCCATCGGCCTTGCCGCGACCGGCGCGATCGAGCTGCCGGCCATGCAGAGCGCGGCCTGACGCCCACCTGCCTTCTTCCGGACAGCGGGGATAGACCATGTCCGAGAAGCCGGACAAAGACAGCAAGACAGAAGAGCCGACCGAGAAGAAGATCCGCGATGCGGTCGACAAGGGGCAGCTCCCTTTCGCCAGGGAAGTCCCGATCCTCGGTTCCTTCCTGGCGATCCTCACCTTCCTGATCTTCTTCGCCCAGCAGAGTGCGTTCGAGCTGGCGGGCTTCCTGCGGACCTTCCTGGAGCGCCCCGACGACTGGTCGCTGGCGACCGAGCACGACGCGGCCATGCTCTACCGGGCCGTCTTCCTCGAGGTCGCCAAGGTGCTGGGCACGCTGATGGTGCTGCTCGTCTTCGCCGGCCTGTCGGCATCGATCCTGCAGAACGTGCCGCGCTTCGTCCTCGACCGCGTCCAGCCCAAGCTCTCGCGCATCTCGCTCAAGGAGGGCTGGAGCCGTCTCTTCGGGGCCAAGGGGTTTGTCGAGTTCGGCAAGTCGATCGGCAAGCTGGTGCTGGCGGCCCTCGTGCTCGTCTTCGTCATGCGCGAGGCGCAGACGCGCCTGCTCTCCGGCATGGTGACACAGCCCGAAGCCTTCCTCGAAGTCATCCGCGACCTGTCGATCCAGGTCGTCGTCTGGATCACGCTGATCATGGTCGTCATCGGCGTGGTCGACCTCTTGTGGTCGCGCTTCCACTGGCGCCAGGAGTTGCGCATGACGCGCCAGGAGGTCAAGGACGAGCTCAAGCAGACGGACGGCGACCCGATCATCAAGGCGCGCATGCGCTCGCTCGCCCGCGACCGGGCGCGCCAGCGCATGATCTCGGCGGTGCCGAAGGCGACGCTGGTGATCGCCAACCCGACGCACTACGCCATCGCCCTGCGCTATGTGCGCGAGGAGAGCGACGCTCCGGTCGTCGTCGCCAAGGGACAGGACCTGCTGGCGCTGCGCATCCGCGAGATCGCCGAGGAGCACGAGATCCCCGTCTTCGAGGACGTGGCCCTCGCGCGCTCCATGTACAGTCAAGTTTCGGTGGATAGTCTGATACCGGCTCAATTCTATCAGGCCGTGGCGGAACTGGTGCGCATCGTCTACGAGAAGCACCCGCCGCGGCCCTCGGGTAAGGTCGTGCAATGAACCGTCAGCCTTTTTCGTCGGCGCGCGAGGTCATCGTGGCGGAGGCCATCAAGGAGGTGGTCTCCGAGCTCCGGATGATCGACGTCTCGGACTATATCGCCTTCATGCGGCTCGAGCGGTTCGCCAGCGTGGCCGATCTCGTCGAGTCGGCGGCCGAGCTCTATTTCCATCCCGGCACGCTGCGGCTCGGCCATGGCGGCGAGGCGCGCGTCTCGTGGAGCGAGCTGCCCGAGGTCGTGCTCGACCTCGAATTGCGGCCGCAGGGCGCCAATGTCTATTTCAACCTGATCCTCAGCGACGAGCATGCCGCCGTGCAGGTGAATTACGTCGCCTTCGACGAGCCCTCGGCGGACCCGATCG
>CAYYZC010000110.1:0-4129 GCA_964475605.1 uncultured Chelativorans sp.
ACGCGGTCGGTCAGCACCTGCTCGCAGATGCGGTTGACGAGGTTCTCGTCGAAATCGTCGCCGATCAGCTTGAGCATCATGTCGAGCGCGGCGGTGCCGCCGGCGCAGGTATAGATGTTGTGGTCGACCTCGAACAGATCGGCGAAGACGTTGGCCTTCGGAAAGGCTTCGGCGAAGCCCGGCAGGTTCTCCCAGTGGATCGCGCAGCGGCGGTTGGACAGCAGCCCGGCGCTGGCAAGCACATGGGCGCCGGTGCACAGGCCGCCGATCGCCACGCCGCGATTGTATTCCTCGCGCAGCCAGGCCAGCACCGTCTTCTGATGGTAGCGCTCGATATTGAGGCCGGAGCAGACGATGACCATCGACGGCCGGTCGGCGCCGATCATCTTGCGGCGCTCCTCCTCCAGCGATGTGTCGACGGCGCATTCGACGCCGTTCGAGGCCCGCACGGCGCGCCCGTCGTAGCTCGCCAGCCGCCACTGATAGGCCTCGTGGCCGAGCATGCGGTTCGCCGCCCGCAGGGGCTCGAGCGCCGTCGCGAAGGCGATCATGGTGAAGTCGGGGACGAGAAAGAAGACGATCGAGCGTCTGACCTGGTTCCTGGCGTTCAACGAAGCCTCCCCGCCGCACGCATTCATGTCGCGATCAGCAAAGCGTCATCAAAAAAACCTTTAGGTGTCAATGGGGTGCCAGGGCGCAATCAGAAAACTATTTTGCCCGCAAGCTTTGCCGGCGCGCCGACAAGCAGAAACCGCCGCGGTTTCCCGCGGCGGCCATGTTCGGAAGGCTGGTTCGGGCCGGCTTCGCGTCAGTTGATGATGAAGCCGAACCGCGAGCCGGCCAGCGCGCCGGTCTGGCCCGGCATGGTGCGGCCGAGGCGCTGGCGCTCGAGCGTGGTGGTCAGGTTGACGCGGCGCTCGATTTTGAAGAGCTTGGGAAGGAATTTCATGACAGTTCTCCATGCAAAAACGGTTGCTTCACACGGAACCCGGCACCATCGTCCGGGACTTGCCGTTTGATGCTTGTCATATAGGGACGGCCGGGAACCGCAGATACGGCAAAAGCGAAGCGCTCCATGGTCAAAAACGACACGGGATCCGTGCGGAGCAGGCTCCAATGCCTGAAATCATAGCGATTCCGGATACTTACCGTCTTTCGTGGTGCGCCATGCATTTGCAGATTACCTGCCATGCGCATGACGCATGCGTCGCTTGGCCTGACCGCGCTCAATGGCGGCGGCCGAACGTCGCTATGTCGTCCCGGTAGCCGCATTCCGGTATGAAGCCGCGCCAGCCGATATCCTTCTGGATCTCCGGCGGCAAGGCGTTGACCTGCCTCTCCGTCCGGCGGATGGCGTAGGCGGCCCGACGGGTCGCGACATAGTTCCTGACCGCAGTGAACATACCCATTGTCTTGCTCCTTGACCAAATCCCCGCCGAGGCGGAATTTCCGCCGGGACCGCCCGCCGCCGCCACCCGATTCCGGTCCGCTGCGGCCCTGGCCGATCCTCGATATTGACTATGGTCGCTGCGTCATGTTCAATCAAACGAAATCAAGTGATCTATTCATTCACGAAAATTGACTGAGAAGCGTCATGAATGCACCGCTCAACCATCCGCTTCCATTGCTCGATCTCGACGTGCTCCGCACCTTCGTGGCGATCGCCGAGACCGGCAGCTTCACGCTTGCCGCGAGCAGCGTCTTCCGCACCCCTTCGGCGGTGTCGATGCAGATCAAGAAGCTGGAGGAGGTGCTGGGCTGCTCGGTCTTCTCGCGCGATGCGCGCTCGGTGGCGCTGACGCAGGACGGCGAGATGCTGATGGGCTATGCGCGCCGGCTGCTGGCCCTCAATCGCGAGGCGGTGGCGAAATTCATCGTGCCGGACATCGCCGGCGTGGTGCGGCTCGGCTCGCCGGACGACTATGGCGAGCGCGTGCTGCCGCAGGTGCTGAAGCGCTTCGCGCAGTCGCATCCTTCGGTCGCCGTCGACGTGGTCATCGACCAGAGCCCCAGCCTGCGCAAGCGGATGGCGGAACGCCAGCTCGACATCACGCTGTTCACGTCCTGCCAGAACCTGCCGCAGGATGCCGAAGTCCTGCTGACGGAGCCGATCGTCTGGGGTGGCGCCAGGGGCGGGACGGCGCATCTGCGCGAGCCGCTGCCGCTGTCGATCTGGGAGGAGGGCTGCGCATGGCGCGCCAATGCGCTCGAAGCGCTCGGCCGCGAGGGCCGCTCCTACCGCATCGCCTATATGAGCGCCCACACGTCCGGCCAGCGCTCGGCGATCCTCGCCGACCTCGCCGTCGCGCCGCTGCCGAAATCCTTCATCGGCGATGATATCGTGGCGCTCGGGACCAAGGAGGGGTTGCCGGAACTCTCCAACTACAATCTTGCCATGATGGTGGCGCCCGACGCCGCGGCGCCGGTCAAGGCGGCGGCAGAGCATATCCGCGCCACGCTCGAAGCGTTCAAGGAGAGCGGACGCTTCTGACGCTGCGCGCGGAACCTTCGCATCGGGCGCGGATTGATTCGCCGTGACGGAGAGACCGAGGCGATCAGATGGCGAAGCCTGCAGTCGACGAGCTGCTCAAGGAATACCGCGCCAGGCGCGACTTCTCCAGGACCGCCGAGCCGGACCAGACCGGGCCTGCGAAGGAGGGCGGCAACAGCCTCTCCTTCGTCGTCCAGAAGCATGACGCGACGCGGCTGCACTACGATTTCCGCCTCGAATGGAAGGGTGTGCTGAAGAGTTGGGCTGTGACGCGCGGGCCGAGCTACGACCCGTCCGAGAAGCGGCTTGCCGTCAGGACCGAGGACCATCCCTTCGCCTATGGCGGCTTCGAGGGGATCATCCCGAAAGGCCAGTATGGCGGTGGCACGGTCATGCTCTGGGACCGCGGCCTCTGGGAGCCGGTCGGCGATTTCGAGGCGGGGCTGAAGGAGGGCAAGCTCGTCTTCCGGCTCGAAGGCGAGCGGCTCCGGGGCGAATGGACGCTGGTGCGCATGAAGCCCCGCCCGGGCGAGAAGCGCGAGAACTGGCTGATGATCAAGCACCGCGAGGAGGGCATGAAGCCGCCGCGCGGCGACGTCCTGAAGAAGTTCGTCAAGAGCGTCGCGACGGGACGGACGATGGCGCAGATCGCCTCCAGGGGCCGTGTCGTCGAGGAGGCCGACTTCGCCGGCAAATCCCGCGAGGATGTTGCCGACAAGCCCAAGCCGGCGGAGAAAGCCGGCAAGGCACTGGCGATGCCGCGCTTTCGCGAGGTGCAGCTCGCAACCCTCGTCGCAAGCGCGCCGGAGGGCGGCCAGTGGCTGACGGAGCTGAAATATGACGGCTATCGAGCCCTGATCGCCATCGCCGGCGAGCGCTCGCGCATCTATACGCGCGGCGGTCAGGACTGGACCCACAAGTTCAAGGGCATCGCCGATGCGGCGGCGGCCCTTCCCACGGACGGCACGCTGATCGACGGCGAGATCGTCGCCTTCGACGACGAGGGCAGAACGGATTTCTCCTCGCTCCAGGCGGCTCTCAAGCATGGCGGGCAGCAGCTTTCCTGCTTCTGTTTCGACCTGCTGGAGGAGGATGGCGAGGACATCGGCCGCCGGCCCCTCATCGAGCGCAAGGAACGGCTGGAGAGGCTGCTGGGCGAGGGATCGGAGCCGCTGATCTATTCGACCCATGTCGTCGGCAATGCGCCGCGCGTCTATGACGAGGTCTGCAAGGCGCGCCATGAGGGGATCGTCGCCAAGCGCGCCGACGATCCCTACCAGTCAGGCCGGGGCCGGAGCTGGCTCAAGGTCAAATGCATCAACCGGCAGGAATTCGTCATCGGCGGCTATACGCGCTCGGACAAGAAGAACCGCCCCTTCTCGTCGCTGCTGGTCGGCGTGCAGGAGAAGGGCAAGCTCGCCTACAAGGGCAGGGTGGGCAGCTTCGAAGGCGGCACGCTCAAGGAACTGGCGCCGCAGCTTGCGGAGCGCAAACGCAAATCGTCCCCTTTCGTGAAGCTGACCCGCGAGCAGGCCCGCGACGCGATCTACGTGGCGCCCGAGCTGGTCGCGGAGATCGAGTTCGCCGAGTTCACCGCCGACGGGGTGATCCGCCACGGCGTCTTCAAGGGGCTGCGCG
>CAYYZC010000110.1:4229-5601 GCA_964475605.1 uncultured Chelativorans sp.
ACCCAAACCGCCGGAGGCAAGACCATGCAGAGCCACGAGCATCGCGACACATTCGCCGGCGTCAAGCTGTCGAGCCCGGACAAGGTGCTGTTCCGCGACCAGGGCGTGACCAAGGCCGACCTTGCCGCCCATTACGAGCGGGTCGCCGACCGCATGCTGCCGATGGTCGAGAAACGCTTGCTCAGCCTGGTGCGCTGCCCGCAGGGCGCGGGCGGAGAGTGCTTCTTCCAGAAGCACGACCACAAGGGGTTTCCGGAGGATCTCAGGCGACGCGAGATCGAGGAGTCGGACGGCAAGCGCGACAATTATCTCTATGTCGACGGGCTCGCCGGACTGATCGCGGGCGTCCAGATGGGGACGCTCGAATTCCACATCTGGGGCTCGCATATCGACCGGCTGGAACAGCCGGACCGCATCGTGTTCGACCTCGACCCCGACGAGGGGCTGGGCTTCGCCGACGTCCGCAGCGCGGCCTTCGACCTCAGCGAGCGACTGGAGAGGCTGGGGCTGAAGACGGTGCCGATGCTGACCGGCGGCAAGGGCGTCCATGTCATCGCGCCGCTGACGCGGCGGGCCGAGTGGCCGCAGGTCAAGGCGTTCGCCCGCGGCTTTGCCCGCTCGATCGCCGAGGAGGCGCCCGATCGCTATGTGGCGCAGGCTTCCAAGGCCAAGCGCAAGGGCCGCATCTTCGTCGACTGGCTGCGCAACGAGCGCGGCGCGACGGCGATCGCGCCCTATTCGACGCGGGCGCGCAAGGGCGCGCCGGTGGCGGTGCCGGTCTCATGGGACGAGCTCGAGGGCTTCGATGCCGCGAACATCTTCACCATCGCCGACATGGACGACCGCCTCGCCATGACGGATCCGTGGACAGAGGCGGGTAACTGGAAACAGTCGATCACCAGAGCGATGGTGAAGAAGGTGGGCGAGAAGTAACGGGCGTCACCGCACGAGGGACCGCTCACTGCCCTGCTGCGGGACAAAAACGCGGCAATCCGGAGAAGTTCCCCATATTCTGGAATGGCTTGGCAGCCGATCCGATCGGCGCTTGTCCACGTCGACGTGCCAGAGGCGACACTCATCGTGACGAAGCAACAGAGGTCATGATGAGTGGAGCGATTTCCTAACGGCCTTTTTGCCTCTGGTGGCGCAGCACGCCGGCTTGCGGGCAGAATTCGCATTGCTGCGGATCTCCATCGGCCTGAAAGAGGGGTTTCGGCCCGACCAGCCACGCGTCCCGCGCGGACATCCGGACGGCGGGCAATGGACGCATGTGCCGGGCTATGCCCAAGTCCATCGGGTAGGTCGACGACGCGCTGGCGGCAATCAGGTCAGGATCGCCGGGCGCTGGCAGCCGATCACGCCTGCGCAGGAG
>CAYYZC010000110.1:5701-8935 GCA_964475605.1 uncultured Chelativorans sp.
ACTGAGCTGGTGGTAGGCAGTCCCGACGAAGTCGCCGAAACCACCAAGCCGCAATTTGATGACGTCATTCCTACGCCCGGCGGGCTGGTACTATTTGATGATGCTGAACTGTCCGAGTGGCTGGTATATCGTGCGCCAGCCGCCGAGACGCGCATCCGCATCTGGACGGATGGCAAGATGCTGCCGGAAAGTATCGTCGTCGCGATCGGCTGACCTACCGCCCGCGCCGTGCCGCACGTTCCTCGCGTGAGCGGCGGCGCGGGGCGCCGTCGCCGGAAGCCTCGGCTGCGAGCAGCTTGCGCGGCGGCAGCTTGACCTGGCTTCCGAGCTTCGGGAACGGGTCGGTCTTGTTCGGCAGCGCCATCGCATCGACGAAGATGCGCTGGAAATTCGGCTCCAGCGCCGTCTCGATCTTCTCGATATTGCGCACCGTCGTCTCGATCTCGCGGCGATGGCCGCGGTTCAGGAGCGCCATCAGCGCGCCCTGGCCGGCGGCATTGCCGACCGCCTTGACTTCGGCGAGGTCGCAATCGGGGATGAGCCCGAGCACCATGGCATATTTCGGATCGATGAAGGAGCCGAATGCGCCGGCGAAGCGGATCGTGTCGACCGTTTCGATGCCCTGCTTCTCCATCAGCAGCTTGACGCCGGCATAAAGCGCGGCTTTGGCGAGCTGGATGGCGCGCACGTCGTTCTGGGTGACGGTGATGCGCGGGCTGCCGTCATGGAGCAGGTAGGAGAAGGTGCGCCCGTTCGGGATGACGCGCGGCGTCCTTTCCGACATGGCGCCGTCGAGGACGCCGTCTTCGGAGATGATGCCGGCGAGATACATCTCGGCCACCACCTCGATGATCGCCGAGCCGCAGATGCCGGTGATGCCGAGGGCCTGGGCGTCGGCATCAAAACCGTCCTCGTCCGACCATTTGTCGGATCCGATGATCTTGAAGCGCGGCTCCAGCGTTTCGGGGTCGATGCGCACACGCTCGATGGCGCCGTGCGCGGCCCGCTGGCCCGACGAGATCTCAGCGCCCTCGAAGGCGGGGCCGGTGGGCGAGGAGGCGGCGACGACACGGTCGCGGTTTCCCAGCACGATCTCCGCATTGGTGCCGACATCGACCAGCAGCATCATGCGGTCCTGGCTGTGGGGCGCTTCCGACAGCACCGCCGCTGCGGCATCGGCGCCGACATGGCCGGCGATGCAGGGCAGCAGATAGACGCGCGCGCCCTCGTTGAGCTTGAGACCGAGCTCGCTTGCCCATGTGTGGACGGCGCCGGAGACGGCGAGCGCGAAGGGCGCCTGGCCGAGCTCGGTCGGATCGATGCCGAGGAAGAGGTGGTGCATGATCGGATTGGCGACGAAGACGGCATCGAGCACGCTCGACGGATCGACGCCGTCTTCCGCGCAGACCTTCTCGACTAGGCCGTTGATCGCCTCGCGCACGGCGCTGGTCATCGCTTCGCGGCCGTCGGCATTCAGCATCACGTAGGAGACGCGGCTCATCAGATCCTCGCCGAAGCGGATCTGTGGATTGGCGGTGCCTGAGGAGGCGACCACGCGTCCCGACAACAGCGAGACGAGATGCATGGCGATGGTCGTCGAGCCGATGTCGCAGGCGATGCCGTAGGCCTCGTTGTGGAGGCCGGGCCAGAGCGCGATGATGGTCGGGCGGGAGGAGTCCATGTCGCGATGAATCGCGGCGGTGACGCCCCATTCGCCCTTGCGCAGGATCGACTGGACCTGCGGCAGCAGGTGCTGCGAGACGAGCAGGTCCTTCCAGCCCCAGTCGCGCTCCAGCATCGCCTTCATGCGGTCGAGATCGCCGAGCGGCTTGTGCATGTCGGGCTCGTCGACCTCGACATAGCAGAGCTGGACGGCCGGATTGCGCTCGATGAGGCGGTCGAGAGCGGCCTTGCGCACGACCTGGGCGTTGATGACGGTATCCTGCGGCACGTCGATGACGAGGTCGCCCTCGATGGTCGAGGAGCAGGAGAGGCGGCGGCCGTCGGGAAGCCCGCGCACGCGCTCGTAGCGCTCCTCCTTGGCGCCCTTGGCCGAGATGTGGTCGTTGGAGGAGACGATCTTGTGCTTGGCGAAGTTGCCTTCCTGAACCACCACTTGGCAGCGCCCGCAGGTGGCGCGCCCGCCGCACACGCTCTCGACATAGACGCCGAGCTGGCGCGCCGCATCGAGCACGTTCGTGCCTTTCGGGAAATGCCCGCGCTTGCCCGAAGGCATGAAGAGCACGAGGGGATCGGTGATGCTGGGCGGGGCGTTCAAGTTCGGCCTCGGTCTTTCCGCTATTTCGATATGGTGCGTTCTAGCGCTTCTCGGATGAGGCGCGTGTAGGGGATGCCGCGTTCCCTGGCCTTGGCCTTCACGGCGTTCAAGAGCTGTTCGGGCAGCCGCATATTCAGTTGCGCCGATTTCTTCTCGAACTCGAAATGCATGGGCTTGAAGTCGGAGAAGTCATATTCCGACAAGTCGGCGGTATCGACGAACGCCTCGGATTCCTCGTCCGATTTGAGATCGGGGAATTGCTTAAGCTTTGGTTTGCTCATAGCGTTTGATCTCCTTGGCATGCATGTAGCGCGCGCTGATCGGCCGGATCACTATCCGGCCGGCGCGCTGCCGGAGCGTGAAAACCACGAAGGCGAAGCGGCCGCTGCCGGTTCGTCCAACGGCACGGAACCGTCTTTCCACGGAGGAGGGGTCGAGGTCGGTTGTCGGATTGCCCCGGAAAACGTCCTCGATCTCTTCCTTCGTCAGACCGTGTTTGCCGCATTTGGGCCAATTGCCTTCATCCCATTCGAACCCGCCGGTCAGCACCCTGATTCACTACACATTTGTATATACACTTGCTTTTCTCGAACGCAAGATCATCCCGCCGCAGCCCGGCGCGCATCGCGTCCGCCGCGGCGCCGGCCGCCATTGTTGGCCACCTCGCCAGGCGACCGGACCTGGACCGGGGCAGGGGCGGCATGTTCCCCCGGCTTATAGTCCTTGTAGGTGCGGATCCAGGTCATGCAGTCCTTGTCGGTGCCGTTGAGGACGTTGGCGCCGCGAACCGCCTCCATCTCCTGCGGCCGGCAGGGATTCATGATGGCGGATGTCATACCGGCACCGATCACCATCGGAATGAAGGCGGCGTTGATGCCGTGGCGATGCGGCAGGCCGAAGGAGATGTTGGAGAGCCCGCAGGTCGTGTTGACCTTGAGCTCCTCGCGCAGGCGGCG
>CAYYZC010000111.1:0-1249 GCA_964475605.1 uncultured Chelativorans sp.
GAAAGGCTGAAGCCGGGCGTCCTCGCCCGCTCCGGGGTCCAGCGCAATGTCTGACTCCGCTCGCCCGGCCGCTCGAAAGCCGGCGACATGGATATGAGGCGGTAGGCTTGCCCAATCCGGCGATTGGGGATTGAAGTCGAGATTCGTGATTCGATCGCTTGCATCAGGATGCCTGATGCTGTCGATCGCTCCCTATCGATGACGATTTCGAGCGAGCAGATATGACCGACACCAACCTCACGCCCCAGGAACTGCACGATCGGGTCGAGGCGATCCTCCGCAAGGCGGGGCTGAATGCCGTCCAGGCCGGTGCGGTCAGCCGCGTCATCGTCGCGGCGGAACGCGACGCCTGCAAATCGCACGGCATCTACCGGATCGAAGGCGCCCTACGCACGATCAAGGCCGGCAAGATCAACGCGGACGCCGTCCCCGAGCTGCTGCCCGAGCAGGTTCCGGCCATCGTCAAGGTGAACGCGAAGGGAGGTTTTGCGAACCCGGCCTTCGAGCTGGGATTGCCCGTTCTCGCCGAGCGTGCACGTTCCTGCGGCCTGGCCGCGCTCGTAATCAACGATGCGGTGCATTTCTCGGCATTATGGGCCGAGGTCGAGGCGTTGGCCACGCTCGGCCTCGGCGGTCTGGCGATGTGTCCGAGCTATGCGACGGTCGCGCCGGCCGGCGGCACGAGGCCGCTGCTGGGCACCAATCCCTTGGCCTTCGGCTGGCCGCGTGACGGGCAACTGCCCTATGTGTTCGATTTCGCGACCTCGGTCGCCGCCCGCGGCGAGATCGAGCTTCACCGCCGCGCCGGCAAGCCGCTGCCGGAGGGCTGGGCTCTCGACGCGGATGGACGGCCCACTATCGATCCCGAAGCGGCCCTCGCCGGTGCCATGCTTTCCTTCGGGGGGCACAAGGGCTCCGCCGTCGGGACGATGATCGAGCTGCTGGCCGGCAGCATGATCGGAGACCTGACCAGCTCTGAGGCGCTCGATCGCATCGGCACCACGACACTCTTTCCGTCCCACGGGGAGCTCGTCATCGCGTTCTCGCCACAGGCGTTTGCCGCAGGCCGGGAAGGCAATCCGCTGGCCCATGCGGAGAAGCTGTTCGAGGCGATCCTCGGGCAGGGCGCGCGCCTGCCCTC
Organism: uncultured Chelativorans sp.; assembly: GCA_964475605.1. Taxonomy (GTDB): domain Bacteria; phylum Pseudomonadota; class Alphaproteobacteria; order Rhizobiales; family Rhizobiaceae; genus CAYYZC01. Next base: position 1,142 of record CAYYZC010000111.1, read on the forward strand.
CCAGCGGCGCTTTCTCGCCCGCACGAGATCGGAAAGCGAAGGGATCGTCCTGTCACCCGCGGAGACGGAACAACTGGATCGCTTCCTGGAGCAAGGGCTCGACGCCGT
>CAYYZC010000111.1:1349-6533 GCA_964475605.1 uncultured Chelativorans sp.
CCGCCCCATATGGGCCGTATAGCAAACGGCAACCGGAATTTTCTTCGACCTCGCGACTTCCAACAGTTTCAACGTATTGTTGAATGCTCTTATCGCAAGTGGCTTTCCGCCAAATGGAAAGGCCGGATCCAGATGAGCATTCTGGAAGTCGACCGCAAGGATTGCAGGCCGCTCCCCGAACCCGATCGTCGCAGTTCCGAATCCACCACGTTCATAATCATCCATCGATGTTCTCCTGCCTGTATCTGCCCAGCAGACGAATTTAATGACGGGATATTTCTACAGTCTAATTTCTTCTAGTTTATGAGAGTATTTTTATAGATACGCCCATTCTTCATAATAAGAGACAGATTTTGTTCGGCTTGCTCCAGGATAGAAATGTGCCTGAGAGGATTTCCCTGGATGACGATCAGGTCGGCCAGATAGCCGGGAGCGATGCGACCGATCCGATCTTCCATCTGGACGAGTTGGGCGCCGACCGTGGTTGCCGATCGGATCAGCTCGTCGCTCGGTACGATATCCTTCCTGAGCGAGAACTCGGTAAGCTGGAATTCCTGGAGTTTCGCGCCGACGAGATCCGTTCCATAGGCCATCGGGATTCCCGCTGCACGCGCGATCTCGACAGCACGAAGGCCGGGTTCCACCAGGGCGTTGATCTTGTCGATCGTCGTCTGTGCCAATCCCATGCTAGGTCCGTGCTTGGACGTCGCGTGATAGGCGACAAGCGTCGGCACGAGGAAGCAATTCCTCTCCTTCAGCAGCCTGGCCGTCGGCTCATCGAGGAAATTGCCGTGCTCGATCGAGCGTACGCCCAGCCTCGAGGATCGCTCTATCGTTCTCGTCGAATAGGCGTGAACGACGGTGTAGCGGTTCGCCATCGCAGCCTCTTCGACGATCGCCGCGATCTCCTCTTCCGAGAACTGATCGGAATCAAGACGATCCGTCGGGGAAGAGGCGCCGCCGCCACCCATGATCTTGATGTGATCGGCCCCCCGCCGCAGCTCGGCTCGTGCCGCCCGCCTGACTTCGGGAACGCCGTCAACGATGACACCGAGCCCGGGATTCGTATAAGCGGCATCGTAAGCCTCGGCTCCCGGCCCTCTCATGTCCCCGTGGCCGCCGGTCTGCGAGAGCGCCTTGCCGCCGAACAGAAGCCTCGGCCCCTCAAAAAGACCTTCCTCGACCGCCCTGGCCAGCCCGAAGTCAGCACCGCCCACGTCACGCAACGTGGTAAATCCCCGCATCAGAGATTTCTTCAATGCCAGCGCCGACTGGGCGGCAACATATGCGGGCGACGACCGTGCGAGCGTAAGAAAGTCATCCGCATAGGCCGTCACATGCACATGGGCGTCGATCAGCCCCGGCATCAGCGTCGCGTTGCCCGCGTCGATCTGGTCGGCCTTGCCCAGCCCGGACCCGCCGGCGTCGATATCCTTGATGATATTGTTCTCGACGATGACGCGCCTGTTCTCGAGCAACTCGCCCTTGTCGACGTCCAGCACGTTCGCGTTTGTGATGGCAATCAGAGACATCCGAGTATCCTGTTTCAGCGCAATTCCAGGGCGTGCCGAGCCCGAAACGAATTGCTCAGTTCGCTTCCAAGTCCCGTCCGAAGTTCGAGCTCCCGATGCTTGCTATCCTACGAATAAATTATCCAATCAGGCAAGAGGGAACACCCGGCCGATCATCCGTTTTCTCCGGCCGCGTTCACAGGCATGGTCCCGGATCGAAGTGATCCGACAACGGCTTGCAGGCGCGGTCGGCGTCTTGCGGAGGGAGCGACTCTGGAATATCTTGGATATCATATCCGGCAAAGCATGCCATTTGGACGAAGCATGGAACGACGCTGGCCGGCGCACCGGATTTGCTTCGAAGAACCAGTGAGGGATGAAGCGATGACGAAGTGGACGGGCCTGTTCCCTGCAGTGACGACCAAGCTTACCCGCGAGGGAAAGATCGATCTCAAGGCGACGACGGACAGCATCGATCGGCTGGTAAGGAACGGCGTCTCCGGCGTCATCGTCTTGCCGATGCTGGGCGAGAACGCCTCCATGACGCTTGCCGAACGCGAGACGGTCATCCGCGGCGCCGTGGAGGTGGTGGCTGGGCGCGTTCCCGTCCTCTCCGGCCTTGCCGAGGTGACGCTCGACAATGCGAAGACCAATGCGAAGCTCTACGAGGGCTATGGCGCCCAGGGACTGATGGTCTTCCCGAGCCTCGGCTACAAGACGGATGCCCGTGAGACGGCCGAATGGTACAAGGGCGTCGCGAGCGCCTCGGCCCTGCCGATCATGATCTACAACAACCCGATCGCCTATGGGGTCGATGTAACCGTCGACGTGCTGCGCGAGCTGGCCGATACGCCCGAGATCGTCTGCGTCAAGGAGGAATCGGGCGACATCCGCCGGGTCACCGACATACGGGTCGCCCTTGCCGACCGTTTCAGCGTCTTTTGCGGGGTCGACGACCTCATCGTCGAGAGCTCTGCGCTCGGGGTCACGGGCTGGGTTTCCGGGATGGCCAATGTCTGGCCGGCCGAATGCGTGGAGCTGTTCAGCCTCTGCGCACGCAACGCCTATCCGGAGGCGCGCGCCCTCTACCGTATCCTGACACCGGCCTTCCACCTCGATACGCATGTCAAGCTGGTGCAGTACATCAAGCTTGCCGAGCAGGTCGTCTACGGCGCGCCGGAATGGACCCGCGCTCCACGCCTGCCGCTTGTCGGCGAGGAGCGGGAGTTTGTGGTTTCGACGATCCGACAGGCGGTCGACGGGCTCAAGGCGCGTGCCGAAAAAGCGGCGTAACCGAACGGGGTTGGTCCCGGCGGCGCGGTTCACCTCGCCGCCGGGAACGTCATGGCCTGTCCGGATGCACGACGCATCCTACGGGTAAGGTCATTGATGCCTGATTGAAGACGGAGCGCCGATATGTCGGTCGCGCTCAGGACGTCTCGCGCTTCGCGCCAAGCCGCCCGATTATCGATGTTATCACGACTGTCGTAAGGATCAGGACAAAGGCGAGGGTCGCGCCGACGGGCCAGTTGTTCTTCGATATGATCTCGTCCGCGATCGCCGGCGCCATCATCTGAAAACTCGGGCCGCCCAGCAAGACCGGCGTCGCATAGGCATTCATCGCCAGAATGAACGACAGGACCGCCGCAGCCGTCACGCCGGGCATCGCGATAGGGAGCGTCACTTTCAGGAACGTCTCTATCGGCGTGGCTCCGAGACTGGCCGCGGCTTCTTCAATGGCCGGGTCCAGGCCATCCAGGACACTCTGAATCGTCAAGGCAACGAAGGGGATGTTGACCGCCGTCGCACCGATGAGAACAGCGAGAGGCGTGAACATGATCGTCAACGGTGCGTCGATCAGACCAAGGAAAAGAAGCAACGAGTTGATGAGGCCGTGTTCGCCGAAAGCCAACATCCATCCCGCCGCTCGCACCGCGTTTCCGACAAACAACGGAAGCACGATACAAATTATCAGAATTTTCTTCAGGCGCTTTGCCTTCGAAACATATGAGGCAAGCGGAAATCCCAGTGCCAGGGATAGTATGGTTATGCCCGCTGCCATCAGCAATGTCGTTATCAGGACGGATCTATAGTATGGATCCAGAACTACGTTGACATAATTCTCAAACGTAAACGCCGGGATCATGAATTCCCCGGGGCGAAACGAATTGAAGCTGTAGCGGGCAAGCAGCAGCAGCGGAGCAAGGAACACCATGCTCGTGAGAAGGATTGCGGGTGTCAGAATAAGCGCCGCCTTCGTTCTCTTCATGCTGCTGGACCTCGCTTGGCAGGCAGGCTTCCGAAGCTACTCAATCGCTTCGATGCGCGGGCATTCTCGTCATTGGCAGTTGCTGCGCCAGCTACCATGACACGAATGTCACGAGCCGGCGCAGCATTTTATGTATAGCACCCGCTGCCGGGCGAGGATGCAGACGGTCCGAGCAACCGCCGGAGCCGAGGCAACGGGCAGGCGCGAGGCCCGGCCCTCAGGATTTGAATTCCCGATCCCACCAGTTCTTCAGCTGATAATCATTCTCCCGGAGATACTCCAGATCCGGCGCAAGCATATTTGCTTCGAGCTCAGGAGGAATCTGGATACGCTTCTCGAGCTCATCCGGCAGGGTAATGCCGCTCACCGATGGATTGTAGCCCTGATTTTCAGCAAATCCGATTTGCGCGCCATCTTCGAGAACGGCATTCATGAAGGCATAGGCAGAGTCTTTATTCTGGGCGTTCTTGGGGATGGCAAATCCGAAGACCGATAGTGCCAAGCCTTCGCTGGGATACGCGATCTCAATCGGAATCCCGGCATCCTGCCACATGACCCCGCGGGCCTGCCACATGATGCACATCCAGCATTCGCCGCTGGCCAGTGCCTGTGCCATCGCCTCGTTGGTGGGATATACCTTCACTCCCATTTCTTTAAGTTCGAGCAGCTTTTCCTTTCCAGGCTCATAGTCGCTTACCGAACCGCCAGCGACGAGTGCCGCGGATTCGATCGTCGACTGGTACTGGATGTCGATAACGCCCACGCGGCCCGCATATGCAGGATCCCACAGGTCGCTATAGCTCGTGGGAGGCGTGGTCACCTTTTCGGGATTGTACAGGATGACGCGGGAGCTGAAGAACTGGGGAATGAAATACGGGCTCCTCAGCTCGGGGAGAATGCGGTCAAACGCAGAAATCCTGTCCTGGTCGATCTCCTCGAGAGCCCCGACGGCGTGCAGTTCCAATGAGCTGGGAGGCTGCATCCCTGCGATGTCCAGCGACCCTCTAGGCAGCGGACGCTCGGCGAGGATCTTGGTCTTTCGAGCCGCTTCCGCCGCCGGATCGTAGGCCACCTGGATACCGGCCGGCTCCAGATAAGGCTCGAACACAAGCTCGGTCAGAAGCCGCTGGGTATCTCCGCCCCAGCTCCCGACGACGAGCCGGCCGCCTGTTTGAGCGCGCGCGGCCATCGGCACCGTCAGGATGCTGGCGCCGACCAACGCGTTAAACTTTCTGCGAGTGACGCGTAAGGACATTTTCTCCTCCATGTTGACTGGACTGAACTGTCATTCGCCTCCCCCCAGAAGTATTCGTAGAACGTCTGCGAGGCCTCAGGCGCCGATCCGCTTCAAGGGCATATGAAGGTATAATGTATCCAGTTATTTTGTGTCAAGCGCTGTTGGGG
>CAYYZC010000111.1:6633-8900 GCA_964475605.1 uncultured Chelativorans sp.
CGGCCGCCTTCGCACCGGTCCGCTGTTCTTTCAGCATCCCGACTCTAAAATCGCCGCACGCAAGAGCGTCGCTAGATGCCGTAAACCGCTTCTCTGTCGATGCCGACAGTCAGGTTCTGTCCGTCCCTTAGCGCAGCCAGCCAGCCCTCGGATGGCTTTGCCGTAACCTGTATGTTGAAAACGACACCGCTGCTTTCAACCACCTCCAGGAGCGCATTCGACCCGAGATAGGTCACATTCCTGATCGTCACATCCAGGCTGTTGTCCGAAGCGGCCGACCCGTCGGTCTCGATCGACACGGCCTCGGGGCGAATGACCACTTCCTTGCAATCCTCTCGCAAGCCCGCCGTCCGAAGAGCCAGGCCGGCATCGGTCACGAACGTCGCACCGTCTCCGGCAACGCGGCCGCTAAGGCAGTTCGCACTCCCGATGAACTCGGCCACAAACCGATTGACAGGCCGGGAGTAGACCTCCTGCGGGGAACCCACCTGCTGTATGCCCCCGTCCCGCATGACAACCAGGCGGTCCGCTATGCTCATAGCTTCTTCCTGGTCATGCGTCACGAGGATGGTCGTGATCCCGAGGGATTTCTGAAGGCTCCGGATCTCCTGGCGAACGTCCAGGCGAAGTCTCGCATCCAGATTCGACAGCGGCTCGTCGAGGAGCAGAAGCGCCGGGTCGATGGCTACGGCCCTGGCGATTGCCACCCGCTGCTGCTGCCCTCCCGAGAGCTCCTTCGGACGCCTGTCCTTCAGGTGTCCCATCTGCACCACGGCCAAAGCCTCGTCGACCTTCGAAGATATCTTTTCCTGAGACAACCGTCTCCTTCGGAGGCCAAAAGCCACGTTCTCGTACACGTCGAGATGAGGAAACAGCGCGTAGCTCTGGAAGACGACTCCGATGTTCCGATCGTAGCTCGGCACTTTCGTGATGGGACGACTGTCCAGGAAGATACTCCCCGATGTGGGCTCCACGAAGCCGGCAATCATGCGTAACGTGGTGGTCTTGCCGCAACCCGACGGACCGAGAAAGACCACGAGCTCGCCCTCTTCGATATCGAGATTGAAATCGTATACGGCCGCAAACTTTCCATACTGCTTGTAGAGCGAAGTGACTTTCACGGTCGACATATTTACACCATCTTGCTCAGTGGCACGAAGTAGTCCGTCAACAACAACCCTGATCCTATCACCGCTATCTGCAGAACCGACACGGCGGCGACGCTGGGATCGATTCTCCATTCGAGATACTGAAGGATGGCGATCGGAAGAGTGGTGTCCCCGGGAGCCACCAGGAACAACGAGATTTCAAGGTTTCCGAAGCTTACGACGAAGCTGAACAGCGCAGCGGCAATGACGCCAGGCCAGATCAGGGGAACGGTCACCTTGAAAAAGACGGCGATCGGCTTGGCTCCCAAGCTGGCGGCGGCTTCTTCTACTGACCGGTTGACGCCGACGATGTTGGCAAGGGTCAGACGGAGGCACCATGGGATCGTTATCAATATATGTCCGGCGACCAATCCCAGAACGGAGCCTACGAACGGCCATCCCGTCCGGATTTCCATCTGGATAAGCGTTACGTAGAGGCCGGCTCCGATGACGATGGCCGGAACGATCAAAGGGCCCGTCAGAAATTGAACGATAGCGGCGGACCAGGGTAGGTTGCCTCTATTCAGGGCCAGTGCCGCCGGTGTCGTTATAAGCAACCCTATGATGGTCGCGATAACCGCCACCTGCAAGCTAAGTGTAAATCCACCCATAAATTGCTGGTTTTCAAGAGATTTATAGTACCATGCAAATGTATATCCGGATGGCGGGATCGCAGGTATTTCATTGGAGAAAAAGCTCAGCCAGATCACCAGCGCCAGGGGGAGCAACAACAGCATCAGCGATACGAGGACGGCGGCATAGTAGACGTATCGCGTGAACGCGATGAGCATGGATCGTTGGGTCAGCATTCTCTATGCCTCGCGCCGGTCGAAATCGAAGGGAGCCGGGAACCTCTGACCTCCTGAAAGTTCCGCGTATCCCGACGATCAAAACCGGATGCAGCCCAGGTTGCAACTACCGTTTCCCGGTGGAAGCTAGAACTCGCTTCCGCCAGTTTTGAAAAGACAGTTCGCCTCTGACTCATCATTGCGCTCATTGTCCGTTCGCATCGCATTTGGTGTCGACGATTTATGAGGGATGCTGGCAATCAATGCAGACGGGTGCCGGCTTCCCCGATCAGCCAGCAGATTGGTTATCGAATATTGTATCCAAAGAGAG
>CAYYZC010000112.1:0-7444 GCA_964475605.1 uncultured Chelativorans sp.
TGGCCACGGCCTCAGACTGCCGCATCAACGCGGAGAACCCGCGCACCTTCGCCCCGTCGCCGGGAACGATCACCCATTTCCATACGCCGGGCGGGCTCGGCATCCGCGTCGATTCGGGCGTCTATTCCGGCTATCGCATCCCGCCCTTCTACGACAGCCTGATCGGCAAGCTGATCGTCCACGGCCGCAACCGGGTCGAATGCATGATGCGGCTGCGCCGGGCGCTCGACGAGATCGTCGTCGACGGCATCGAGACGACGCTGCCTCTCTTCCGCGAGCTGGTGGACAATGCCGACATAGCCAATGGCGACTACGATATCCACTGGCTGGAGAAGTTCCTCGCCCGTCCGCAGTGAGCGCGGCGGCCGATGACCAGACCCTTCGCGCCCGGCCTCCGCATCCCGCCAGACCTCTTGCTGCGCGCCTATGCGAGCGGCGTCTTCCCGATGGCCGAGAGCGCCGACGATCCGGAGATATTCTGGGTCCGCCCGGAGACGCGCGGCATTATCCCGCTCGATGCGTTCCATGTGCCGCGGAGCCTCTGCAAGACGATCCGGCGCGGCGTCTTCGAGATCGACGTCGATCGCGATTTCGAGGCGGTGATCGCCGGCTGCGCCGAAGCGCGCTCGCAGCGCGCGACGACATGGATCAACGCCCCGATCCGCCAGGCCTATGGCGAGCTCTTCGCGCGCGGCCACTGCCACACGGTCGAGGCGCGGCAGGCCGACCGCCTCGTCGGCGGCCTCTACGGCGTGACGCTCGGGCGCGTCTTCTTCGGCGAGAGCATGTTCTCGCGCGAGCGCGACGCCTCCAAGGTCTGCCTCGTTCATCTGGTCGAACGGCTGCGCGAGCGTGGTTTCGTCCTCCTCGACACCCAGTTCACCACCGGGCATCTGCGCCGCTTCGGGGCGATCGACGTTCCCCGCGGGCGCTATGAGCGCCTGCTCGATGAGGCCCTGCAGGGCGAGGCCGTCTTCTCGTGACCGGACGCCCTCTCACGACGATGCGCACCCGCCCTCGATCGGGCCGATGCGCCGTCGTCCGGGTTTTTGCGCCGACGTGCCGCGAGTCGGCCGATCACTGCGCCAGGGCTGCTCCGTCGATCCGGGCGGCTGTCGCGCGGGCCGGCGAGAATACGATATAGGCGAACAGGATCACGGCGATGAAAGCCGTCACCGATACGATCGCCAGCAGCGGCTCGACCGCGGGATAGCCGATATAGAGCGCATAGAGCGAAGGCACCATCACCGCCACGGAGACGGTGTAGATCCAGAAATGGGCCTCGGCGAGCCGCGACTGGGCCTTGGCCGGATTGAGTGCGTAATAGCCGCCGAAAATGGCGCTCGACACCCATCCGAGCAGGTTGGTGTGGGCGTGCGCGCCAATGACATTGTGGTGCCCCGACATCGCCATCTGAATACCCATCAGGATTCCAATCATCAGGAACACCACTGCGACCTTGAAGAAGTATTGCGAGATGCGGGGCATATCTCCCTCCTGTGTGAAGACTCCATGCCTGGAGCATCACGATTCTACTCCTTTCGGAGTCATTTGCCACAGAATTCATATCGGTCGCCAGTCGGTCGCTCCGAATTTGGCGCTCCTGACGAGAACGGGACAGCAGAGTTGACTTTGTTTCGCGTTGTGATTGAAGTCGTTGCGAGGCTGGTGCTTCACGCTCCGCTCACGAGATTGCGAGCAAGGCCCGCATAAAACAGTACATACGTCAAGATGCTAGGAACAACTACGTAATTTCCCTTAGGAGATATCCGAATTCCCACTACGCACGTAAAGCGCGAAACTCTGCCCCCTGAAACTTGGGCCATCAGACATTCGGGTAGGGTTTTTCATGTACGGGCAAATCACGCCGCAGCCGCAGGCCAGTCCCGCGGTGCTCTTCAATCCTGCATTCACCGGGCGCCGTCAGCCGCCGCCATTGCGTCCGGTGAGCTTCTTCGAATCCTCGGCGGAAATCTATCGCCAGGGCGACATTGCGGACCGGCTTTACCGGGTCGAGCAGGGAGCGGTTCGGCTGACCCGCATCCTCGCCGAGGGAACCCGTCAGATCTCCGCCTTCGTCCTTAAGGGCGAGGTGTTCGGCTTCGAGACGGGCGCGACCCGCTTCGCCAATGCCGAGGCGCTCGGCTCCACCATCATCCGGAGTTGGAACCTGCGCGACGACGCATCCGAGCTGAGCGAGATCCTGGGGCTGGCCTATGCCGGCGCCAGCCGGGCGCAGCGGGCGCTGTTCGTCCTTGCTCAGCACAGCGCCAGCGCCCGGGTGGCGGCGCTCCTGATCGACCTCGCCGAACGCCAGGGCTCGACGGGAAAAATCAACCTGCCGATGCCGCGATCCGATATCGCCGACCATCTCGGCCTGACGATCGAGACGGTGTCGCGCGTCTTCTCCAAGCTGCGCAGCCGTCAGGTCGTGATGCTGTCGGGCTCGCGTTCGGTGAAGATCCTGGACTGGCAGGCGCTGCGCCAACTCGGCGAATAAGACGCCGATCGAGACCCGAAAGGTCTAGCGGGACCCGTCCTCTAGGTGGGTCGGGAACAGCCTTGCCGCGATCGACATCCGGACCAGTTCGGGAAGCGTCCTCGCCTGCATCTTGAGCATGACCGTCGCGCGGTGGACCTCCACCGTGCGCGGGCTGATGTTGAGGTTGAAGGCGATGGTCTTGTTCGGGAAACCGCCGACGACGCCTTTCAGCACCTCGCGCTCGCGGTCGGTCAGCGACCGGAAGCGCTCGTAGATCTCGCCTCCGTTCATGGTCGGCATCGCGGAGAGCTCTGCGGCGGCGCGCGTCAGCGCCTCCGTCAGCATCTCGGCCTTGAACGGCTTCTCGATGAAGTCGAGCGCTCCCGCCCTCATCGCCTGGACGGCCATCGGGATGTCGCCATGGCCCGAGATCACGATGGCCGGGATGTGGACATGCATGTCGCGCAGCCTCTGCAGCATCTCGACCCCGTTCATGCCGGGCATCCGCAGGTCGGTGAGGAGGCAGCAATTGCGCAGCGTCGGCGCCAGCCGCAGGAACGACGTGGCCGAGGAATGCGTCTGGACCGCGTAGCCGAGGCTGGTCAGCAGGAACGAGAGGGAGCTGCGCACCACCTCTTCGTCGTCGACGAGGTGGACGACGAAATCGTTGTTGTTCATGATTCCACCAGCTCCTTGAAGAGCGGCAGCGCAAACCTGAAGGTCGCTCCCCCGTCCCCGTTCCTGTAGGTGGAAATCTCGCCGTCATGGGCGACGATGATGCGCTTGGAGATCGCCAGCCCCACTCCCATGCCTCCGGGGCGCGTGCTGGAAAATGGCTGAAACAGATGTCCTGCGATCTCCTTCGGCACTCCCGGCCCCGTATCCGAAACCTCGAGAACGACGTTGTCGCCCTCGATCCGCGTGCGCACGGTCAGCACCTTCTTCCTGGAATGGCGCATGGCGTGGACCGCGTTGGTGATGAAGTTCGTCACGACCTGCTGTAGCTGGACCTTGTCGGCGAGCACCTGCGAATCGCCGAGCTCGAACTGGAAGTTCATGCGCACCGCCCGGTCGGAGGTCCCGATCAGCGACAGGGCGATTGCCTGCTCGGCGACCTCGCGCATGCCGACCACCGTTTTGGTCGTCTCGCCCGACATGACCAGCTCGCGCAGATGGCTGATGATCCGCCCGGCCGTGAGCGCATGGTCGGCGGTGCGGTTGAGCGCGGTGCGCAGCCGCTCCAGACCCGGGTCGCGCGTCTCGTCGAGGAGGTTGAGGCATCCTTGCGCATAGCTGGAGATCGCCGTCAGCGGCTGGTTCAGCTCGTGGGCGAGGGCGGTCGCCAGCTCGCCCAGCTCGCTGGTGCGCGACAGCCGTGCGAGCTGGAACTGCATCTCCTGCAACCTGGCGGCCGATTGCTCGCGTTCGGTCAGGTCGCTGATGAAGCCGATGAAGAAGACCTTGCCGTTGCGCTGCGCCTCGCCCACCGCCAGCTTCATCGGGAAGGTCGTGCCGTCCTTGCGCTGACCGATGACGACGCGCTCGACGCCGATGACGGTCGAATGGCCGGTGGCCAGATAGCGTTGCAGGTAGTTGTCATGCTCTCCCTGATAGGGGGAGGGCATCAGCATGCTGACATTGCGGCCGATCAGCTCGCTTTCGGCATAGCCGAACTGGCGCAGCGTGGCGCTGTTGACGAGGGTGATCCTGCCGGCGCCGTCGATCACCACCGTCGCCTCGAGCACGGTGGCGAGCATCGTCTCGATATAGGCCTCGCGCTCGTCCAGCTTGGCGTTGGTCTGGTCGATCGCGCGCCAGGCCTGGTTGAGGCTCTCGCCGATCAGGCAAAGGCTGCTTCCGATCCCGAGGAAGACGAGCATTTCGATGAGCAGATCGGTCTGCGTGGTCAGCCAGCCGCTGAAATAGAGCGACAAGGGCAGCGAGAGAACGACCGCCAGGGTGCCGGGCGCCCAGCCGCCGCTGATCGCCGACACAAGTATCGCCGGCACGAAGAAGGTGAACACGAGATTGTCGTTAAGTTCATCCGCCAGCAACTGACGGAACCCGGCCATGACGAGCACCGAGACTACTGCAATGACGTAGCTCGAGACCCCCTCGACGCGGCCCGAGACCAATGCACGCCAGGCTTGCTGGAATCGGCGCGCAAGTCGGTTCAGCGACATAAGTTCAGGTGGCCCATTATTGTTTGGATATCAGAATAGCATCCTTTGCGGAACACGACATCTTGTTATTTTCGATAGGGCATTTGAAGCATGCCGGCTATGGACGCTACGGAAGGCGCGGCGGCTGTCACAATGGTATCGACTGGCGGAGCATCAGCGTTGCAGCAAGCAGCAGGGCGGCTTCCAGAAGCACTCTGATGAACACTGCGATGACGGGAGACACATAGCCGAAGGCGGCAATCCCGGCCGCGATGAGCGCCGCGGCGAGGCCCGCCGACATGATCGAACGGGTCCGGACAAGACAGGATTTCGACAGCGCGACCAGACTGGCGACCGGCGCCAGCCGGCCCGAGATCACGATCGCATCGGCAGTGCCGAAGCGCGGCGCCATGGCCGGTCGGGCCACGGCAACGGCGACCGTGCCGCGGGAGAGCAGATGGTCGTCGCGCAACTGGTCGGCGACGACGATGGTGGGCTCTCGTACCGAGGCGGCGACGATCATCGCTTCCTTTTCCGCGTGGTCGGCTTCGGAGAGGCTGCGGTCGAGGCCGAGCGCCGCCTCGATGCGCGCCGCCGCGTAGCGGTCGCCGCTGGTCACCAAGGTCACTTCGTCGATGCCGGACGATCTGAGCTTCTCGACCGTCGACCGGGCGTCCGTCCGGAGCGCGTCGCTGAGCACGACTATCGCTTCGAGCTGCGTGTCGGCAGCGACATAGACGGTCAGGACCGGCTGGTCGTGATATCTGTCGAGGCAGCGCTCCGCCCAAAGGGGCAGGGGGCTCTCGCCGAGCACATAGGCTCTCGTCCCGCAATCGAGCCGGCGGCCGTCGACCAGCCCGGATATGCCGGTGCCGCGCACCATGCGCGTCTCTTCCGGCTTCGACAGGTACAGCCCTTTCGCCTCGGCGGCCGCCAGGATCGCGTCGGCCATGCGGTGGTTCGACGCCTGCTCCAGCGAGGCGAGCAGTCCAAGCGCGCGGTCCGGATCGCCGCCGGTGGGCGTCGCGATCTCCAGCAGCGTCGAGCCGCCCTCCGTCACGATGCCCGTCTTGTCGAAGATGACGGCGCGGGCGCGGGCGATGTCCCGCACGATCCGGCAGCCGTCGCTGCCCCTGACGGGGATGCCGCATCGCAGGGCGCCGGCGAGGGCGGCGAGCAGCATGAGGCGCGGGACCGTTCCGAGCGGGACCAGCGTCGCGAAGATCAGCACCGACAGCGCGCTCTCATGGTCGCCCAGATAAGCGGTGGCGAGCGCGGCGGCGATGAAGACGACCGGCACGAGCTGCATGAGAACGGCCGCCTGCGGGACCAGGCCGTCGTGGCTGCGCGGATCGATCGCGGCGAAGCGGACCATCGACGCATAGGTCCCGTCCTCCAGCCGGCCCGACGCTTTCATGCGGATCGTGCTGCCGACATTGATGCTGCCGCTCTGGACCAGCCCGCCGATGCGGACAGAGAGCGGCGTCTTCAGCCCCGTCAATGGAAGGCTGTCGAGATTGGCGATGCGATCGGTGAGCACGCCGTCGACGGGAACGATCGCGCCGGGCGCGACGAGGACCTCGTCGCCCGGAGCGATCCTGTGCGCGTCGACGTGCTCGATATAGGCGCCCGCCTTGCGCAAGGAGGGATGGCGCATGTCCGGGAGCGGTTCCGGATCGAGCAGGCCGCTTTCCTGCACCACCTGCCCTTCCACGAGGTCCTGCCACAGATGGCGCAGGCCGAGCAGGATCGCGGCGAGCGGCTCTTCCAGCCACAGCGCGGCGACGATCGACGCCAGGGTGAGCATGTCCTCCATCGGGTTCGCGCCGACGCCCTTCCTCAGGAGCTGGATCAGCAGCATCGCGCAAAGCGGCAATGTGCAAAGAATCCACCAGATCTCGGCGAGATCGCCATGGCCCAGCGCCCAGCCGGCAAGGCCGGCCCCGAGGCCGAAATGGCACATGTCGCGTGTCAGCCGGCCGAGCCTGGTCTCGGGGTGCAGCATGCCGGACACGATCAGCCGCATGGTTGCCGCGACCGCGGCAAGCCCGGAGGCTTCCCGGTCTGCATCCGATATCGACCTGATTGAAAGGCTCGCGGCACGTCGACCACGGCATGGCTCCCCAATAGCCGCCACCGTCAGTGTTTCAGCCGAAAGGCTGACGCAAGATCGCTGAGGATGGTGCCGGAAGCCTATCCGCGTGCGAGCTGGAAATCTTTGATTTATCTGGATTTTTTCTCAGCCGTCGGAAGACGTCGGTCTGGGATGGAGATCGGCGCTGCCGGACCCACAGGGACCCGGCAGCGCTGCCCGATCTTCCGCTCAGAGCATGAAGTCGCCCTGCTTGAGATCGATCGATCCGTTGAGCTGGAAGCTGAAATCGGCCTTCCCGTCTCCGTCCACGTCGCCATAGACGAACGTCTTGTTGTTGTTCTGCTGGAAACGCAGCTCGCCCGCCGTGGCGGAGAAGCTGTCGGTGCCGATGAAGTCGAACCGGTCGTCTGCATTGGTGTTGGTGTTGGCGTCGATGGCCGACAGGTCGATCTTGTCCTTCTGGCTGCGCGAGAAATCCGTTATGACGTCGCGCTTGCCATTGTCCCGGCTGTCGCGGAAATCGCGGAAGGTGAAGACGTCCGCTCCGCCGTCGCCGCTCATCACATCCCTGCCCTTGCTGGCATACAGCGTGTCCCGGCCGGCGCCGCCGCTCAGGATATCGGCGCCGTTGCCGCCATCCAGCTCGTCCGCGCCGGCGCCGCCGAAGAGCTGATCCTTTCCATTGCCGCCGAAGAGCTTGTCCTT
>CAYYZC010000112.1:7544-8889 GCA_964475605.1 uncultured Chelativorans sp.
CCGTCGAGCATGTCCTTGCCGGCGCCGCCGCGAAGCGTGTCGGCTCCGCCCATGCCGGAGATCTCGTCGCCCTTCGAGCCGCCGACGATCGTGTCGGCGGCGGCCGTGCCGACCACCTTCTCGGGATCGACATTGGCCACCACAACCTTCAACGTCTTCTCGGTCGATGCGCCCTGCGCATCCGTGGCACGGATCACGACCTCGTGCGAGGTGGCCTGCTCATAGTCGAGCAGGATGCCGTTGGCGACGTGCAGCTCGTCGCCGACGATCCTGAAACGACCACCGGCGTCGTCCACGAGCGAGAAGGTAACCTTGTCGCCGGCATCCGAATCCGTTGCCGAAAGCCCGGTGACCACCGTCCCGTCGGCTGCGAACTCGGCCACCGTCGGGACGCCCAGCGGATCGTTGACCAGCGGCGCCTCGTTGCGGTCGATAACCGTGACCGACACGGTCTTCGAGAAGCTGAGCGCGCCATCCTTGGCCGTCAGCGCGATCGCGATCGTCTTCTCGGTCTCGAAGTCGATCGTCTGGCCGGCCTTGAGATAGAGGTCGCCGCTCGCGGTATCGATCTCGAAGCGAGAATCGCTCACCGTAACCGTGTTGTTGCGGAATGCCGCGACCGTGTCGGGATCGACGACCGCCAGATCGGCGATCTTGGTCCTCGTCGCCGTGCCCTCCGCGATCGAGACCTTGTTGGTGACCAGGATGTCGGTCGGCGCCTCGTTCACATTCGTCACCGCGACATTGATCGTCTTGCTGACGGATAGCGACGGGGTGGTGGCGTCCGTCGCCGTCAGCTTGAGCGCGATCGTCGCGCCGGCCTCGAAATTGATCGCCTGGCCGGCCTTGAGGTAGAGCCCACCATCGCTTGGATCGTATTCGAAGCGCGGATCGCTGATCGTCACGACATTGTCGCTCGGGCCCGGCCCCGTGTCGGGGTCGATCACCAGCAGGTCGGCGACCCTGGTCCGGACCGTGGTGTTCTCGGCGATCGCCACCTGATTGGTGACGGCGATGTCGGTCGGCGCCTCGTTCCGGTCCGCCACCGAGACGGCGACCTGCTTGCTGATCGAGAACACGCCGTCGGTCGCGGTCAACTGGAGGTCGATCATCGGCTCGTTGTTGAAGTCGATCACCTGGCCGGGCTTGAGATAGAGCCCGCCGTCGACCGGGTCGATCTCGAAGCGCGGATCGTCGACGGTGATGGTATTGTTGCGGAAGGCGGCGACCGTGTCCGGGTCGGTGACGGCGAGGTCGGCCACCTTGGTCCTGACGTCCACATTCTCCGCGACCGCGACCTGGTTGGTGACGACGATGTCGGTCGGCGCCTCGTTGACGTCGGTGA
>CAYYZC010000113.1:0-5915 GCA_964475605.1 uncultured Chelativorans sp.
GCCATGATCAGCGTCTTGGCCGCGCCGTAGCCGAGCTGCGCGGCGGTTCCGGCGGGCTCGCCCTGCGTCGCTTCATAGGCTTCGGCCCATTCCTTCACCGCCGGATCGTCGAGCCGCGCCTCGAAATCGGACCAGCCGGCGGCCGCGTAATAGCCCTCCGTCACGCCTTCCGGCACCTTGGCTACCGCCGTGTTGAAGCCCGCAGACGAGCCGATGAAGGAAGCGTCGGTCCAGCCCAGCTTCTTGGCAGTGCCGTATGCGATGATGGTCTGGCGCACGCCCAGACCGGTCGCGACGATATCGCAGCCGGCTTCCTTCAGCTTCTGGATCGAGCCGACGAAGTCCTGCTCGTCCGGCTTGTGGGTGGTCTCGGCCGCATATGCCAGCCCCATCGCCTCCGCCTGGTCGCGCGCCGCCTCGAACACTTCCAGTCCGAAGTCGGACGGGAAATACATCGCACAGATCTCTTTCGCGTCGTTCTCTTTGACGAGATGCTCGATGCCGGCCCGCATTTCGCCGTAATATGTGCCGAGGCCGGAATATTTGTAGGCGATGTCGCCTTCCAGTATCTGCCGCGCCGCCGTCAGCGGCGACACATTGGCGACCTGCTTGGCCTCCATGATCGGGAAGCCGGCGATGTTGTGTGGCGTGCCGAGATTGAGGATCATGGCGAAGACCTGGTCGGAATTGACCAGCTTGTTGAAATTCTGCACCGCGCGCGGCACCTGGTAGCCGTGATCCTCGACGATGAAGCGGATCTGGCGGCCATGGATGCCGCCATTCGCATTCACCTCGTCGAACATCTGCTGGGCCGCCTTGATGGCGCCGACATTGAAGGCGGCGAAGACGCCCGACAGGTCGCCGTTCGAGCCGATCCTGACCTCCGTGTCGGTGACGCCCTGCGTGGCATGCGCCGCGCCGGCCATTCCGGCGGCCAGGCCGAGGGCGAGTATCGAACCCTTGATGAAGCCTTTCATGTCATTCCTCCTTGGTGACGTTGTGTTCTCTCCCTGCACGTCAGCCCCGCGGGCCGCCGTACATCTCGTCGATCAGCTTCTTGTATTTGCTCTCCACGAAGCTGCGCTTCAGCTTCATCGTCGCTGTCAATTCCTCGTCCTCGGCGGTCAACAGCACGTCGATGAGGCGGAAATCCTTGATCTGCTCTACCCGCGCGAACTCCTTGTTGGTCTCATCCACGACCTTTCCGATCAGGTCGCGCACCTCCTGCGCGGCGCAGAGCGACCGGAAATTGTTGAACGGCACCTTCTCGTCCTGCGCGAATTTCTCGACATTCTCCTGGTCTATCATGATCAGGCAGGTGAGGAATTTGCGATTGTCGCCGATGACGACGGCATCGGAGATGTAGGGCGAGAATTTGAGCCGGTTCTCGATCTCGGCCGGGGTGATGTTCTTGCCGCCGGCGGTGATGATGATGTCCTTGGCGCGGCCGGTGACGAACAGGAAGCCGTCATCGTCGATGGACCCGACGTCGCCGGTGCGCAGCCAGCCGTCGGCGACCGCTTCTTCCGTCTTGTCGGGCTTGTTCCAGTAGCCCTTGAAGACGTTCGGCCCGCGATACTGGATCTCGCCGTCCGGCCCGCTCCTGAGCTCGCCGCCCGGCACGACGGGGCCGACGCTGCCGATCCTGTTGCGCTCCAGCAGGTTGACCGAGATGACACCCGAGCTCTCCGTCATGCCGTAGCCTTCGAGCACGGTGATGCCGACGGCGCGATACCATCGCAGCAGGTCGGGCGAAATCGGCGCCGCACCGGTCGTGCCGCGGCGCAGCCGGTCGAAGCCCAGCATCCGGCGCAGGTTGGAGAGCACGGCGAAGTCCCAGAAGGCGAAGGAAAGCCGCGCCCATGGCGACGGCGTCTTGCCGTTCTCGAAGGCCTGGACGCGACGCATGCCGGCCCTGACCGCCTGCCGGTAGGACCATTTGCCGAGCCAGGTGGAGTCGCTCGCCATGATGGTGACGCGGCTGTAGATCTTCTCCCACACCCGCGGCACCGCGGTGAAGACATGCGGGCTGACCTCGCGGACGTTGTCGAACACCGTCTCCGGGCTTTCGGCGAAATTGACGATGCTCTTCATGCCGATCGGCGAGAAGGCCGAGATCAGCCTTTCGAGAATGTGGCAGAGTGGCAGGAAGCAGACCTGCTCCTCGCCCTCCCCGACGGGCAGCGTCAGCACCGCGCCGATGACCGAGACCATGATGTTCTCATGGCTGATCATCGCGCCCTTGGGCGGGCCGGTCGTGCCCGACGTATAGACGAGGATCGCCGTGTCCTGCGGCTTCGACCTCGCCACCTCCTCCTCGAAGCGGTCGGGGTGCTGCCTGAGGAATTCGCGCCCGAGCGCATAGAGATCATCGAGGAAGATCACCTTCTCGTCGGAGAAACCGTGCAGGCCGTCGCGGTCGTAGACGATGACCTTTTCCAGGCCCGGCATCTCGCCGCGGACGCTCAGCCATTTGTCGAGCTGCTCGTCGTTCTCGACGAAGAGGAAGCGGCTGTCTGAATCGTTGACCAGATAGCGGAGCTGGCTCGCCGCATCGGTCGTATAGATGCCCGACGCGATGCCGCCCACGCACTGCACCGCCATGTCGGTGTAGATCCATTCCTTGTTGTCTTCCGACAGGATCGACACCACCTCGCCGCGCCTGAGGCCGAGCGAGACCAGGCCGAGCCCGATCAGGCGCACATGCTCGAGGAAGTCGGCCCAGCTATAGGAGAGCCAGATCCCGTAATCCTTCTCGCGATGGGCGATCTTGCCGCCCATCTCCCGGCAGCGCTGGAGGAACAGCTTTGCCAGCGTGTCGCAACCGTCGAAGAAATACGGCCCCTGCGACAGGTCGGCATTGAAGCTGTGGCCGCCGAGTGTCTGCTGGGGCGGGATCTTCTCTGCGAGGGTCATGCGCTGCTCCTCCCGAACATTCGGCAATCTCCTATCCGCTCACCCGGCCCGGCTTTCGCCTCGCCATCCTCTCCCGGGCGGGGACAGGAGGCCGGATGAGGGGGCGGAGAACATGAACATGATCACCGCCACGTCTTCTTCTGCTTCCAGCGCTTCTGGCCGCGCTGCGTCTCCTCCTGCACCCCCAGATAGAACTCCTGAACGTCCTTCGACTGCAAGAGGCGTCCGGCGTCGTCGGCCATCACGATGCGGCCGAGCTCCATCACATAACCGTAGTCGGCGACCTCCAGCGCCACCTTGGCGTTCTGCTCGACCAGCATCATCGTCACCTTCTGCTCGCGGTTGAGCCGGCGAACGATCTGGAAGATCTCCTTGACCAGCAGCGGCGACAGGCCGAGGCTCGGCTCGTCGAGCAGCATCAGCTTCGGCTTCGCCATCAGGCCGCGGCCGATCGCCAGCATCTGCTGCTGGCCGCCCGAAAGCGTGCCGGCCGTCTGGCCGCGGCGCTGGGCGAGGATGGGGAAATAGGAATAGACCATCTCCTCGTCGCGCCTGATGCCTTCCGCATCGGAGCGCGTGAAGGCGCCCATGCCGAGATTTTCCGCCACGGTGAGCAGCGGGAAGACCTCGCGCCCCTCCGGCACATGGACGATCCCGGCGCGCACGATCCGGTCCGGATTGGCGCCGGCGATGTTCCTGCCCTCGTAGACGATCTCGCCCTTCTCGGGATCCATGACGCCCGAGATCGTCTTCAAGAGCGTCGTCTTGCCCGCCCCGTTGGCCCCGAGCACGGTGACGATCTGGCCGTCGCGGACCTCCAGGCTGACGCCCCTGATCGCCATGATCGGCCCGTAGAAGCTCTCCAGGTTGCGCACCGAGAGCACGCTGCGCGCGCCCTGCTCCACGGGACGGCCGGCGCTCGTCACCTCGCTCATGCCTCCACCTCGAGAACTCCGTCGGCCGTGCCGATATAGGCCTCGACGACCTTCGGGTCGCTCTGCACCTCCTGCGGCGTGCCGAGCGACAACGCCCGGCCGTCGGCCAGCGCCAGCACGCGGTCGCTGACCTGCGAAACCAGGTGCATGTCGTGCTCGACCATCAGCACGGTGATGCCCATCTGCGCCCTGATGTCCTCGATCCAGTAGCCGACATCGAGCGTCTCCTCGACGGAGAGGCCCGAGGCCGGCTCGTCGAGGAGGAGCAGCTTCGGCTCGATGGCGAGCGCGCGGCCCATCTCCACCACCTTGCGCACGCCATAGGGCAGTCCCGCGATCAGTTTGTCGCGATAGGCCTGCAGGTCGAGGAAATCGATCACCCTTTCGATCGCCGCGCGGTGCCGGCGCTCCTCCTCGCGCACGAAGGGGGTGAAGAGGAGCTCGTTCCACATATGGCTGCGGCGATGCCGGTGCCGCCCGACGAGCAGGTTCTGCAGCACCGACGCGTTGTCGAAGAGCTCGATGTTCTGGAAGGTGCGGGCGATGCCGAGGCGCGCGATCTCGTGCGCCCTGCGGTCGAGGATCGTCCTGCCCTCGAAGCGGATGTCGCCTTCGGCCGGCTCGTAGATGCGGCTGATCAGGTTGAACAGCGTCGACTTGCCGGCCCCGTTCGGGCCGACCAGCGCGAACACCTCGCCCTCGCGCACGTCGAAGGAGACCTTGTCCACCGCCACCACGCCGCCGAAGCGGAGCGTGACATTGTCGATTTCCAGAAGCGCCGTCACCGCATGCGCTCCGTCTTCAGGTAGCTCTTCTGGCGCCGGAACATGTCGCGGCGATAGAAGGGGAAGAGCTTGAAATAGGTCCTGATCTTCACCCAGCGGCCGTAGACGCCGCGCGGCTCGAACAGGATGAAGGCGACGAGTATGCCTCCGAAGATCGCCTGCTCCAGCCCCGGGATCGCCACCGAGCCGCCGCCGGAGAAGAGACCGGAGATCATATCGCGGGCGATCGAGATCGTCTGCGGCATCAGCGCCACCACGGCGGCGCCGAAGAAGGCGCCGTGGATCGTGCCGAGCCCGCCTATGACGATCGCCAGCAGGAGCTGGATCGAGATGATGATGTTGAAGGTCTCGTTGTTGAAGATGCCGGCATAGTGCCCGAGCAGGGCGCCGGCGAGCCCGGTGATGCCGGCCGAGAGCCCGAAGGAGACCGCCTTGGTGCGCGCCAGGTTGACGCCCATCGCCTGGGCCGAGATCTCCGAATCGCGCACCGCCGCGAAGGATCGCCCGAGCGGGCTGCGCTCCATGTTGCGATAGACGAGGACGATGACGAGGGTCACCGCGAGCACGAGATAGTAGAAGCGCGCAGGCGTGGCGTAGCGGTCGATGCGGATGCCGAAGATGTCGATCTGCGGCGCCATCAGCCCCATCACGCCGTTGGTCAGCGGCTCGGCGACGACGATCAGGTCGTCGGTGAGGATGGAGATGGCGAGGGTCCCGATGGCGAGGTAGATGCCGTGCAGCTTGGTCATCGGCAGCGCGATCAACGCGCCCGCGATGCCCGCGATCAGCCCGGCGAGCGGGAAGGACAGCACGAAGGGCAGGCCGAACCGCTCCTGCAAGAGCACGTTGGCATAGCAGCCGACGGCTAGGAAGGCGGCGTGGCCGAGGCTGACCTGTCCGGTCTGGCCGACCAGCACCATCAACCCCATGCAGGCGATCGCCCAGATATAGAGATGGGTGATCTCGCCGACCCAGAACATGTTGCCGACGAGCGGGAAGGCAAGAGCTGCGGCCAGCAGCAGCATGTACCAGCCGAGTTGGGCGCGGTGCTCGAACAGGTCGATGTCGGCATCGTAGGAGGTCTTGAAGACGGTCCGCATGTCTCAGACCTTCTTCTGGTGGATCTGGGCAAGGATGCCGTGCGGCCGGAAGATGAGGATCAGGAAGAGCAGCAGATAGGGCATGATCTGCGAATAGCCGGCGGCGATGTAGCGGGAGGCGAAGGGCTCTATCAGCCCGACGATGAGGCCGCCGAGCAGCGCCCCCGGCAGGCTGCCGA
>CAYYZC010000113.1:6015-8860 GCA_964475605.1 uncultured Chelativorans sp.
GGCTCTATCAGCCCGACGATGAGGCCGCCGAGCAGCGCCCCCGGCAGGCTGCCGAAGCCGCCGATGACGGCCGCGGCGAAGGCCTTGATGCCGAGCAGGCCGATCGACGGGTCGATCGAGCCCTTCGATGCGAACAGGATGCCGGCGATCGCCGCGACCATGCCGGCCAGCGCCCAGATCAGCGAATGAACGCGCTTGACCGGGATGCCCATATAGTAGGCGGCAAGCTGGTTCTGCGACGAGGCCTGCATGGCGACGCCGAGCTTGGTCCGGCTGAAGTAGAAATAGAGCACCACGGTCAGCAGGATGGTGACGATGATCACCATGATCTCGTTGAAGCCGAGCACCAGCCCGCCGAAGCGCACATACTTGCCGGCCAGTGGCGTCTGCAGCGAGATCGGCTGGTGGCCCCAGATGAGGCCGGCGAAGAAGCGCAGCACGAAGCCGAGCGCGATGGTGAGGATCACGATCGCCACCTGCGACTGGCCGAACATGCGCCTGAGGATGACGAGGTCGACCGTATAGCCGAACATGCCCATCGCGAGGATGGCGAGCGGCACCGACATCCAGAAGGGCAGGCCCATGAACTCGGCATTGGTCAGGCCGAGGCAGATGAAGGCGCCCAGCATCATGAAGTCGCCCTGGGCGAAGTTGACCGCCTCGGTCGCCTTGTAGATCAGCACGAAGCCCATCGCGATGAGGCCGTAGATGCACCCGTTCGCAAGGCCGCTGACGATAAGCTGCAGAACGTCCAAGACGTCGTCTCCTCCGCTTCGCGGTCTCCGCCGCGATCAATTCTGTTCCCGGAACCCGCGGCCTCCCAACCGCACGGGCAGTCTCTATGGCGCGATGAACACCTTTCCGTTCGGTTTCTCCAGCTCGCCCGGCAGCCGCTCCATCGCCTCGCCGAGCGGCACGATCGCGGTGACGTCGGTCGACCACCGGCCGTCGGCGAAGCGCTTCTGCGCCTCCACCGCCACGGCCAGCCTCCTTTCGGCCGGCGCCTTGCGCATCCACTCGCTGAGCCAGAAGCCCTCGATGCGCTTGTGCATGAAGATCATCTGGCCGGGCTCCGGAATGGCCGTCGCCGAGGCGTCGAGGCGGCCATAGATGATCCAGCGCGAGCGCCGCGGCATGGCGTGGAAGATGCCTGCGGCGAGCGGCCCGGTGACGGCGTCGAGCAGGATGCGCGGCTTCTCCTCGCGGACCACCTGCGCCAGCCGCGTCTCGAAGTCCCCCGCCCCGGCATTGAGCACATGGGCCGCGCCCAGCTCTGAGAGCGCCGCGGCCTGGTCGTCGCGGCGGATGATCGCGATCGGCCGGAAGCCGGCATCCTTCGCAAGGCCGATGACGAGCTTGCAGAGCTGGCTCGCCGCCGCCGTCAGCACGAAGGCCTTCTCGCCCTCCTCGCGGACGATGTCGAACATCGCCAGCGCGGTCAGCGGGTTGACGATCATCGCCGCCGCGTCCTCGTCCCGCACACCGTCCATGATCGGGATGCAGACGGCCGTATCGGCGAGCGCATATTCGGCCCAGCTTCCGAAGCCGGTGCTTCCGGCGATGAAGGCGACGCGCCTGCCGACGAGCTGCTGCGATGCCGCATCCGCGCCGGCGGCGACCACCTCGCCGACGCCCTCGAAGCCGGCCGGCATGCCCTTGCGGCGCGGTTGGCCGTAGAGGCCCTTGACGAACATCACGTCGGACGGATTGACCGGGGCGAGCCGCACCCTGACGAGCACCTGGCCGTCGCCGGGACCAGGCACGTCGATCCCGGCGCGCTCCACATAGGGCTCCATCGCCTCGAGCGCCGTGCCCGAACGGGCGCTCGCATAGCCGTCGTTCATCTGCAGCAGGGCCTGCATCCTGGCGGGCACGGTCATGGCGTCAGCACCAGCTTGCCGGTGGCGCCGCGATTGAGGACGCGCTCCAGCACGCGCGGCGCGTCGCGCAGCGGATAGTGCCCTTCGATGACCGGCTTGACCTTGCCGTCGAGATACCAGCTGATCAGCTCGCGCATATTGTCGGCATAGAGCTGCGGCTCGCGTGCGGTGAAGGAGCCCCAGAACACGCCGACGACGCTGAACCCCTTGACCAGCGCGAGGTTGACCGGGAATTTCGGGATCGTGCCCGACGCGAAGCCGATCACCAGCAGGCGTCCGCCCCATGCCATCGTCCGCGACAGCGCATCGAAGGCCTCGCCGCCGACCGGATCGAAGGCGACGTCGACGCCCTTGCCGTCGGTCGCCTCCTTGAGGTCGTCCTTCAGCCTGTCGTAGCCGAGGACGACATCGGCGCCCGCCTGCGTGGCGATCATGCGCTTCTCCTCCGTCGAGGCGACGCCGATGACCCTGGCGCCGAGCGCCTTGCCGATCTGCACCGCCGCGACGCCGGTGGCACCCGACGCGCCGAGCACGCACAGCGTCTCGCCGGCCGCAAGCGCGCCGCGTTGCTTCAGCGCATGGTGCGAGGTGCCGTAGCCGCAGAGCAGCGCGCACGCCTCGTCCGACGGCAGTTCGTCGGGCAGCTTCATGACGCGCGCCTCGTCGGCCGCGATCATCTCGGCATAGCCGCCGAGCGTCCCCAGCGCCGCCACGCGGTCGCCGACCTTCAGCGAGCGGACATCGCCACCCACCGACACGACCTTGCCGGCCACCTCCATGCCCGGAACGAAAGGCGTCTCCGGCCGCATCTGGTAGAGGCCCTGCACCAGCAGCCCGTCGGGGAAGTTGACGCCGATCGCCTCGGCCTCGATCACCACATCGCGCGGGCCGGCGACCGGGTCGGGCCAATCGGCATAGTCGAGCTGTTCGATGGGCGCGAATTCGCGGGCGACGATGGCTTTCAT
>CAYYZC010000114.1:0-8859 GCA_964475605.1 uncultured Chelativorans sp.
GATCACCAAGCAGAGCCTGGCGCGCGTGCTCAAGCAGCTCATCGACACCGGCCATATCGTCCAGGTCCAGGGGCCGAAGGACCGGCGCCAGCGCGAGCTCTACACCACCGCCAAGGGCCGCGCACTCGCGCTCGCCCTTGCCGCGCCACAGTCCCGCCGCATCGCTGAGGCACTTGGCGAGCTCGCATCGGGCGATCGGGCGGCCGTCGAGGCCTTCCTGCGCGCCATGGTCAATCCGGAGCTGCGGGCGCAGATCGGCGCGCCGGACGGGGAAAAGGAACGACAGGCATAGTCCGAAGGGAGGTCGAGATGGGACAGGACGGATCGCATCCGGGCGACGACGCCCCGCATCTTCTCGTGGTCGACGACGACACCCGCATCCGCAACCTACTGAAGCAGTTCCTGACCGAGAACGGCTTTCGCGTCACCGTGGCCGGGACGGCGGAGGAGGCGCGGCGCCGGCTCCAGGGGCTGGACTTCGACCTGCTCGTCCTCGACGTGATGATGCCGGGCGAGAGCGGCGTCGAGCTGACGCGGGCGCTGCGCCAGCAGAAGGACGTGCCGATCCTCATGCTGACGGCGCTGTCGGAGACGGAGAGCCGCATCGGCGGCCTCGAGGCCGGAGCCGACGACTATCTGCCGAAGCCCTTCGACCCGCGCGAGCTGATCCTGCGGGTCAACAACATATTGCGCCGCGGCGGCCCGCAGGCGACGCCGAAGCTGGAGCAGGTCGTGTTCGGCCCCTACACGTTCCAGATCGCGCGACGCGAGCTGAAGCGCGGCGGCGAGATCCTGAAGCTGACCGACCGCGAGCAGGAGATCATGGCGATCTTCGCCGAGCGCGCCGGCGACACCATCCCCCGCCACGAGCTCGTCGGCGGCAGCGAGGCCGGCGTCGGCGAGCGCACGATCGACGTCCAGATCAACCGGCTGCGCCGCAAGATCGAGCGCGATCCGGCCAATCCGGTCTGGCTGCAGACGGTGCGGGGAGTTGGATACCGGCTGAGCGTCGAATAGATTGGGTTCCTGACCCGATCGGAAGCACGTCCGGACGGGCCTGCGGGCGAGGCAGGCGGACATTCGATGGCGACATCAGACATCACCGAGGGCCGGAACGGCCGGCCGCAGGTCGAGCGCCGCGGCAACCGCCTCTGGCGCACTATCTACGGCTATCTGCCGAAGCGCCTCTATGCGCGCTCGCTGATCATCGTCATCGCGCCGATGATCCTGCTGCAGTCGGTGATCGCCTTCGTCTTCATGGAGCGCCACTGGCAGACGGTGACGCTACGGCTCTCCGCGGCGGTGACGCGCGACATCGCCGCCATCATAGACATGATCGAGACCTTCCCCACCGACGGCAACTATTCGGAAGTGGTGCGCATCGCGCAGGAGCGGCTGCAGCTCAGGGTCGACATCCTGCCGCCCGATCCGCTGCCGCCGCCGGGCCCACGGCCCTTCTTCTCCATCCTCGACCAGTCGCTGAGCGAGCAGATCACCAGCCAGATCGCGCGGCCCTTCTGGATCGACACGGTGGGCAATTCCAACATTGTCGAGATCAGGATCCAGCTCGAGGACATGGTGCTGCGCGTCTTCGCGCGCCGCAGCCACACCTACGCCTCCAACACCCACATCTTCCTGCTCTGGATGATGGGCACCTCGCTGGTCCTGCTCGCCATCGCGATCGCCTTCCTGCGCAACCAGATCCGGCCGATCCTGCAGCTCGCCGAAGCCGCCGAGAGCTTCGGCAAGGGCCAACCGACGCCGGAGAACTTCCGGCCGCGCGGCGCGGAGGAGGTGCGCCGGGCCGGCAGCGCCTTCATCCAGATGCGCGAGCGCATCGAGCGCCAGATCGAGCAGCGCACCGAGATGCTGACCGGCGTCAGCCACGACCTGCGCACCATCCTGACCCGCTTCAAGCTGCAACTGGCGCTCGGCGGCGCCAGGCTCGACCGGGATGCGCTGGAACAGGACATCGCCGACATGCAGTCCATGCTCGAAGGCTATCTCGCCTTCGCGCGCGGCGAGGGCGGCGAGGAGACGGCGACGGTCGACCTCAACGCGCAGTTCGACAAGCTTCAGGAGGATGCCCGGCTGCGCAAGCGCGCCATCGTCACCGCGATCTCCGGCTCGCCGGAGATCCAGGTGCGGCCGAACGCCTTCGCGCGCCTGCTGTCCAACGTGGTCGGCAACGCCTTCCGCTACGCCAGCTCCGTCGAGGTGAAGGCGACGCATGGGCGCGGCTCGCTGCTGATCATGGTCGACGACGACGGCCCCGGCATCAGCGAGGACAAGCGCGCCGAGGTGTTCAAGCCCTTCGTGCGCCTCGACCAGGCGCGCAACCAGGATTCCGGCGGCACCGGTCTCGGCCTGTCGATCGCCCGCGACATCGCGCGCAGCCATGGCGGCGACATCACGCTCGGCGACAGCCCGCTCGGCGGGCTGCGGGCGACGATCAGGATCCCGGCCTGACCGGGACGGTCAGAACAGCCTGCCGCCGTCCGGCACCCGCCGCTCCACCGCGGCGAGCACGACGTCGCCCTCCCCGTCGGGAAAACCCAGCGTCAGCACCTCGGACATGAATTTGCCGATCTGGCGCGGAGGGAAATTGACCACCGCCATCACCTGGCGCCCGACCAGCGACTGCGGCTCGTAATATTTGGTGATCTGCGCGGAGGATTTCTTCACCCCGATCGCCGGTCCGAAATCGATGCACAGCTTGAGGGCCGGCTTGCGCGCCTCCGGAAAGGGCTCCACCTCGACGATCGTGCCGACCCTGACGTCGACGCGGTCGAAATCCTGAAAGGAGATTTCGGGCTTGCGTTCCTGATCGCTCAATTCCGCCTCAGCAGCTTCCCTGGGTCTCGAACATGACGCTCGACAGCGCGTCGCGCGCCGACAGGCCCGACCAGACGACGAACTGGAAGGCCTGGAAATAGCACTCGCAGGCTTCGAGCGCGCTCGACAGCAGCACCTCGACCTGCTGGCTGGTCGGATCGGCGCCGCCGGCGAGCAGCAGCGCCTGGCGGAACATGATCGCGCCTTCCTGCTCCCACAGGTCGAAATGGCCGAACAGCATCTGCTCGTTGATCAGCGACAGCAGCCGCATGACCTCCAGCGCCCTGTTGTCGGGCACCTTGATGTCGAAGGCGCAGGCCAGATGGAGCGCCTCGAACTCCTCCATCCATGAGAAGGAGACATGATAGTCGCTCCAGGTTCCGGCGACCGAGATCGACAATTCGTCGTCCTCGGTGCGCTCGAAGGTCCAGTCGTTCATGCTCGCGACATGCTCGATGACGTCCACCGGGTGGAGTTCGCGGGCGACGTCGAGTTCTAGCAGATCCATGGAATCCCCAAATCCAAATTCAATGCGGAGGCTGGGCGCGCTCCGGGTCCAAAGCACACGCGACAAGACACTCGGTTCACGAAAGAGCCGCCGATCAAGCTCCCCGTTCCCAGAACACGGCGGCTGCCGATCCATTCGCCGGGACCCCGTCGTCCCTGCTTTCGAATCATGCAGTAAATTCAGTCTATTGATGATGAGTCGCGAGACCAGCGCTTTTTTCGGCCAGGCGGGCTTCGCATGTGGATAGAGCCCGGCCGGGGCGGCAGGCGCCCATGGTTAAGGGATTCTCGCCAAAGCTCTTTTCGCGATTCCGTGGCCGGCGGAACGCAGCGGCTATTTTTTTGTGCGCGGCCTTGCCTCCGAGGCCGGAGCGGTCGCCTGGAGCTGACTTTCGAGCTCGGCGATGCGCACGGAAAGCCGCTCGTTCTCCTCACGCGCCTTGATCGCCATCTCGCGGACGGCCTCGAATTCCTCGCGCTGGACGATATCCATCGAGTTCAGCACGCGCTCCGCCTGGCCGCGGAAGGCGGTTTCCAGCTCGCGCCGCACGCCCTGCGCGGCACCGGCCGCGTCCGTCATCAGCTTCGCGAATTCGTCGAGGATGCGATTGGGTCCGGTGGTCATGATCAGGCCTCGCGGGTTGACTGCCAGGCTCGGCAGGCGGAACTCGGTCAATACGAAGTAGTGGCCTGCAGGCGCGGATGCAAGGCGCCAAGGGCAGGACAGACCGCAGCTTGACCGGCAGGTTCCGCGCGCGCATAGCTCCGGTAGCCGCCGCCTGCTGGAGCGAGATTTGCCGTCCTTTCCGCTGCTTCCCCTTTCCGCCCTCGCCTTCCCCGACATCGATCCCGTGCTGATCGAGATCGGGCCGCTGGCGGTACACTGGTACGGCGTCGGCTATGTCGTCGGCATCCTGTTCGCCTGGTGGTACGCAAAGCGGCTGGTCACGAATGAGCGCCTGTGGCCACAGGGCGGCGCGCCGATCGGTGCGGCCGACATCGACGATTTCCTGCTCTGGGCAGCGGCCGGCATCGTGCTCGGCGGGCGCGTCGGCTACGTCCTCTTCTACGATTTCGCGCGCTTCGCCGAAAATCCGCTGCAGATCCTCGCCGTCTGGCAGGGCGGCATGTCCTTCCATGGCGGCCTCATCGGCGTCACCGTGGCGATGATCCTGTTCGCCTTGCGCAAGGGAGCCAGCCCCTGGAGTCTGTTCGACGTGGTCGCGGCCGGCTCGCCGGTCGGCTTCTGCGCCGTCAGGACCACCAACTTCATCAATTCGGAACTGTGGGGAAAGCCGACGGACCTGCCCTGGGGCGTCGTCTTCCCGAACGGCGGACCGGAGCCGCGCCATCCGAGCCAGCTCTACGAGGCGTTCCTGGAAGGGCTGCTGCTCTTCCTATTCCTGCGCGTCCTGACCCACGGCATGCTCAAGCTGAAGCAGCCCGGCTTCGTCGCCGGCGCCTTCATCGCTTTCTACGGCGCGGCGCGCATCCTGGTCGAGTTCGTGCGCGAGCCCGACGCCCATATCGGCTATCTCGCCGGAGGCTGGCTGACCATGGGCATGGTGCTGTCGCTGCCGATGGTCGTGCTCGGCCTGGCCGTGGCCATCCGGTCGCGCAGGGCGGCGTCCGGACGCGCATGAACGCGCTCAGGGACAGGCTGGCGCGGCTGATCGCAGCCGCCGGGCCGCTGACGGTCGCCGATTACATGGCCGCCTGCCTGTTCGATCCCGAGCACGGCTACTACACGACGCGAACGCCCTTCGGTGCCAGGGGCGACTTCATCACCGCGCCCGACGTCAGCCAGATGTTCGGCGAGCTGCTGGGCGTCTGGGTGCTCTCGGCGATGCGTGCGGCATCCGGTTCGGAGCCGGCGCGCCTGATCGAGATCGGCCCCGGCCGCGGCACGCTGATGGCCGACATGCTGCGCACGCTGTTCCGCCTCGATCCTGCCTTGGAGGGGCGGCTGCAGATCAGCCTCGTCGAGGCCAGCCCGCGCCTGACGGAAATCCAGAAGCGCCGGCTGGCGGGCCTTCCGGCCGCGATCGAATGGCAGCGCGACATCCGGTCGCTGCCGGGCGGTCCGGCGATCTTCGTCGCCAACGAGCTGTTCGACGCGCTCCCCGTCAGACAGTTCGTCAAGACGGCGCAGGGCTGGCACGAGCGGCTGGTCGGCCTCGACGTGGAAGGCGGTCTCTGCTTCCTCGCCGGCCCCCAGCCGATCCCGCCCGGTCTGCTGCCGGCGGATGCCGGCGCGGCACCGCCGGGATCGGTGATCGAGCTCAGCCCGGCTGCGACGGGCATGATGGACGCGATCGCCGGGCACATCGCCATTCACGGCGGCGCCGGGCTCTTCATCGACTACGGCTATCAGGGGCCGGCGACCGGCGACACGCTCCAGGCCATGCGCCGCCATGCCTACGAGCCCGTGCTCGCAACGCCGGGCGAAGCCGACCTCACCGCCCATGTCGATTTTGCCGCACTTGCCGCAGCCGCACATACGCACGGACTGGCGACGCGGCTGATGAGCCAGGGGGCCTTCCTGCTCGCCATCGGCCTGCTCGAGCGCGCCGGCGCGCTCGGCTCGACCCAGGACGAGAGCGGGCGCGAAAGGCTGCGCGGCGAAGTGGCGCGGCTCGCCGGTCCCGACGCCATGGGCGAGCTCTTCAAGGTGCTGATCGTCGGCCCGCAGGGCCTGCCGCTGCCGCCGGAGACCGCATGATGGCAACCGCTCTCACATTGACTTGCGCCACCCCCTGCATCACCATCCGCGCGCTTTCTGCGCGGCGGACGGCCGGGGCACGGCCTCTCCACGCGGCATGTAAAGGGACGATAACGGCATATGCTTCAACAGATTGGGCCGGCGCCGATCCGGTCGACGCATCTCGACGGGCTTGAGAATGCCGGCATCAGGCACGGCTTCTTCACCCGCCAGGGCGGCGTCTCCGGCGGCATCTATGACGGTCTCAATGTCGGCCGCGGCTCGGACGACCGCGCCGAGGACGTCGCGGAGAACCGCCGCCGCGTGGCGGCCTGGTTCGGCGTCGGGCCGGACAAGCTGATCACGCTTCATCAGGTCCATTCGCCGGATGTGATCGTGGTGCGCGAGCCGCCCGGCGAGGAGCGCCCGCGCGCCGACGCCATGGTGACCGACCGGCCGGGCCTCGTGCTCGGCGTGCTGACCGCCGATTGCGGTCCGATCCTCTTCGCCGACCGGAAGCGCCGCGTCGTCGGCGCCGCCCATGCCGGATGGCGAGGCGCGCTGGGCGGCGTGCTCGAGGCGACGATCGCCGCGATGGAAAGCGCCGGAGCCGCGCGCTCCGACATCGTCGCCGTGCTCGGACCCTCGATCGGTCCGCGAGATTACGAAGTGGGCGCCGAATTCGTCGAGCGCTTCGTCGAAGGAGACGACGCCAACCGCGCCTTCTTCGCCCCGTCGGAGCGGGATGGGCATGCGATCTTCGACCTGCCCGCCTATACGCTGCACCGCCTGCGCGCCACCGGCGTCGAGGCGCATCACATTGCCCGCTGCACCTATGGGGAGGAAGACCTGTTCTTCTCCTATCGGCGCAGCACCCATCGAAACGAGAAAGACTATGGCCGCCAGATCTCGGCCATCATGCTGGAGGGACGCTGATGGCGCTGCATTTCGAGAGAACGGAGTATGACGCGAGACGCGACAGGCTGCTCATCGAGATGGCCGAGCGCAAGCTCGACGCCATGCTGATCTTCGCCCAGGAGAGCATGTACTGGCTGACCGGTTACGACACGTTCGGCTACTGCTTCTTCCAGTGCCTGGTGCTGAAGGCAGACGGCACGATGGTGCTTATGACGCGCTCGGCCGATCTGCGCCAGGCGCGCCATACCTCGACCATCGAGAACATCGTGTTGTGGACCGACCGCGACGGCGCCAACCCGGCCGCCGAGCTGCGCAAGCTGCTCAACGACATCGACCTGCTCGGCTGCCGCATCGGCGTCGAATACGACACCCACGGCCTGACGGCCAGGAACGGCCGGCTGCTCGACGAGGAGCTGAAGACCTTCGCCACCGTCGAGGACGCGTCCGCCGTCACCGCGCGCCTGCGGCTGCTGAAGAGCGAGGCCGAGATCAAGAAGGCGCAGCGCGCCGCCGTTCTCTCCGACGAGGCGCTGGACGCGGCCCTGCCGCTGATCCAGCAGGGCGCCGACGAGGGCGTGATCCTCGCCGCCATGCAGGGTGCGGTTTTCGCCGGCGGCGGCGACTATCCGGCCAACGAGTTCATCATCGGCTCGGGCGCCGACGCGCTTCTGTGCCGCTACAAGGCCGGGCGCCGCAAGCTGACCAAGAACGACCAGCTCACTCTGGAATGGGCCGGCGTCTACCATCACTACCACGCGCCGATGATGCGCACGATCCTCACCGGCAAGGCCTCGAAGCGGCATCAGGAGCTGCATGAGGCGGCGCGCGAGGCGCTGCTGGCGGTCGAGAAGGTGATGACCCCCGGCCGCACCTTCGGCGACGTCTTCGACGCCCATGCCAAGGTGATGGAGGCGCACGGCCTCACCCGTCACCGGCTCAACGCCTGCGGCTATTCGGTCGGGGCGCGCTTCTCGCCCTCCTGGATGGATGCGCCGATGTTCTATTCCGGCAACACGGAGCCGATCGCCCCCAACATGACGCTGTTCGCCCATATGATCATCATGGATTCCGACAGCGAGACGGCGATGACGCTCGGCCGCACCTATCTCACCACGGAAGGCGAGCCCAAACCGCTGTCGCGCCATGATCTCGACTTGATCGTGCGTTGAATCCGCTGCTGGAAGGGACAGGCGCAGGAGGAGGGGGATGAGACACCCGCACCTTGTCTTGGCGATGATCGCGACGGTCGCCGTCGCGCTTTCAGGCTGTACCAGCAGTTCCGACGTGCTCGCGCCGGCCGCGCTGGCGCCCGTCGAGGGCCAGCAGCAGGGCGTGGCGCCGGGCCCCCTGCCCGACGTCATGCCGCGGGAACAGGCCGGGGCGGAAGAGCCGGCTCCCGTCATCGGGGCGATCAGCGCCGATACGCGCGTCCAGTTCGCACCGGTGGTCGGCGCGCCGGCGCAGAACGCCCAGGTGCTGGCGACGCGACTCGCCGAGCGCGCCCAGGCCCGCGGCGTTCCGATCTCGGCCGCCGGCGATGCCGCGACGACGCACATCATGAAGGGTTATTTCTCGGCGATCTCGGAAGGCGGCCGGACCACCGTCATCTATGTGTGGGACGTGCTCGACCCGTCCGGCAACCGCATCCACCGTTTCCAGGGCCGACTCACCGGGGACGGCGCCGGCGTCGGCTGGGACGCGGTGGGGCCGGAGACGATGAGCGCGATCGCCGACCGCTCCGTCGACCAGCTCGCCGCCTGGCTTTCTTCCGCATCCGGCTAAGCTTCTGAATCCGGCGCTGCGCGACGCCAGGGTCTCATGAATCCTGACCGTAGAGCGCCGTGCGTCCGTTCGGACGCACAAAGGACGCTCTAACACTTTGAATCTGCTGCATCGTG
>CAYYZC010000115.1:0-8843 GCA_964475605.1 uncultured Chelativorans sp.
AGCGGCTTCGCGCTCCAGATGGCCGGCGAGACGCCGTTCGGCGGCGAGGCGGTGTCGGCCGGCATGGTGCTCTTCCTGCGCGCCGTCGCCTGCGGGATGGTCTCGGCGCTCTTCGCGCTGACCACCGATCCCGGCGCCTTCATCAAGTCGCTGATGGCCGATTGCCGCCTGTCGCCGCGCATCGGCTTTTCGCTCTTCTCCGCCTTCCAGCTCGTCCCCGATCTCGCGGCGCAGGCCCAGCAGATCAGGCTGGCGCGCGCCATGCGCCGCGGCCGCCCGCCGCGGCGGATACCGGGTCCGCTGGAGGCTGCCTCGCTGGTCGTGCCGCTGCTCGCCTATGCGATCCGCCGCGCCGGCCGCGCGGCGATCGCCATGGAAGCGCGCGGCCTCGGCGCCGCCGGCGCCCGCACCGTCATCGGCGCGCCGCGCTGGCGCCTGGCCGACCTCGTCTTCATCCTTACGGCTCTGACGCTCCTCGCCCTGCTGATCACCGCCCTGAGGCGCTGATCGCCGTCCCCTCCCTTGACGCTTCCCCGCCTGCCGCTCACCTTCCCTTCTCCGGGAGGGGCAGGATGGCATTCGACGAGCGGACGGAGCTTTCATCGCCGACGGGCGCGATCCTCAACCTCCACATTGCCGGGCCCGGGCATCCGCCGCAGGCGGTCGTCCAGGTCAATCATGGCCTAGCCGAGCATGCCGCGCGCTACGGCCGCTTTGCCGCAGCGTTGGCCGCGGCCGGCTTCGCCTGCTTCGCGCATGACCATCGCGGCCATGGCCGCACCAGGGCACCCGACGCACCGGCCGGCTCTTTCGGCCGCGAGCCGGCGGCGGCCAGGGTCATCGCCGACGTCGAGGCCGTCCAAGACGAGATCGCGCGGCGCCATCCCGGCGTACCGGTCATCTGCTTCGGCCATTCGATGGGGGCGCTGATCGCCCTCAACTTCGCGTTCGCCCATTCGCACCGCATCGCCGGCGCCGCGATCTGGAACGGCAACTTCACCGCCGGCCTTCCCGGCCGTGCGGCGCGCGCCATCCTCGCCTGGGAGCGGCTGCGGCTCGGCTCCGACACGCCATCGCGCGTCCTGCCGAGGCTGACCTTCGAGGCGTGGGCGAAGCGGGTCTCGGACGGGCGCACGCCATTCGACTGGCTGTCGCGCGACAGTGCGGAAGTCGACGCCTATGTCGCCGACCCGCTCTGCGGCTGGAACGCTTCGGTCGGCATGTGGCGCGCCGTCTTCGACTTCGTCTTGGCAGGCGCCGACGACCGCAGCTTCGCCGGCATCCGCCGCGACCTGCCCTTCAACCTCGTTGGCGGCGGCGCCGATCCCGGCTCGGAGATGGGCAGGACCGTGCGCGACCTCGAAAAGCGCCTGCGCGCAATGGGCTTTTCGAATCTGACTTCAACGATCTATCCCGAAACGCGGCACGAAAGCCTGAACGAGTTGAATCGCGATCTCATCACCGCGGAGTTCGTGGATTGGCTGAACGTCATCGCGGCCGGCCGATGATCTCTACTGGAAAGATGCGGCACATATCACTAGTATGACCATCTAAATGACCAATAGGAGATTTGATATGTCCGAGGTAAGCGTCGCCGACGCGAAGGCGCATCTGAGCGAGTTGCTCAACAGGGTCGAGGCGGGTGAGACCGTGACGATCACGCGTCGCGGCAAGGCGGTCGCCCGCCTTTCCGGCGTGGCCGGACAGAAGCAGCCGATCGACTTCGAGGCCTTGAAACGTTTTCGCCAATCGATGCCCATGTCGAACCGGTCGGCAGAGCAGATGATTCGCGAGATGCGGGACGAGTGCTGGTAGCGGCGTGCTTTATTTCGACGCCTCCTATCTCATACCGCTCGTCAAGTTGGAGCCGCTCAGTGAGCGCGTTCAGTCCTATGTCGAAGGCATGGTCTCGTCACAGTTCGTCACCAGCTTCTGGACGATCGTCGAGTGCCGCTCGGCGCTGGCCCGCGAGGTGCGCATGGGCGGAATGTCCGAGGCGCTCTTCCGCAGTTGCTGCGCCGCGCTCGACCTGTTGACGTCGCGGAGCTTTGTCATGCTCGTCCCGAACGAGGATGACTATCGTTCCGCCGCGGCCATGATCGAGGACACCGCATCAGGTTTGCGATCGGGCGATGCCGTGCACCTTGCAATTGCAGCAAGGCTGCGAACCGACCTCCTTCTGACGCTTGATCGCCGACTGATTTCCATCGGCACCGCAATGGGTATATCCACCGGCCGAGGCTTTTCAGAGGAGTCCGCATGACGGCGCCTTCCCCCCTTTCCGGCGTCCGCGTCATAGAGCTCGCCCGCATCCTCGCCGGTCCGTGGGCCGGGCAGTTGCTGGCCGATCTCGGCGCGGACGTGATCAAGGTCGAGAATCCCGACGGCGGCGACGATACCCGCAAATGGGGTCCGCCCTTCGTCATCGGCCATGACGGCGAGAACCTCTCGGCCGCCTATTATCATTCGACCAACCGCGGCAAGCGCTCGATCGCCGTCGACTTCTCCACGCCCGAAGGTGCCGAGACCGTGCGCCAGCTCGTCGCCACCGCCGACGTGCTGATCGAGAATTTCAAGCTCGGCGGGCTTGCCAAATACGGGCTCGACTATAAGAGCCTCAAGGCGATCAATCCGCGCCTCGTCTATTGCTCGATCACCGGCTTCGGCCAGGACGGCCCCTATGCGCCGCGCGCCGGCTACGACTTCATCATCCAGGGGATCGGCGGGTTGATGTCCATCACCGGCGAGAAGGGCGGCGAGCCGCAGAAAGTCGGCGTCGCCGTCTCCGACATCTTCACCGGGCTCTATTCGGTGATCGCCATCCAGGCCGCGCTCCGCCACGCCGAGCGCACCGGCGAGGGCCAGCATATCGACATGGCGCTGCTCGACACGCAGGTTTCCGTGCTCGGCAACCAGAACCTCAACTATCTGGTCTCCGGCAAGGCGCCGGGGCAGATGGGCAATGCCCACATGAACATCGCCCCCTACGAAGTCCTTCCGGTGCGCGACGGCTTCGTCATCCTCGCGGTCGGCAATGACGGCCAGTTCCAGCGCTTCTGCAAGGTGACCGGGCTCGACCATCTGGCGGCGGACGAGAGCTTCGCCACCAACCCCGCGCGTGTGGCGAATCGCGACGAGCTGCGCGCGATCCTGGTCGACACGCTTTCCGGCTGGGAGCGCGACAGGCTGCTGGCCGAACTCGAGAAGGCGGCGGTGCCGGCAAGCCCGATCAACGACATCGCGCAGATGTTCGCCGATCCGCAGGTCGCCGCCCGGGGCATGAAGCTAGAGCTGGCCGACGACAAGGGCAACCGCCTGCCTTCGGTGCGCGCGCCGATGGTGATGAGCGCCACGCCACTCACCTATGAGCGGCCCTCGCCGCGCCTCGGACAACACACACAGGAGATCATGGACGAGCTCCTGGAAGGCGCACCTCCCGGTTCCGCACGCAGATCGGCGGGCTGACAGGCAGGACGACCGGCCGCCTTGCGGCAACCACTGGCGAGTAGCGCGCACCGGCCTTCGATGATATGGGGCGGCGTTTGCGCAGGAAGACCCGATGAAAGATGCGATGCCGACGGTGTCCGTGATCATTCCGTGCAGGAACGAGGCCGCCAATCTCGCCTTCCTGCTCGACGAGATCGAGACGGCGATGAGCGGCCGCGAGCACGAGGTGATCGTCGTCGACGACGGCTCGGAGGACGGCACCGCCGAGGCGATCGCGCAGCGCATCCGCAAGGGCGCGGCGCATCTGAGGCTGATCCGCCACGAGCGCTCGGCCGGTCAGAGTGCGGCGCTGCGTTCGGGCATGCTCGCGGCGCGCAACGACATCGTCGTCACGCTCGACGGCGACGGCCAGAACGATCCCGCCTATCTGCCGATGCTCGCCGACCGGCTCGCCAGGGCCGGGCCTTCGATCGGCATCGTCGCCGGCCAGCGCCTGCGGCGCACCGACACCCGGCTCAAGCAGATGTCGTCGCGCTTCGCCAACGGGCTGCGCGAGGCGATCCTGCGTGACGGAACGCGCGATTCGGGCTGCGGGCTCAAGGCGCTGCCGGCGCCGCTCTTCCGACGGCTTCCTTATTTCGACGGCTGGCACCGCTACCTGCCGGCACTGGTGCTGCGCGAGGGCTACGGCGTCGCCCATCTCGACGTCGTCGACCGGCCGCGCCGGCATGGCCGGTCGAATTACGGCATCCTCGACCGCGGCCTGCGCGGCGCGCTGGACCTGTTCGGGGTCTGGTGGCTCCGACGACGCATGAAGACCGTGCCCAAGGCGACGGAGACAGGACGATGACCGACGCATTCCAACCGCTCGTGGCGTGGTTCCACGAGGTCTTCATCGCCCAGTTCAACGCCTGGATCGTGCTCGGCTTCGTCGCCCAGAGCCTGTTCGCGATGCGCTTCGTGGTCCAGTGGATCGCCTCCGAGCGTGCCCGCCGCTCGGTCGTCCCGGTGGCCTTCTGGTTCTTCTCGCTCGGCGGCGGCGCGCTGCTGCTCGTCTACGCCATCCAGCGCCAGGACCCCGTCTTCATCGCCGGGCAGGGCCTGGGCCTCTTCATCTATTTCCGCAATCTCTGGCTGATCGCCAAGGAGCGCCGCGCCTCCGTCACGAATACGAGCTAGGTCATGTATATGACCGACGCGGCCGCGCAACGCCTCGACCTCAAGCGCTATCTGCTGCTCGTCGCGCTCTGCCTGTTCACCTTCGTGCCGGGCATCGCGACGGTCCCGCCGACCGACCGCGACGAGTCGCGCTTCGTCCAGGCGACCAAACAGATGGTGGAAAGCGGCGACTATGTCGACATCCGCTTCCAGGAGGATGCGCGCTACAAGAAGCCGGCCGGCATCTACTGGCTGCAGGCCGCCACCGTGCTCGCCAGCGGACAGGGCAGCGAGGCGCCGATCTGGATCTACCGCCTCGTCTCCGTCCTCGGCGGGATCGCCGCCGTGCTCGTCACCGCATGGCTCGGCGCGCGCATGTTCGGACTCGATGCCGGGCTGGTCGCCGGCGCAGCCTTCGCCGGCATCCTCGTGCTCGGCTTCGAGGCGCGCATCGCCAAGACAGATGCCGTCCTGCTGGCGCTGATCACGGCCGCGCAGGCCTCGCTCGCGCATCTCTATCTGAGCTGGCGCGAGCGCCGTCCGGCACCCGCCGCGCCCTACCTGTTCTGGATCGCGCAAGGGGCTGCGATCCTGGTCAAGGGGCCGATCGGCCTCGGCCTCTCCGCCCTTACCATGCTCGGCCTGCTGGTGCTCGATCGCGACCGCGGCTGGCTGCGGCAGATGCGCTTCCTGCCCGGCCTCGCCATCCTGCTGGCGGTCGCGGCGCCATGGCTGCTGCTCATCACATGGAAGAGCGGCGGCGCCTTCTGGCGCGAATCGCTCGGCGACGATTTCATCGCCAAGATCGGCTCCGGCCAGGAATCGCATGGCATGCCGCCCGGCTTCTATGCCGTGCTCTTCGTCGCGCTTCTGTGGCCGTTCGTGCCGATGGCGCTCGCCGGCGGCCTCAAGGCGCTCGGCCGCTTCCGCGACAGTCCCGCCCTGCTCTTCTGCCTCTGCTGGTACGTGCCCTATTGGCTGGCGATCGAGCTCGTGCCGACCAAGCTGCCGCACTACATCCTGCCGGCCTATCCGGCCTTCATCCTCGCCATGGCCTGGGGTCTGACGGCGTCCGAGGTCCAGGCCGCCCCGCTCGCCGGCTGGCGGCTGTGGCTGTGGCGCATCGGGCTCGCCGGCTTCGTCCTCGTCACGGCAGCGCTCGCCATCATCGCCGCGGGCATCGCGCCCTACGTGCTCGGCCGCTTCTCGCTGGCCGGGCTGCTGGCAGCGGGGCTCTTCGTCCTCGCCGGCATGCTCGGCGCAGGGCTCGGCCCGCCGATGCAGGCGCCCCGCCGCGCCCTGCTGACGAGCGTGGCGGGCGGCGCGGCGCTCGGCGTGACGGCGCTCTTCGTCGTGCCGGCGCTGAAGCCGCTCTGGCTCAGCCCGCAGATCGTCCGCGCCTTCGAGCGGGTGAAGCACTGCGAGGATTCGCGCCTGATCTCGGTCGGCTATTCCGAGCCCAGCCTCGTCTTCCTCTCCGACACCGGGACCGGCCTGATGAAGCCGAGGCAGGCGGCGCGCGCGCTCGCCGGGGACCCGTGCGCGGTGGTGGCGGTCGAGAAGGGCAAGCGCCGCGCGTTCATCAGCCACCTGCCCGGCGGCGCGGACGGGCTGGAGCGTCTCGCCACGGTGCGCGGCATCAACTACTCCAAGGGCCAGGACCGGGTGATGCTGCTCTTCCGCTCACGCGACACCACGACCGGAGCGGGCGAATGAGGCTGCTGCTGACCGGTTGCGCCGGCTTCATCGGCAGCCATGTCGCGCAGGCCCTGCTTGCCCGCGGCGACGAGATCGTCGGCATCGACAACCTCAACCATTACTACGCCCCGGCCCTGAAACATGTGCGGCTCGCGCAGCTCGAGGCAGACCGGCACTTCCATTTCCATCAGCTCGACATAGCCGACGAGGCCGCCATCAACGGGCTGGCGGAAAGCCGCGGCCCGATCGACGCCATCATGCATCTCGCCGCACAGGCCGGGGTGCGCCATTCGCTGCGGGCGCCGCTCGCCTATGTCGATGCCAATCTGCGCGGCCAGGCGGTCATGCTCGGCCTCGCGGCGCGGATGGAAGTGCCGATCGTCTATGCAAGCTCGTCCTCGGTCTACGGCGCCAACAGCAGGACGCCGTTTTCGGAAGCCGACCGCGCCGACGCGCCGGTCTCGCTCTATGCGGCGACCAAGCGCGGCGGCGAGCTGCTTGCCCATTCCTATGCGCAAACCCACGGGCTTCGCGCCACCGGCCTGCGCTACTTCACCGTCTACGGCCGCTTCGGCCGGCCGGACATGGCGCCCTGGCTCTTCACCGACGCCATCCTGTCGGGGCGCGAGATCACCGTGTTCGACGGCGGCGAGATGGAGCGCGACTTCACCCATGTCTCCGACATCGTGGAAGGAACCGTCGCAGCACTCGATCGGCTCGTCGCGCGGCCCGGCGAGACGGCGCCGATCTACAATCTCGGCAACAACAAGCCGGTCAGGCTGCTCGACTTCATCGGCGAGATCGAGCGCGCGGCGGGCCGCAAGGCAGCGATGCGCTTCGCGCCGCGCCCGCCCGGGGACGTCTCGATCACCTGTGCCGACATCACGCTGGCCGGCCGCGACCTCGGCTTCGCCCCGGAAATCTCGATCCGCGACGGGATCGGCGATTTCGTGGAATGGTTCCGCCGGGAAGGCCACGGCATCATCGACTGACACTCAGGCGGCGTCGAAATCGAGGACAAGCCTGTTGCTGGTCGGCCGCGTCTGGCAGGCAAGCGTAAAGCCGGCCTCGATCTCCCAGGGCTGGAGCGAATAGTTCACCGCCATCTCGGCCGCGCCTTCGGCGATGCGGCACCGGCAGGTGCAGCACATGCCGCCGGCGCAGGAATAGGGGATTTCGAGCCCCGCCCGGTGCGCCGCATCGAGCACGGTCCGGTCGCCCTCGCCCATGACGAAGCGCCGGCGCATGCCGTCGAGCATGATCTCGACCTCGACGCCCTCCTCCGCCGCCTTCTGCGCCCGGTCGGAACGCGGTCGCGGCCCGGGCGCGTCGCCGGACGGCGTGAACCGCTCGAAGCGGATGCGGTCCTCCTCGACGCCCATCTGCTTCAGCGCCGCCGAAACGTCGTCGATCATCTCGCCCGGTCCGCACAGGAAGACGCCGTCGGCCTCGCGCGGCGCGATCAGCCCGCGCGCGGCCAGATCGCCGATCCGCGCCCCGTCGATTCGCCCGTTCAGAAGGTCGAAATCCTGCGCCTCGCGCGACAGCAGATGGACCATCGAGAAGCGGCGCATATGACGGTCCTTCAGGTCCTCCAACTCCTCCAGGAACATGATGCTGCCGGAGGAGCGGTTGCCGTAGACGAGCGTCACCGTGCTCCGCGGCTCGTGGCCGAGGACCGTCTTGGCGATGGAGAGCATCGGCGTGATGCCGGAGCCGGCGGCGATCAGCAGGTAGTCGTGGCGCTCCCCGGAAAGCGAGGTGAAGCGGCCTTCGGGCGGCATGACCCGGATCGTGTCGCCGACGCAAAGCCGCTCGTTCACGAAGCTGGAGAAGCGGCCGTCTGCGACGCGCTTGACGCCGACCTTGAGCGGCTCGCCGGGCGCCGAGCAGATCGAATAGGAGCGCCGCGCTTCCTTGCCGTCGATCTCGGCCGCGAGCGTCAGATACTGGCCGGCCCTGAAGGCGAAGGTCTCGCGCAGTCCGTCCGGCACGTCGAAGGCGATCGCCACCGCCTCCGGCGTCTCCCGGGCGATCCCCGCGACCTTGAGCTCGTGGAAACGGGTCATCGTCAGATGCACTTGAAATAGTCGAACGGCTCGCGGCAGGCGAGGCAGCGATAGAGCGCCTTGCAGGCGGTCGAGCCGAATTCCGACAGCCGCTCCGTCCCATGAGAGCCGCAGCGCGGGCAGGCCACTTCGGCCTCCCCGAACAACGAACGGATCGAGCCCGACGCTTCCGCCGGCGGTGCGATGCCGTAGGCGGTGAGCTTCTCCCGGCCTTCCCCGGTGATCCAGTCGGTTGTCCAGGCCGGCGACAACACCCGTTCCACCCGCGCCTCGAAGCCGGCATCGCGCAAGGCTGCCTCGATCGCCAGCTCGATGGCGAGCACGGCAGGACAGCCGGAATAGGTCGGCGTGACCCGCGCCACCGCAATGCCGTCCTCGATGGCGACCGATCGCAATATGCCAAGATCCTCGACGGTCACGCAGGGGATCTCCGGATCGGGCACGGCTGCGGCTGCGGCGTAGGCACTCTTT
>CAYYZC010000116.1:0-4098 GCA_964475605.1 uncultured Chelativorans sp.
GCGGTCACCGACACGCGCGCGGGGAATCGCTGTTTCATCTTCTCGTCGATATCCCAGCGCACGTCGATCCAGCGGTCGGTCTGGTCGTCGAAGGCGGTCAGCGCGGGCGACTGGATCGGGTAGATCGTGATGCCCGAGCCCGGCTGGAGGATGCCGACGATCCGGTCGCCAGGCACCGCGCCCTCGGGCGCGAAACGCACGGGCAAATCGCCGCCGACGCCGCGGATGGGCAGTGCGCCCTCCCCCGCCTTGGCCGTATCCGGAGCACGGATTTTCGCCTTCTTTTCCTTGCGTGATGAGCGGCCCGGAATCTGGAACAGCATGCCGGCGGCGTTGCGCAGGTTGAACCAGCCCTCCTCGCGCACCTTGACGGTCTGCGTCGCCGCCCGTTCCTCCTTGTGCTCGGGATAGACCGCCCTCAGCACGTCGGGCGAGGACAGTTCGCCGCGCCCGACGGCGGCGAATACGTCCTCGACATCCTTGCGCGCGAGGCGGTGGAGCACCGACTTGATCGCCTCGTGGCTGAAGGTCCTGCCGGCACGCTCGAAGGCGCGCTCCAGGATGCGGATGCCGAGGCCGGAATACTGCTTGCGCACCGCGTTGCGGGTGGCGCGGCGGATCGCCGAGCGCGCCTTGCCGGTGACCACGACGGACTCCCAGGCAGCCGGCGGCACCTGCGCCTTGGAGCGGATGATCTCCACCTCGTCGCCGTTCTTGAGCTCCGTCATCAGCGGCATGATGCGACCGTTGACCTTGGCGCCGACGCATGAATCGCCGACCTCGGTGTGGACGGCATAGGCGAAATCGATCGGCGTGGCGCCGCGCGGCAGCGCGATCAGGTCGCCCTTCGGCGTGAAGCAGAAGACCTGGTCCTGGAAGAGCTCCAGCTTGGTGTTCTCCAGGAACTC
Source organism: uncultured Chelativorans sp. (assembly GCA_964475605.1). Lineage (GTDB taxonomy): Bacteria > Pseudomonadota > Alphaproteobacteria > Rhizobiales > Rhizobiaceae > CAYYZC01. The sequence continues at coordinate 909 of CAYYZC010000116.1, forward strand.
CTCCGGATTGTCGCCTTCGGCCAGCGCCTCGATGGTCTGGCGCAGCCAGGCATAGGCCTTTGTGTCCCTGGAGATGGTGTGGTCGGCGACGCCGGTCCGGTCGCCATGGTCCTTGTAGATCGAATGCGCCGCGACGCCGTACTCGGCTATGTCGTCCATTTCACGTGTGCGGATCTGGAGCTCGACCCGCTGGCGCGACGGACCGACGATGGTGGTGTGGATCGAGCGGTAGTCGTTCTGCTTCGGGGTCGAGATATAGTCCTTGAAGCGGCCCGGCACCATCGACCAGGTCAGATGGATGGCGCCGAGCGCGCGGTAGCAGTCGTCGACCTTGGGGACGATGACGCGGAAGCCGAAGATGTCGGAAAGCTGCTCGAAGGACAGCGCCTTGGTCTCCATCTTGCGGAAGACCGACCAGGGCTTCTTCTGCCGGCTCCTGACCTCGGCTTCGATGCCATATTTCTCGAACAGCTTGCCGAGCGCGCGCTCGATGTCGGCGAGCACGCCCTTGTTGCGCTCCGCGGTCTCCGCCAGCCGCTCGGTGACGGCGCGATGGGCTTCGGGATTGAGGGTGCGGAAGGCGAGCTCCTCCAGCTCCTCGCGCATGTCCTGCATCCCCATGCGCCCGGCCAGCGGCGCATAGATATCCATCGTCTCCTCGGCGATGCGCAGCCGCTTGTTCTCCGGCACATGGCCCAGCGTGCGCATATTGTGGAGCCGGTCGGCGAGCTTCACCAGCAGGACCCGCACGTCCTCGGCGATCGCGAGCAGCAGCTTGCGCAAATTCTCCGCCTGCTCGGCCTTCTTGGAGACGAGGTCGAGCTTCTTCAGCTTGGTCAGGCCCTCGACCAGCTTGCCCATCTCGGGGCCGAACAGGCTGTCGATCTCCTGGCGGGTGGCGGTGGTGTCCTCGATCGTGTCGTGGAGCAGGGCGACGGCGATCGTCGCCTCGTCGACGCGCATGTCGGTGAGGATGGCGGCGACTTCGAGCGGATGCGAGAAATACGGGTCGCCTGAGGCGCGCTTCTGGTGTCCATGCTTCTGCATCGCATAAACATAGGCCTTGTTGAGCAGCGCCTCGTTCACGTCGGGCTTGTAGCGCTGGACGCGCTCGACAAGCTCGTACTGACGCATCATGGATGCGGTCTTTCGAAAATTGCCGGCATCAGGACATCACGGGCTTCAAACGGAAACATGCGCCGCGCGGGTCTCGCGGGCGCATGTCCTAGATAGATGCGAATGTGCTGCCGATAAAGTGGCGGCCGATAGGCCAGATCAGTAGTCGTCGCTCTTTTCCGGCGGAACGAGGCCCTCGATGCCGGCGAGCAGGTCTTCCTCGCTCATGCGGTCGAAGGCGATCGTGTCCTCGGGCTCGTCGACGTCCGCGCCGGTCGGGGCGGAAGCGTCGGCGATCTCCGGCGTATCGGCGGCCTCGGGCTCGTCGACCTCGACATGCTTCTGCAGCGAGTGGATCAGGTCTTCCTTGAGATCGTCGGGCGACAGGGTCTCGTCTGCGATCTCGCGCAGCGCGATGACCGGGTTCTTGTCGTTGTCGCGATCGACCGTGATCGACGCTCCCTGGGAGATCAGCCGGGCGCGGTGCGCGGCCAGAAGGACGAGCTCGAACCGGTTGTCGACCTTGTCGATGCAGTCCTCGACAGTAACGCGGGCCATGAAATGCCCCTTTCGTGCGGTTGCAATGTGGAGAGATCGCGGGTCCATAACGCGAACGGAGGCGAAAGACAAGCTGCCGATCCTCCATGCCGATGCACTGCGATGTCGCAAAATCGTGATCGCCGCGGCCGGCCCGACGGCCCGCGACCCTTGGAATGCACGGAGGCGCGCGTTATCTCAATACGATATGGCACTACATGAATCCTGGCGGGTTCAGGCCGGTTATGCCTCGCCAGGTCTTTTTCAAATGGATTTTTGAGAGCAATGTTCGATCCCAGAGAGAAAATTGCGCTATTCATCGACGGCGCCAACCTGTACGCGACCTCCCGCGCGTTGGGTTTCGACATCGACTACCGGAAATTGCTGGCGCATTTCCAGGAGGCCGGCTATCTGCTCCGCGCCTATTACTACACCGCCCTCGTCGAGGATCAGGAATATTCGTCGATCCGCCCGCTGATCGACTGGCTCGACTATAATGGCTACAAGGTCGTGACCAAGCCGGCGAAGGAGTTCACCGACTCCAGCGGACGGCGCAAGATCAAGGGCAATATGGATATCGAGCTGACCATCGACGCGATGGAGCTGGCCGAGAAGGTCGACCACTATGTCATCTTCTCCGGCGACGGCGACTTCCGCACCCTGGTCGAGGCTCTGCAGCGCAAGGGGCGCAAGGTGTCGATCGTCTCGACGCTGGCTTCGCAGCCGCCGATGATCTCCGACGATCTGCGCCGCCAGGCCGACAGCTTCATCGACCTGCAATCGCTGAAGGCGGAGATCGGGCGCGATCCGAGCGACAGGCCGCCGCGAAGGCAGCCAGCCGACGAAGAAGACGACTATCAATGAGCGCGATGGCGACGGAGCCGCCGCGCGACTGTCCGCTTTGCCCGCGCCTCCACGACTTCGTGCATGCCTGGCGTGAACTGGAGCCGAACTGGTTCAACGCTCCGGTTCCGACCTTCCTGCCGGCGGAAGGGAAGGAGGCGGTGCGCCTGCTCGTCGTCGGCCTAGCGCCGGGGCTGCGCGGCGCCAACCGCACCGGGCGGCCCTTCACCGGCGACTATGCCGGCGAGCTGCTCTATTCCACGCTGAAGCGCTTCGGCCTGTCGCGCGGCGAGTTCGCGGCGCGCCCCGACGACGGCGTCGAGCTGGTCGGGACGGCGATCACCAATGCGGTGCGCTGCGTGCCGCCGCAGAACAAGCCGGTCGGCAGCGAGATCGCGACCTGCCGCCGCTTCCTCGAAGCGACGATCGCGCAGATGGTCAATCTCGAGGCGATCGTCACGCTCGGCACCATCGCGCATCAGTCGACGGTGCGCGCGCTCGGCGCCCGCGTCTCGGCCTTTCCCTTCGCCCATGGCGCGCGGCAGGAAATCGGCGGCCTCACGCTTTTCCCGAGCTATCACTGCTCCCGCTACAACACGAATACGGGCCGGCTGACGACGGAGATGTTCGTGGACGTGTTTGCGGCAGCAAGCGGGGGGATCGGCAAGTCGGCAGATCGGCAATAGGCAGTCGG
>CAYYZC010000116.1:4198-8827 GCA_964475605.1 uncultured Chelativorans sp.
GCCGATCTGCCTCGATCGGCTTCAGCCGCGCTCCTTCAGAAGCCGGCCTTTCTCCCTGTTCCAGTCGCGCTGCTTCTCCGTCTCGCGCTTGTCGTGCAGCTTCTTGCCCCTGGCGACCGCCAGAAGCAGCTTGGCGCGGCCGCGATCGTTGAAATAGATCTTGAGCGGCACCATCGTCATGCCCTCGCGATCGACGGCTTGCGAGAGGCGCGCGATCTCGCGCTTGTTGAGGAGCAGCTTGCGGCGCCGGCGCGGCTCGTGGTTGAAGCGGTTGCCCTGCAGATATTCCGGCAGATAGGAATTGATCAGCCAGATCTCGCCGCCTTCGGCCGAGGCGTAGGATTCCTGGATGTTGGCATGGCCCTCGCGCAGCGACTTGACCTCGGTGCCGGTCAGCGCGAGCCCGGCCTCGAACGTATCCATGATCTCATAGGCGAAGCGCGCCTTGCGATTCTCCGCCACGGTGCGGTTGTTGTCGTTCTTGTCCCTGGCCATGGAAAGCTAACGCGCGGGCTCGCGCCTCAGTTCAACAGGCCGGCATGGCGCATGGCGTCGTCGATGCGGACGGCCGTCGCCTGCTCGACCGTCATCAGCGGCGAGCGGACGACGTTCTCGATCTTGCCGAGCCGCGACAGCGCATATTTGGAGCCGGCGACGCCCGGCTCGATGAAGATCGCCTTGTGGAGCGGCATCAGCCGGTCCTGCAGCTCGATCGCCTTGTCGCGCTCGCCGCCGAGCGCAGCCTGCTGGAACTCCGCGCAGAGCCGCGGCGCGACATTGGCGGTCACCGAGATCGCGCCGACCCCGCCATGGGCGTCGAAGCCGAGCGCGGATGCGTCCTCGCCGGAAAGCTGGATGAAATCCTTGCCGCAGGCGATGCGCTGTTCCGAGACGCGTTCGATCTTGCCGGTCGCATCCTTGACACCGACGATGTTGTCGAAATCCGCCGCGAGCCGCCCCATCGTCTCGGGCGTCATGTCGATCACCGAGCGCGACGGGATATTGTAGATGATGATCGGCAGGCTGGTCGCCCTCGCCACCGCCGCGAAATGCGCGTAGATGCCGCGCTGGGTCGGCTTGTTGTAATAGGGCGTGACGACGAGCAGCGCATCGGCGCCGACGCTCTCGCCGAACTGCGCGAGCTCGATCGCCTCGTTGGTGCTGTTCGATCCGGCGCCGGCGACGACCGGCACGCGGCCGGCCGCGGTCTCCACACAGGCCTTCACCACCTGGCGATGCTCGTCATGGGAGAGCGTCGGCGACTCGCCGGTGGTGCCGACCGGCACGAGGCCGTTGCTGCCTTCCGAGATCTGCCACTCGACAAGGGCGCGAAAGGCTTTCTCGTCGAACGCGCCCTCGGGCGTGAACGGCGTGACAAGCGCGGTAAGCGAACCCCTGAACATGCGACTTCCTCTCGACGGTCGGCACGATTGCCGGTTCCGGCGTTCTAACCGAATGTTGCAGCGCGCACCATAGTCTTGCCACGACAATCGGGCATCGGGAGGATGGAACGCGCCACCCGGACAGGGACTTTCGAGCGAATGACTGGAGCATATCGCCGCCGTCTGGCGCGCATGGCCGGAGCAATCGCGCTGGTGCCGATGATGGCGGCGACGGCCGCCGCGCAGCCGACATTGCCCGACGAGCCTCCCGTTCCGACCAGGCGGCCGGTGCTGAGCTCGGCCGTGTCGCTCGACAAGGTCAGGACCGGCTCGCTGGCGAAAGCCCGGAAGGCGGTGAAGGCCGGCACGGAAGCCACACTGCTCGCGCAAGGGCTCGACGCGCTGGGATCGGGAGATGCCGCGGCGGCGATGGCGATCGGCGAGCGGCTGCCGAAGGCCTCGCTCGACCGCAAGATCCTGATCTGGACGATCGCCACCGGCGCGAGCCGGACGATGACGAGCGCGGAGCTCGCGGAAAGCGCCCGGCAGCTTGAGGGCTGGCCCGGCATGGCGCTGATCGAGGCCAATCGCGAGAGGGCGCTCGATCGCGAGGACCCTGCCTCCGGGGCCGTGATCGCCGCCTTCGAGGATCAACCGCCGATCACCGCCGAAGGCATGCTGCTGCTGGCGCGGGCGCATCTGGCGCAGGGCGACGAGGCGGCGGCACGCAAGGTGCTGGTGCCGTTCTGGGAAGAACAGCGGCTCGATGCCGGCGAGGAAATGGCGATCATCCGTGAATTCGGCTCGCTGATCCCGAAGAGCGCGCATCGCCGCCGCATGGAGCAGATGCTCTATCAGGACCGCATCACCTCGGCCGAGCGCGTGGCGAACCTTGCCGGCGGGCGCGAACTGACCAGGGCCTTCGCCGCCGTGACGCGCAACCGGGACGATGCCGGCGCACTGCTCGAGGAGGTGCCGGAGGCACAGCGCGGGGCGGCCTATATCTTCGCCAAGGCCCGCCATCTGCGCCGCACCGGCAAGTTCGAGGCAGCCGCCGAGGCGATGGCGGAGGCGCCGCGCCACGCCGGGAAGCTTGTCGATCCCGACGCATGGTGGGCCGAGCGCCGGGTCCTGTCGCGCGAGCTGCTCGATATCGGCGAGCCGGAGCAGGCTTACCGCGTCGCAGCCGCTCAAATGGCCGAGCGCCCGGTCGACAAGGCGGATGCGGAGTTCCATGCCGGCTGGTACGCGCTGCGCCATCTCGACGATCCGGCGCGCGCCAGCCCGCATTTCTCCAGGATCGTCGAAATCGCGGACGGCCCGATCTCGCTTGCCCGCGGGCATTACTGGCTCGGCCGCGCCGCGGAAGCGGCGGGCGCCGAGGACGAGGCGAAGACGCATTTCGAGCGCGCGGCGCGTCATGGCACCGTCTTCTACGGCCAGCTCGCCGCCGCCAGGCTCGGCCGCAGCACGATCGAGACCGAGCCGCCGCAGGTGACGCCGACGGTGCGCCGGCTGTTCGATGCGCGCGAAGCCGTGCTGGCGATCGAGCGACTGGAAGCGGTCGGCCACGAGAGCCGGGCCGCTCCGCTCTATCGGGCACTTGCCGAGGAGCTGACCGATCCGGCCGAATGCGCGCTGCTCGCCGAAATGGCATGGCGCGGCGGCGATCATCCGCTCGGCCTGCGGGTCGCGAAGGCGGCCGCTGCCCGCGGCATCGAGGTCGGGCTGCTGACGCATCCGGTCGGCGTGATTCCGCCCAGCGCCGAAATCTCCGGACCGGGCAAGGCGCTGGCCTATGCGGTGGCGCGCCAGGAGAGCGAGTTCAACGTCTCGGCGCGTTCGGGCGCAGGCGCGCTCGGCCTGCTGCAGCTCCTGCCCGGGACGGCGCAGGAGATGGCCCGCAAGGCCGGCCTCTCCTATTCGAAATCGAAGCTGACGCGGGATGCCGGCTACAACGCCACGCTGGGCGCAGCCTATCTGCAGGAGCAGCTCGACCGTTTCGACGGCTCCTATATCCTCACCTTCATCGGCTACAATGCCGGCCCGCGCCGCGCGATCGACTGGGTCGGGCGCTACGGCGATCCGCAGGGCGGGCCGATCGACGAGGTGGTCGACTGGATAGAGCGCATACCTTTCACCGAGACGCGCGCCTATGTGCAGCGTGTAATGGAGAACTATCAGGTCTATAAGATGCGCTTGTCGGGAGAGATGGACATCGTTGACGATCTGGTCATGGGGCGACGCTGATTGAGCGAGACGGGCAACGGGGGCGATTTCATCGAGCGACGGTTCTCAGCCCCCGACGGGCTGATGCTGTCGGCCCGCATCTATGGCGAACACAATAACCGCGACTGCCGCCTGCCCGTCGTGTGCCTGCCCGGCCTGTCACGCAACGCACGCGACTTCCATGGCCTGGCGCTGCATCTGTCGCGCGGAGCCGAACCGGCACGCAAGGTGGTCGTCTTCGACTATCGCGGTCGCGGGCGGTCCGACCATGACCGCGACTGGCGCAACTACGACATCCCGACCGAGACGGCGGACGTCCTGGCCGGGCTCACCGCGCTCGGCATCGAGCGCGCCGCCTTCGTCGCCACCTCGCGCGGTGGCCTGATCGTCTTCGCGCTGGCAGGGGCGCGTCCGGCAGCACTCGGACCGGTCGTGCTCAACGATGTCGGGCCGGAGCTCGGCGGCGCGGCCCTAGCGCAGATCCGCGCCTTCATGGAGCGCGCGCCGCGACCCAGGGACTGGGCCGAGGCGATCGCCATCGTCAGGACCGCGAATGCCCATGCCTTCCCGGCGCTGACGGAGGCCGACTGGGAGCGCTGGGCGCGCGCCGTCTATCGCGAGGACAAGGGCCGGCTCGTCGCCGATTTCGATCCGCGCCTGCTGAAAACGCTGAAGGGGATCGATTTCGGCAAACCGCTGCCGACCTTCTGGGCGCAGTTCGCCGGGCTGCGCGCCCTGCCGCTGCTGGCCATCCGCGGTGAAAACTCGGCGCTGCTGAGTGCAGAGACGCTGGCGACGATGGCGCGCCGGCACGAGACGATGAAATCGCACATCGTCGAAGGACAGGGCCACGCGCCGATGCTCGACACGGCCGGACTGCCGGAGCTGATCGGCGGATTCATCGCGCGGAACGATCGCGGATGATTCGTTTTACGTGAGAGGGCTCGATTTGGTGCCCCTTCACACCCCCCTCTGTCCTGCCGGACATCTCCCCCTCAAGGGGGGAGATTATTCGCTT
>CAYYZC010000117.1:0-3738 GCA_964475605.1 uncultured Chelativorans sp.
GACGATGCCTTCCCCGTCGGCGCCTGTTCGCGCACCGTGTTCGGCAAGATCGAGATCGTGCTGTGGCGCACGGGCGAGGAGGAGTTCCGGCTGGAGTGCTGGCGCTCTTTCGCCGACTACGCCTTCACCTTTCTAGCCGAGGCCGCGCGCGACCCGGCCGCTTAGGTCCGGTTCCCGTTTCCGGGATCGTGTTCTAGGACGCCTCGCGCCAGCACTGCGAGCGGGCGAAGCCGATCAGGTCCTGCGAGCTCATCGGCCGCGCGAAGGCGTAGCCCTGCAGCGCGTTGCAGCCGAGCTGGCGCAGGATGCGCGCATGCTCCATGGTCTCCACGCCCTCGGCCAGCACCTCGATGCCGAGTGACTTGCCGATGTCGACGATCGAGCCGACGAGATGGCGCTGCGCCGGCGAGCGGGCGATCGGCATGATGAACTGGCGGTCGATCTTGAGCCGGCGCGGCTTCAGCTTCATCAGGCTGACGATCGAGGCGTAGCCGGTGCCGAAATCGTCGATCTCGATATCGATGCCGAGCTCCTTGATGCGGTCGACATTCCAGGTGACCAGCTCGTCATTATCGTCGAGGAAGATCGATTCGACGAGCTCGAAGGAGACCGTGCCGGGGCGCAGGTCGAGCCGCTCGAGGCTGCGGATCAGCTCCTCGTCGTTGAGCCGGCGCGCCGAGACGTTGACCGAGACTTTCGGGATGCCGATGCCCACCCGCTCCCAGGTCTCGAAGTCGTGCAAGGTGTGCTCCAGCACCATGCGGTCGATCGTGGCGACGGCGTTGAGCTCGTCGGCGATCTTCATGAAGGCGGCGGGCGCAAGCAGGCCCTTGGTCGGATGCTGCCAGCGCGCCAGTGCCTCGACGCCGATGATCTCAAGCGACTCGGCATCGAATTGCGGCTGGTAGTAGGCGATGAACTGGCCGGCATCGATGCCCGACAGGATCTCATCGGCGACGCGCTTGGTGATCACGATCTCTTCCTGCAGCGCGTCGTTGAAGAACTGGAACCGGTTGCGGCCCTTCGACTTGGCGCGGTAGAGCGCGATGTCGGCATTGACGAGCAGGCGCATCGGATCGGCGACGCTGTCCATGTCGGTGGCGATGCCGATCGAGACGCCGACGCGGCATTCGTGCCCCTGGAAGACAAGCGGCTTCTGCATCGAGGCGATGATGTTCTCGGCAAGCTCGGCGAGCCGGGCCAGTTCGGCGCGCTCGCTGTCGGGAGCGAAGCGGCAGATGATGACGAATTCGTCTCCGCCGACGCGGGCGACGAAATCGCCGGGCTCCACCGTCGAGCACAGGATGGCGGCGGCATGGGAAAGCATGGCGTCGCCCGCCGCGTGGCCGAGCGTGTCGTTGATCTGCTTGAAGCGGTCGAGATCGATCTGCAGGACCACCGCCACTTCCTCGCCCCTGGCGAAGCGGATCGCATGGTCGGCGACGATGTCGTCGAGATAGCGACGATTGGGCATGCCGGTCAGCGAATCGTGCAGCGCGTTGAACTCGATCCGTTCCTTCGCCGCCGCCAACTCGGCATTGCGGGCCTCCGACATGCTGTTGGCAAGCCGCAGCTCCTCGTTGAGCTTGACGTCGGCCGTCACGTCCCAATTGACGCCGACGATGCGCAACGGCGCGCCGGCGTCCTGATAGACGGTGCCGATGGCGCGGACGTGCCGCAATTCGCCGCCGGGGAGCACAAGCCGGTAGTTGGAGAGATAGCGTCCGCGCGTGTCGACCGCATTGTGGAAGTCCTGCTCGGCGCGCTCCCTGTCTTCCGGATGGATCCGCGCGGCCCAGTGGAGATAGGTGCGCGGAGCCCGATCGGCGGGCATCCGGTAGAGCTCGTTCATCCGGTCGTCCCAGAACAGGTCCCCGGATTCGATGTCCCATTCCCACACGCCCACCTGCGAGGTGTCGAGCGCCAGCCCGAGGCGCCGCGACAGGCGGCGCAGCTCCGCCTGCCTGTTCTTCAGCTCGCCGATATGGCGCTGCCGCTCCTCGATCAGCCGGCCGGTTATGAAGGTCGGGATCATGATCAGGCCGCCGATGCACAGCATGAGCAGCCGAAGCATCCAGATATTCTTCGGCACGGCTTCCCAGCCGTCCTTCGGGATCGCCGCGATCTGCCAGCTGCCGGACGGCAGCGTCACCTCGGACAGCACGGGGCCTTGCGCCAGCACCTCGGCGGGGCCGAAGAAATGGCTGTCCACGCCACCCCGGCCATCGCGCCCGGAGAGCGCGATGGAGATCGGGAGATCGGTATCGAGAAGGCCCGAATCGCGGTAAAGCCGCTCGACGTCCACGACCGCCGAGACGATGCCCCAGAAATCCTCCGTGCCGTCGGGATGGCGGGTGGTGACGGGAAAGCGCGCGATGAAGCCGGCGCCGCCCTGGACGAGGTCGACCGGACCGGCGAGGATCAGCTCGCCGGTGTCGCGCGCCCGCAGCGCCGCCTCGCGCTGGGCGTCGTTCCTGCTGTAGTCGAGGCCGAGTGCCGCCTCGTTGCCCTCGAGGGGATAGAGCATGGTGACGACGAGATCGGGGGCTGCGGCGACGAGGCGCAGTTGCGAGCCGCCTTCCATCAGTGCGGCGGCAAGGCTCGCGAACCGCGCCGGGCTCATGTCGGGCTCGATCGACATCATGGCGACGAGGCCGCGCACGAGCTGGATGTTGGAGTTGACGTTGCCTTGCAGCTTCGCCCGAACGACGCTGATATGGCCCAGCACCTCGGCGCGCAGGCGCTGCTCATAGGCCTGGCGGTTCTGGTACTCGGCGAAGAACCATGCGGTGGCGATGGCGACGATCGCCAGGAGCGCCGGGATGCTCGATGCGCGAAACAGCGACCGGAAGTCGAAGATACGCCTGATGCCTGTTGCGAACACGACGACAGTCCCGCCTCTTCGACTTCGTCCGACACTTGTTTTGGGCCGAACGTGTCATCAAGACCTTAAATTAGGCTTAGCCGATACAGTATGCGCGAGGAGAGGATGACAGAGGTGACCGCGATCGGCTTCGATGCCGACGATACGTTGTGGCAGAACGAGCAGTTCTTCCGGCTGACGGAGGAAAGGTTCACCGAGCTGCTGGCCGATCATGCCCCAGCCGACGATCTGGTGGCGCGCCTGCTCGAGGCGGAGAAGCGGAATCTCGGCCATTACGGCTTCGGCATCAAGGGCTTCACCCTGTCGATGATCGAGACGGCGGTGGAAGTCACCGAGGGCGAGGTGCCGGGCCACATCATCGGCGAGATACTGGCGACAGGCCGCGAGATGCTCCGCCACCCGGTCGAGACCCTGCCGCATGTGCGAGAGACGCTGGAGGGGCTCGCCGGCCGCTACCGGCTGATCATGATCACCAAGGGCGACCTGTTCGACCAGGAGCGCAAGCTGGCCCAATCGGGCCTGGGCGAGCTGTTCGACGCGATCGAGATCGTCAGCGACAAGCGTTCGAGCACTTATTCGCGCATATTCGCACGCCATGGCGACGGGCCGGAGAGAAGCCTGATGGTGGGCAATTCGCTGAAATCGGACGTGGTGCCGGCGATCGAGGCCGGCGCGTGGGGCATCTATGTGCCGCACGACCTGACATGGGTGCTGGAGCATGTCGACGCGCCGCGCGACCATCCGCGCTTCCGCGAGATCGCCCATCTGGGCATGCTGCCGGAACTGCTTGACGCCGTCGCCTGAACCCGGACGGCTCAGATCGCCATGATGCCGCCGTCGACCGCGAGCGTCTG
>CAYYZC010000117.1:3838-8810 GCA_964475605.1 uncultured Chelativorans sp.
GAGCGCGTCAGGCCGACGACGCCGTGCTTGGCGGCCGAGTAGACGGAAAGGCGGGGCGCGCCGGCCACGCCCGCCACGGAGGCGATATTGACCACCGCGGCGCGGCGCCCGCAGGCGCGGAACTGCCGCTCCATGGCCGGGAGTTGGTGCTTCATCGCATAGAAGACGCCCATCAGGTCGATATCGATGATGCGGCGCGCCTCGTCGGAAGGGACGAGGGGGAGCTTGACGAAGTTCTGCGCGATGCCGGCATTGTTGACCGCGATGTCGAGATTGCCGAAGCGCTCGACCGCCAGCTCGACGAGCCGTTCGGACAGGGACTCGTCGGCGACGTCGCCGGAAATGACCGCGCAATCGGCCTCGATCTCGCCGGCCGTCCTGTCGAGCGCGGCGGCATCGAGGTCGGAGAGGACGAGGCGGGCGCCTCCGGCGGCGAACCGCTCAGCCGCCCGGCGGCCGAAGCCGCCCGTCGCACCGGTGATCAGCACCGTCAGTCCATCGAAACGCCCCAACCCTATTTCCCCTCGTCCACGAGCTCCGCCCCGAGGCGGGACAGATGCTTCACCGCCTCGTCATATTTGCGCGCCAGCTCCGGATTCGACGCGTTGCCGTCCAGCGCGCGCTTGTAGACGCCCTGGCAGATCGCGGCCAGTCGGAAAAAGGAGAAGGCGAGATAGAAGGTCCAGTGCGCGATGCCGTCGATCCCGCGCCGGCGGCAATAGGCCTCGACATATTCCTCCTCGAGCGGCAGGCCGAGCGCCTTGCGGTCGACACCGCCCAGGCCGCGGAACTGCGAGCTGTGCGGCATCCGCCACTGCATGCACTGATAGGCGAGATCGGCATAGGGATGGCCGAGCGTCGACAGCTCCCAGTCGAGGACTGCGACGACTTCCGGGCGGTCCGGCGCGAACATCATGTTGTCGATGCGGTAGTCGCCATGGACCAGCGAGACGATGCCGTCGTCGGGGACGAGGTTTTCCTCCAGCCAGCCGATGAGCCGGTCCATGTCGGCGATGGTCTCGGTCTCGGAGGCGCGGTACTGGCTGGTCCAGCGCGAGAGCTGGCGGGCGAAATAGTTGCCGGGCTTGCCGAAATCGGCGAGCCCGACCTTGTCCAGGTCGACGTCGTGCAGGGCTGCAAGCACGTCGTTCATGGCGTCGTAGACCGCCGTGCGCTCCTCGCGCGATGCGGCCTCCGGCAGCACCGGGTCCCAGAAGATACGGCCCACCACGAAGCCCATGACGTAGAACATGCGCCCAATCGGCGAATCCTCGGGCGACAGGAACAGCATGTCGGGAACCGGCACGCGCGTCTCGCGCAGCGCCTTCATGACGCGGTATTCGCGGTCGACCTGATGGGCCGATTTGAGCAGTTCGCCCGGCGGCTTGGCACGCAGCACGTAGCGTCCGCTTTCCGCCGTCAGCAGATAGGTCGGATTCGACTGGCCGGCGCCGAACTTGTCGATCCTGGTGAGCCCCCGGAAGCCGGCGATATGGCTTTCGAGATAGGGGCCGAGCAGTGCCTCGTCGATGGCGTTCGGCTCGCTCACGCGACTTCCTCCCTGGGGTCGATGACGGCGATGGTGAGCCAGCGCGCGGAGATCGCCGGCTTCTTCAGGCCCTCGATCTCGATATTGAGGTCGTAGTTGATCTGCACCCAGCCGGAGGGGCGGACATTGGCCTCGGCGAGCCGGAAGCGCGCCCGCACCCTCGTGCCGCTCCTGACCGGCGCGACGAAGCGGAGGCGGTCGAAGCCGTAATTGATGCTCATGCTGGCGTCTTCGAGCGGCGGGATGGTCTCATACGCCATCGCCGACAGCAGCGACAGCGACAGGAAGCCGTGTGCGATCGTGCCGCCGAACTGCGTCTCGGCCGCCTTTTCGGGATCGACATGGATATATTGATGATCGTCGGTGGCGTCGGCGAACTTGTCGATCATCTCCTGCGACACGACCCGCCAGGGCGACACGCCGATCTCGGTTCCCACCGCAGCCAGCACCTGGTCGAGCGGCACCGGCTTCAGCTCATTTCCATACATAGCGCATTCCAGATCAATGCTCGAAGAGCGACACTCCATGCTGCACCGACTGGCCGCCGTCGAGAGGCAGGATCGCTCCCGTGACGAAGCGGCCGGCGCGGCTGCACAGATACAGGGTCGCGCCGGCGATGTCATCCGGTGCGCCGATGCGGCCGAGCGGAATTCGAGAGCCGACCTTCGAGGCCTTCTCGTCGCTGCCGACGGCGAAATCCATCATCCGGCTCTGGAAGGGACCGGGCGCGAATGCGTTGACGGTGATGCGGCGGGGCCCGAGCTCTCCGGCAAGCGTGCGGGTGAGGTGGTGGACGGCGGCCTTGGAGGCCGCATAGGACCAGGCGCCGTCGGCGATCGGCTGGGTGCCCATCAGCGAGCCGAGATTGATGATGCGGGCCGGATCGTCGTCGCCCGCCGCACGCTCCAGCTCCGGCAGCAGGTCGCGGCTGAGCTGGAACAGGCCGGTGACGTTGACGTTCATGACCCGCGACCAGGCATGGTAGGGGAAGGTCTCCAGCGGTTCGCCCCAGGTCAGGCCGGCATTGTTGATCAGGACGTGGAGCTTGTCGGTGCGCGCGCGGACTTCCTCGACCAGCGCGGCGACGCCGTGCTCGCTGCCGACATCGCCGGCGAAACCTTCCGCGCTGCCCGCCCCGCCGAGCGCGTTGAGCTCGGCTGCGACCTTCTCGCAGTCCGCGCCCTTGCGCGAGGCGATCAGCACCCGGGCGCCGCCCATGACCAGGCCGGTCGCGGCCATGCGGCCGATGCCGGTGGCGCCGCCCGTCACCAGCGCGATCTTGCCGGAGACGGAAAAGAGATCATCGAGATAGGACATCGCACCCCTCGGAAAACTTCCCTCTGTGGAACACGGGAAGGCTCGTTGACAACATACCGGGTAGTATGTTCATCATTTGCAGAGCCGTAAAGGCCGAAGGAGGAAACCGCTGTCGAAAAGGCGGGGCTAGGGTCAGGGAGGAAGACGCGGCGATGGCGGTCGGGCTACGCGAGCCGATGCAGGACGATTCGCGCTTCGACATATTGTCCGCGGCCGCACACTGCTTCATGGACCGTGGATATGCCGCCGTTTCGATCGACGAGGTGGCGCGCAGCCTGGGCGCGACCAAGGGCCGCATCTATCACCATTTCCCGTCCAAGGCGGAGCTCTTCGCCGAGGTGTTCCGCGCCGGCATGGACATGAACTACGCCGCAGTAGAACCTTTCCGCGAGACGAAGGGCAGGGCTGTCGAGCGCTGGCGCGGGATGGCGAAGGCGCATGTCGTCCAGATGATCGAGAAGAAGGCGTTCCAGCGCGCTGTATGGATCGGCGTCGAGATGCATCTGCGCGGCGCCACCACGCCCGAGCAGCGCAACGTCTTCAACGAGCTGGTCGACTATCGCAGCGCCTATGGCGACATCTTCCGCCAGGTCATCCTCGAGGCGCGCGACCAGGGAGACTTCTCCTTCGACGATCTCGGCGTCGCCAACCAGCTCATGTTCATGACGCTGAACTCGCCGATCTTCTGGTATAAGCAGCGGACGGGAGAGACCCGCGCCGATCTGGAACATCTCATCGCGCAGGTGGTCACCTTCGCCTGTCGGGGGCTCGGCGGAAAGGAGCGGGGTAACGCATGACGAAAAACGGTTCCTCAATGGATCTCGGCATGACGGAGAAGCTGCGGCCGATCCACGATGAGGTCGCGCGCATGGTGCGCGAGGAGATCATCCCGCTCGACGAGGAGTTTCTGGCCGAGATCGGCCGCGAGGGCGACCGCTGGAGCTATACCGCGCGGCAGACCGAGATACTGGAGGGGCTGAAGGCCAAGGCGCGCGAGCGCGGGCTATGGAATTTCTGGCTCACCGGTTCGGAGCGCGGCTACGGGCTGAGCACGGTCGAATACGCCTATCTCGCCGAGGAGATGGGCAAGGCGCATCTGGGCGCGGAGACCTTCAACTGCTCGGCTCCCGACACCGGCAATATGGAGGTGCTGGAGCGCTTCGGCACGGCCGAGCACAAGCGGCTCTGGCTGGCGCCGCTGCTGGAGGGGCGCATCCGCTCGGCCTATCTGATGACGGAGCCCGACGTCGCCTCGTCGGACGCCACCAACATCTCGATGCGCTGCGAGCGCGACGGCGACCACTATGTGCTCAATGGCGAGAAATGGTGGTCGTCGGGCGCCGGCGATCCGCGCTGCGCCATCTATATCGTCATGGTCGCGACGCCCGACGCGTCGCAGCCCAGGCACCGGCAGCATTCGATGATCCTGGTGCCGGCCGACACGCCGGGCATCACCAAGCTGCGGGCGATGAAGGTCTATGGCGACGACGACGCGCCGCACGGCCACCTCCATCTGCGCTTCGAGGACGTGCGGGTCCCGGCCTCCAACCTGCTGCGCGACGAGGGCAGCGGCTTCGACATCGCGCAGGGGCGTCTCGGCCCGGGCCGCATCCATCACTGCATGCGCGCCATCGGCCAGGCCGAGATGGCGCTGGAGCTGATGTGCCGCCGCTCGATGCGCCGTGAGGCTTTCGGCAAGCCGCTCGCCCGGCTCGGCGCCAATTTCGACATCATCGCGGAATGCCGGATGGAGATCGAGATGGCGCGGCTGCTCTGCCTCAAGGCGGCATGGATGATGGACCAGGGCGATGCCCGCGCGGCGGCGCCCTGGATCAGCCAGATCAAGGTGGTTGCGCCGCGCGTCGCGCTCAAGGTGACGGACGAGGCCGTGCAGATGTTCGGCGGGCAGGGCATCAGCCAGGATACGCCGCTTGCCCGCGCCTGGACGCATCTGCGCACGCTGCGCCTCGCCGACGGGCCGGACGCGGTGCACCGCCGCCAGGTGGCGCGCGACGAGCTGAAGAAATACACGCAGGAGAAAGTGTGAGCTGATGAAAGCCATCGTCGCCCGCGAATTCGCGCCCATCGAACAGCTCGACTATGCCG
>CAYYZC010000118.1:0-3367 GCA_964475605.1 uncultured Chelativorans sp.
TAGACCCGCTCCAGCGCTACGGCGATCCCCTGCCCCACGCCGACGCACATCGTCGCCAGCGCGCGCCTGGCGCCGCGCTCCCTGAGCTCCAGCGCCGCCGTGCCGGAGATGCGCGCGCCCGACATGCCGAGCGGATGGCCGAAGGCGATCGCTCCGCCATTCGGGTTGACGTGCCCGGCATCCTCGGCAAGGCCGAGCTGGCGCAGCACCGCGATCCCCTGGCTGGCAAAAGCCTCGTTGAGCTCGATGACATCGAAATCCGACGGCTTGAGGCCGAGCCGGGCGCAGAGCTTCTCCGTCGCCGGAGCGGGACCCATGCCCATGATCCGCGGCTCGACGCCGACCACCGCGCCGGCCACCACGCGGGCGATCGGCGTCAGCCCGTATCTGCGCGCCGCCGCCTCGGAGGCGACGAGGATCGCCGCCGCGCCGTCATTGACGCCCGACGCATTGCCGGCGGTCACCGTGCCGCCTTCCTTGCGGAACGGCGTCGGCAGTTTGGCGAGGCCCTCAAGCGTGGTGCCGGGGCGCGGATGCTCGTCCGTGTCGACGACGATCGGCTCGCCCTTTCGCTGCGCGATCCGGACCGGAACGATCTCCTTCGCAAGCCGCCCGTTCTGCTGCGCCGCCACCGCCTTCTGCTGGCTGCGCGCAGCAAAGGCGTCCTGGTCGGCGCGGCTGACCTGGAACTGCTCGGCGACGTTCTCGCCCGTCTCCGGCATCGAATCGACGCCATATTGCGCCTTGAGCAAGGGATTGACGAAGCGCCAGCCGATCGTCGTGTCGTATATCTCGGCATTGCGCGAGAAGGCGCTCTCCGCCTTCGGCATGACGAAGGGCGCGCGGCTCATCGATTCCACGCCGCCGGCGATCATGATCTCGGCATCGCCGGTCCTGATCGTGCGCGCCGCCACGGACAGCGCATCCATTCCGGAGCCGCACAGCCGGTTGATCGTCGCGCCCGGCACCGATTGCGGCAGGCCGGCAAGCAGCAGCGACATGCGCGCGACGTTGCGGTTGTCCTCGCCGGCCTGGTTGGCGCAGCCATAGATGACGTCGTCGATCGCTTCCCAGTCGACGCCCTGGTTGCGCTCCATCAGCGCCTTCATCGGCACGGCGCCGAGATCGTCGGCCCGCACGGCGGCGAGCGCCCCGCCGAAACGGCCGATCGGGGTGCGGACATAGTCGCAGATGAAGGCTTCGGTCATGATCGGTGTTCCTTATTTCTAGAAGGCCGTAGCCTGGTACCCCCACCCCCCACCCCGCCCCACAAGGGGGAGGGGTGGGGGGTGGGGGTACCAAACAGATTATGCCTGGTTCTTCCCGCCCCCATGCGCGGCCCTGGTCCGCGCCTGCAGGTCGCGCAGGGTCGTCAACTCCAATTCGGTCGGCGGCGGGGTCTCGTCAAGACGGTCGGAGAATTTCACCGTCCAGCCGCAGCTGTCCTGCACCTGCTGCCGGGTGACGCCCGGATGCAGCGAGACGACGGTGAACTCCTTCGTCTCCGGATCGGGCTTCCAGATCGCGAGGTCGGTGATCAGCAGCGTCGGGCCTCTGGTGTCGATGCCGAGCCGCTCGCGGTGGTCGCCGCCCTCGCCATGGCCGAAGGAGGTGAAGAAGTCGATCTTCTCCACCATGCCGCGCTTCGACTGCGCCATGGTGATGTATATCTCCTGCGCCGAGGTGGCGATCTCGGGCGCACCGCCGCCGCCCGGCAGCCGCGTCTTCGGCCGATCGTAGTTACCGATCACGGTGGTGTTGATGTTGCCGAACCTGTCGAGCTGGGCAGCCCCCAGGAAGCCGATGGTGATGCGCCCGCCCTGCAGCCAGTAGCGGAACATCTCCGGCACCGAAACGGTGGTCACCGCCGTCTCGCAGAGCTCGCCGTCGCCGATCGACAGCGGCAGCACGTCGGGCGCCGTGCCGATCGTGCCGCTTTCGTAGATCAGCGTGATCTCCGGCGCATGGGTGAGCCGCGCGACGTTGCAGGCGGCCGAGGGCGCGCCGATGCCGACGAAGCAGACATCCGACCCCTTGAGCGCCCGGCTGGCGGCGATCGTCATCATCTCGTTCGGCGTGAAGCCGGGGTCGGAACCATTGGCGCTCATGCGGCCCTCCGCAGCCCGGCGACACGATCGGCGAAGGCGTCGGGCGCCACCTCGATGACGTTCCTCTGCATCCAGTCGCGGAAGAGGTCGCGGTCCGCCGCGATCCTGTCCCACTCGATATAGGCGGCATTGTCGCGCCCGTAATAGCCATGCGTATAGGAAGGATGCGCCCCGCCCGGCACCAGCGCGATCGCCGTCACCGTCCAGGCCGGCAGGATGGTGAGATTGGGGTGCAGGCCCTCGAAGCTTTCGACGACCTCCTCCACCGTCACCACGGCGCGCTTCGCCGCCAGCACCGCTTCCTTCTGGACGCCGATGATGCCCTCGATCAGGACATTGCCCTTGCGGTCGGCCTTCTGGGCGTGGATGAAGGTCACGTCGGGGCGCACCGACGGCACGGCGGCGAGCTGCTCGCCGGTGAACGGGCATTCGACGGATTTGATGTTGGGATTGACCCTGGCGAGTTCGGCTCCGCGATAGCCGCGGAAGATCGCGCAGGGCAGGCCCGCAGCCCCCGCCTCGTAGGCGTTGGCCATCGCGGCGTGGCTGTGCTCCTCGATCTCCAGCGGGCGCGGGACGCCGTTCTCGATCGCGTCGCGCATGCGCCGCAGCAGCCCGACGCCGGGGTTGCCGGCATAGGAGAACACCGCCTTGCGCGCCATCCCCATGCCGATCATCTGGTCATAGACGAGGTCGGGCGTCATGCGGATCAGTGCGAGGTCCCTGAAACCCTGGCGGATCGCTTCATGCGCTGCTGCGGTCGGAATGAGATGGGTGAAGCCCTCGAATGCGGCCGTGTCGCCGTCATTGAGGTTTTCAGCGACGGCCTGGGAGAGCGGCATGAATTTCGCCAAGCTCGATCTCCTCTGCATGAAAGTTCGCATTGCGAACATAAGTTTCATATGCGATACTCATTATGTGAGCCCGCCTGACGAGTCAATGAGCATGGAAGAGCGCCGCGATCTCGTCGGGTCGCTGCAGCGCGGTCTCGGCGTCCTGGAGATCCTGGCCGCCCACCCATCGGGCCTGACCCTGACGCAGACGGCAGAGCATGCCGGCATCACGCGCGCCGCCGCCAGGCGCTTCCTGCTGACGCTCGCCGCCAGCGGCTATGCCACGCAGCATGGCCGCACCTTCCGGCTCTCGCCGCGCCTGATCTCGCTCGCCCGGACTTGGCTGTCGGGCGCCTCGCTATGGTCCTTCGCCGAGCCCTGGATGCGCGAGGTCTCGCAATCGCTCAACGAATCCTGCTCGGCCGC
>CAYYZC010000118.1:3467-8807 GCA_964475605.1 uncultured Chelativorans sp.
GCGATCGGCCCCGTCGCGCCGGTCGAGCCGCGCGCGCATCTTGGCGGCGAGCGCGGCCTGGAGCCCGTCGATCACCGCGCGTTGCTGCGGCTCCTCGATCTCGTCGGGAAGCGCGAACAGCGCGTCGATGAATGAGCTTTCCTTCGGCGCCGTCAGCGCCGCGTAGAGTGCATCGTCAGCAGCCATTTTCGTCGTCCGATTCATGGCTCGCAGGATAGTTCGCGATCCGTGTCAGAACGAAGACAGAAACGTGGCTCCGGATGGACCGATCGGGGGCATTTCTTTCCCCGTAGCGCCCAATTGGTAAACACGCCTGCCGCGCGGTTCAGCCGGTGATGTCCATCGGCTGGACGATCCATTGGCCCTCGGCATGGGTGGAGACGATCGTGATCCCGTATGCGCGCCGGATATTGTCGACCGACAGCACCGCCTGCGGCGGCCCGTCGGCGAGCACGCGGCCTTCATGGAGCAGGACGAGGCGCGAGCACCAGCGCGCCGCCAGCCCAAGATCGTGAAGCGAGGCGACGACGGCGCGCCCTTCGGCGGCAAGGCCCGCGAATGTGCGCATCAGGCCGATCTGGTGGGCGGGATCGAGCCCCGCCGTCGGCTCGTCGGCAAGCAGGATCGGCGTCTGCTGCGCCAGCGCGCGGGCGACGAGCACGCGCGCCAGCTCGCCGCCGGAGAGCTCGGTCGCAGGCCTCACCCGGAGCTGCTCGACATCCATCTGCCGCATCGCGGCGGCGATCGCGGCCCGATCCTCCGTCGACAAGGGCGCGAATGCGGATCGGTGAGGCGAGCGGCCCAGCGACACGAGCATCTCGACCGGCACCGCCCAGGCGATGTCGCGCTCCTGTGCCAGATAGGCAAGATGTTGCGCGCGTTGAGCCGCCGTCATCGCCGCCGCATCCCGGTCGCCGATCGTCACCCGCCCGCTCGCTCCGACCAGTTGCATGATCGCGCGCAGGAGCGTCGACTTGCCGGCGCCGTTGGCGCCGATCAGCCCGACGAACTCGCCGCCTTCGACCGTCAGCGACACACGGTCGAGCACCTGGCTGGCGCCGAGCGAGACGGAAAGATCGGTGACGCCGAGCCGCCTCATGCCAGCCGCCGCCGGGTTCTGTAGACGAGCCACAGGAAAAAGGGCGCTCCGACGATCGCCGTCAGCACGCCGAGCTTGAGGTCGCGTCCGGGCGCGATGAGCCTCACGAGGATGTCGGCGGCCAGCACGACGCAGGCGCCGCCCAACGCGCTTGCCGGGAGCAGGCGGCCGGGGCGCTGCCCGACCAGCGGGCGCAGGATGTGAGGCACCACGAGGCCGACAAAGCCGATCGCCCCGGCGATCGCCGTCGCCGCGCCGACCGAGGCGGCCGTCCCGAAGATGGCGAGAAACTGCACGCGGCGCATGCTGACGCCCATGCTCGCCGCCGTGTCGCTGCCGAGCGTCAGCGCATCGAGCGCCCGGCCGAGCATGGCCAGCATCGCCCAGCCGGCGAGGATGAAGGGCGCCGACAGCCAGACATGGATCATCGACCTGTCGGTCAGCGAGCCCAGCATCCAGAACATGATCTCGAGCGCCGCAAACGGGTTCGACGAGAGGTTGAGCACCAGCGAGGTCATGGCGGCGGCAAAGCTGGAGACGGCGATCCCGGCAAGGATGATGGTGAGCGTGCCGCCGCGGATGCCGGCCAGCGCCTGGACGACGAGGACCGCGATGCCCGAAGCGGCAAGCGCGGCCAGCGGCAGGGCGAGCGGGAACATGGCGGTGAGCCCGGAATAGATGGCGAGCACCGCTCCGAGCGAGGCCGACGCGCTGACGCCGATCAGGGCCGGCTCGGCGAGCGGATTGCGCAGATAGCCCTGCAGGGCAGCACCCGACAGGCCGAGGGTCGCGCCGACCATCAGCCCGAGCAGGGCGCGCGGCAGCCGGATCTCCTGCATGATCAGGGCGATCGCGCCGGCATCCCCCGAGAACAGGCCGGCGATCGCCTCGCGGAAGCCGAAGCCTGCCGGTCCGACCGTGAGCGACAGCAGGAAGAGGCACGCTGTCAGCCCGAGGAGGCCAACGATCAGCAGGCGGTAGCGGAAGTCGTCGTCCATTCCCGCCATTATCTGTCGAGCGCGTCGGCTGCATCGCGGAGCAGCGAGACGGCCCGTGCCGTGAACGGCCCGCCGCAGGTAGTCAGCCTCGCCGGCACGATGATCCGGGCAGCCGGATCGACGGCGCGGTCCAGGGCGGGGTGGACGAGGTTCCGGTGCACATGGGTACCTTCGCTGGCGGTTTGGTCTTCGCCCATCAGCAGGTCCGGGTGCGCCATGACCAGAAGCTCCATCGGAAGCCGCGCCATCCCGACCAGTCCCGCCTCGGCGGCGATGTTGCGCAGGCCGGCGGCCGACACGATCGCGTCGACCAGCGTGCCCTCCCCCGACGTGTAGCTGTTGGCGTAATAGGGGGCAATCGACCTGTCTCCCGCCGAATCGGGGCTGAGCTCGGCGAGGCGCCGGTCCAGTCGCGCGATCAGCTCTCCCGCACGCGCTTCCCTGCCGAGGATCCGGCCCATCCGGCGGAGATTGTTCCTGACGTCGTCGAAGGAGGTTTCAGGTGCGAACTCCTCGACCGAAATACCCAGCCGCCGCAGCAGCCCGACCGTCGCGCGGGTGGTGTATGTTCCCGCGATGACGAGGTCCGGCTTCATCAGGAAGACCTCCTCGGCCATGCCGTGGTTGACGACATAGGCGCGGGCTTCTTCCGCCAGGGCCGAGGCCGACCCGTCCCGGGCGAGCTGGGAGACTGAATGGAGCTGGCCTTCCGCCGCCACCAGCATCGCCATCTGGTCGGTGCACAGATTCATCGAGACCACCCGTTGCGGCGGAGCTCCAGCACCCTCCCCGCCGACGGCGGCTGCAGGGGCGAAGAGAGCGATCGCCCCTGCCAGCGCCGCGCGCACTATGAGCGGTCCCGGCCGCAATCAGAACGTTCCCCTGATCCCGACGAAGGCGGTCCGGCCGGGCGTGCTGTAGCTGAAGACCTCCTCGTAGTCGGCATCGAACAGGTTCTCGATGCGCGCGAACACCTGAAGGCTGTCGTTGATCCTGAAGCTGCCGCCGATATTGACGACGGTATAGTCGTCGAGCGTCACCCGCGGGGCCAGCGACGGGACGAAGACGTTGTCCTCCATCTCGCCATTGTAGACGACTTCGCCGAACAGGAGCGCCCTGTCGTCGTAGAAGCTGTAGGAGGCGTTGAGCGCGGCGGCGTGGCGCGGCCGGCGCACCTCGCGCAGGCGCGCCCCCCCGGCGACGATCTGCTCGGTGGAGTCGGTATAGGTGTAGCTCGCCGTCGCCCGGAATCCGTTGAGGAGATCCAGCGTCGCGGAGAGCTCGACGCCCTGGCGCCTGCTTTTGCCGTCCTGGTTGATCGGGCTCGACAGAAAGTCGGGCGGTCCGCCGAAGACGGTCGTGATCTCGTTGGTCAGGTCCTGGTTGAAATAGGTCACGTCGGTGACCAGCATCCCGTCGAAGAAGCGCTGCTCGATTCCGACATCCCAGCCGAAGCTCTCTTCGGGGATCAGATTCGGGTTGCCGGCGAAGCTGGCGGGCACGTAGCCGAACTGCTCGAAGAAGGTCGGATTGGTGACGCCGGTGCCGACCGAGGCATGGAACCGCGTCCCGCTCTGCGGCACGAACCATGCGCCGCTCAGGCTGTAGGTCGTCGCATCGCCGAACCCGTCATTGCGGTCATGGCGGAGTGCCGCGTTGAGCGAGAGGTTGTCGAGGAAGGCGCCGCGATATTCGCCGACGAATGAATGCGTGTCGCGGCTGAACGTCTCGGTCAGGTGCGAGGGCCGGAACGTCTCGCGCTCCCATTCGTAGCCGCCGGTGACCAGATGGGTGGCGCCGAGGAGGCCCGGCGTGTCGAAGCCGTAGCTGGCCTGATAGAGCCCGTTATAGCGGTTGCCGTCGCTCCACGAATCCCCGATGTCCTGGAAGTTGTCGCGATGGGTGTCGCTGCCGGAGAAGCGCAGGCGCTGGGTCAACGCGCCGTCGAGCGCGACGTGGGTGGCGCCGAGCGAGCCGAAGAATTCCTGCGTCGCCGTCGCCTCGTCGCCGTCGATCACCAGCCCGTAGGTCGGGCTGCCGGGCGTGAAATCCTGCGGATCGGTGTCGCTGTGGCGGTCGACGAAGCGAACCGTGCCGTCGATCGTCAGTTGCGGCGTGAGGTCGATGGTGAACTTGCCGTTCAGCGTCGCGTTTCGAACGCCGTCCTTCTCGCCGCCGAAACGGGAGACGTTGAAGCCGTCGGTCCTGCGGAACACGCCCGACAGCGCCACGTCGTAATTCTCGCCCCCGCCGCTGAGCGCGACGCCGCCGAGGAAGGTGCCGTCGGTGCCGCCCTCCGACCGGCCGGTGACCCGGAAGCCATTGCGCTCGCCGCGCTTGGTGATGATGTTGACGACGCCGGCCATCGCGTTGGAGCCCCAGAAGGCGCTCTGGGGACCGCGCAGCACCTCGATCCGCTCGATATCGTCAACCAGAAGGCTGCCGAAATCGAACTCGCCGCTGGAGGTCTCGCTCACCTCCACGCCATCGATCATGACGAGCAGATGGTTGGCCTCAGCGCCACGCACGCGCACCTGGGTCGGTCCGCCATAGGGCCCGGAGCGCGAGACGGCGAAGCCCGGCACATGGCGCAGCGCGTCGGCGACATATCTGACCTGGCGCTCCTCGAGCTCGGCACCGGTGATGACGGTGAAGGCGCGGCCGCTCTTTTCCTGCTCGACCGGGGTCCGGCCGGCCGTCACCAGGATGCGGTCGAGCTTCGTTGTGGTGTCCGCGGCGGCGTCGAGATCCTGCGCGCCGGCGCCGACTGTGGAAGCCAGCGCCAATGCGCCGGCATAGAGTATCGTCTTTTCCAATCCTGCCCCCTTCGGGATCGGAAGCGAGCTCGTCGCCCCGAGGTTCACGAGAAACCGCAGGCTCGGACGGGTCCGGAAAATGCTGCTTGAGACAAGCATCGATCCCCTCGGCCGTCCGGCGTGCGGCAACACCAATTGTGTGTCACCGCCACGGACGACCGCGCATGACCACACCCCGTGGTCCATGCATGGGTGACTGGAACGGGCAGGTCTCCTGACTTCCGTGTCATCGCCTTCTTCCGCCTTCCCGTCGGCAGGTGCCGCCAGTGACATCGTGGAAGAAAGCTCAACGGCTACAGTTGCGGGGGCAGTCCCGGCTTCGGGCGATTTCCTCGCCCTCACCGTGTTCCCTTTTCATCCGCCTCGCGGCGGAACCTGTTCCGGGCGTGACGTTATTGAAGGTCGCAAGCCGATGTCAACCGTCCCT
>CAYYZC010000119.1:0-8654 GCA_964475605.1 uncultured Chelativorans sp.
GGTCATCACCACCGGCCTCAGCCGAATACGGCACGCTTCGCGGATCGCATCGTGCACCCGGTAGCCCTGTTCGCGCAGCTGGTTGGCGAACTCCACGATCAGGATGCCGTTCTTCGCCATGATGCCGACCAGCATGACCAGGCCGATCTGGCTGTAGACGTTGAGGCTGATGCCCGTCAGCAGCAGCGCGAAGACGGCGCAGGCAAGGCCGAGCGGCACCGTCGCCATGATGATGATGGCGCTGACGAAGCTCTCGAACTGGGCGGCCAGCACCAGCAGGATGATGACGATGGCGAAGCCGAACACCGTCGTCATGCCGCTCGACGTCTCGCCGAGGGTGGCGGCTTCGGCCAGCGGCACGATGCGGCTGCCGGGCGGAAGATGCGGCGCGGCGATCACCTTGGCGGCCTCGAATGCCGTGCCGAGCGCGACATCGTCGGCAAGCGCGGAGGTGAGGCGCACCGAGCGCATCTGCTGCTCGCGCCGCAGCGACGGCGACACCGCCTGCTCCGTCAGCCTGGCTATCGTCGACATCGGCACGAAGCGGCCGTCGCTCGCCTTCAGGAATATGTTCTCCAGGTCGGTCGGATCGTTGATCGGGTTGGTCGTCGACATGACCTTGATGTCGTAGGCGCGGTCGTCGATGAAGACGGAGCCGACCTCGCGGCCGTCGAGCATGGCCTGGAGCGATGTGGCGAGCCCGTCGATATTGATGCCGAGGTCGGAGGCGCGGGCGCGGTCGATCTCGACGGAGAGCTGCGGCTGGGTGGTGTCGTCGCTGAGGCGCGGCTGGCGGAAGCGCGGATCCTGCTCGAGATCGGCGACGACTGCCTGTGCGGCCGCCGTCAGCTCGCGGTAATTGTTGCCGACGATCGCGAATTGCAGGCCGCTGCCTGCACCGCGGATGCCGAGGCTGTTCGGCTGAAAGGCGAATGCCTGCACGCCCGGCACGTTCTCCACCCGCTCGGTGACGTCGTTGAGGATCTCCTGCTGCGAGCGCTCGCGCTCGCTCCAGGGGGCGAGCGTCATCACCATGAAGCCGCTGTTGGGCTCGCCGCCGGAACCGGCGATCGAGAAGGTGCTGACGATCTCTCCCGCCTCGCGCAGCGGCTGGATGAGACGTTCGATCCTCGTCATCTGCTGCGCCAGATAGTCGAGGCTCACGCCCTGCGGCGCCGAAATGCGCAGATAGGCCGAGGAGCGGTCCTCGCGCGGCGTGAGCTCGGAGCGGATGGTGCCGAAGAGCGCGGCGGCAAGGAGCGCGAAGATCAGCGCCACCACGACGACGACCAGCGGTGCGTCGAGGCAGGCGCGCAGGCATCGGGCATAGAGCCCGGCGAGCTTACCGCCGACGCTTGCCGCCACGCCCGAACGCGGGCCATGGCCGTGGCCGCTCTTCAGCATGCGCGAGGCCAGCATGGGACACAGCGACAGCGCCACGATCGAGGACAGGAAGACGGAGAAGGCGAGCACGAAGCCGAACTCGCGGAAAAGCCCGCCCGTCTGGCCGGGCAGGAAGGAGAGCGGCACGAAGACGGCGATGAGGGTCGCCGTCGTCGCCACCACCGCGAAGAAGACCTCCGTCGTGCCTAGCACGGCCGCGGCGCGCGGTCCCAGCCCCTCGTTGCGGCGGCGCACGATGTTCTCCAACACGATGATCGCGTCGTCGACGACGAGGCCGGTGGCGAGCACGAGGGCAAGCAGGGTGAGGATGTTGATGGAGAAGCCGGCGAGGTAGATCGCCGCGATGCTGCCGATCAGCGCCACCGGAATCGCCAGGCCGGGGATGATGGTGGCGCGCGGGTCCCAGAGGAAGACGAAGATGATCAGCAGCACCACCGTCACCGAGATGGAGAGCGCGATCTCCACCTCGTGGATGGCGCCGTTGATGAAGACGGCGTCGTCGCTGGTGACGAAGACGTCCATGCCGGCCGGCAGGCTCGGCTGGATGTCCACGATCGCCTGGCGGACGCCCTCCGAGATATCCAGCGTGTTCGACTGCGCCTGGCGAATGATGCCGAGGCCGACGCCGGTCTTGCCGTTGGCGCGAAGCTGCGACTGGCCGATATCGCCGCCGAGCGTCACCCTGGCGACGTCGCCGAGGCGGGTCGTGTCGTTGATATACATCGCCTCGAAGGCTTCGGGCGTGGTGACGGCGGCCGTGGCGCGGACGATGAGGTCCTGCGTCGAATTGGTGATCGAGCCGGCCGGTGCGTCGAAGGAGACGGAGGCCAGCGCATTGCCGACATCGGCGATGGTCAGCCCCAGGCTCGCAAGCCGGGTCTGGTCGATGTCGACGCGGAAGATCTTGTCGCGGTTGCCGTAGGTCTGGACATCGGCGACGCCGGGGATCGAGGCGAAGGCGTCGATGAGCTGGTCCTCGATATAGACCGTCATGTCCTGGATGGTCATCGTGTCGGAGGTGACGCCGAGACGCACCACGGCCTGCGCATCGGCGTCGGCCTTGATGATCAGCGGCGTCTCGGCGAGGTCCGGCAGATTGTTCTGGATGCGGCTCACCGCATCGCGCATGTCGGAAGCCGCCGTGTCGAGATCGACGCCGTCACCGAATTCGGCCGTGACGCGGCTGTCGCCGAATTCCGAGCTCGAGGAGATGGAAACGATGCCGGGCACGCGCGCCACCGCGCCCTCGATGATCGCCGTCACCTCGCGGTCGATCGATTCGGCCGAGGCGCCCGGGAAATCGGTGCGGACGGTGATGACCGGCCGGTCGACGTCGGGCAACTCGCGGACCTCGGCGCCGAAGAGCGCGGCGAGGCCGGCCACGACGATCAGCGTGTTGAGGACGAAGGCCAGGATGGGCCGGCGGACGAAAAGCGCCGTGATGCCGTATTTGGTCTGTTCCGACTCCATCGCCTCAGGTCCCCGTCAGGGCCGTGTCGGCGGGGCCGCCCTCCTGCGTCTCCAGCCGGCCCTCGTCGCCGCGACGCGCCAGGCGGATCTCGGCGCCTTCACGGACCGAGTGGATGCCCTCGGTGACCACCGCGCCGTCGACGCCGAGGTCGCCGGCGACCAGCACGTTGTCGGTGTTGCGCTGGATGATGCGCACCAGGGCGCGGCGCGCCTTGCCGTCGTCGACGATCCAGACGAAGGCGCCCTCCGCGCTCCACTGGATCGCCAGCGGATCGACGGTCGGATAGGTGTCGCCGGGGAAGTTCATCGTGACCTGGAACGACATGCCGGCGCGCAGCGTATCGGACGGGTTCTCGATGCGGGCCTGGATGCGCAGCGTGCGGCTGTCGGAATCGATGCGGTTGTCGAGCGCGGCGATCTCGCCGGAGAACAGATCGCTGGGCCGCGCCACCGAGGAGGCGGAGACCTCCTGGCCGACGGCGACCATGCTGGCGAAGCGCTCCGGGACCCAGAAATCGACGACGATCTGCGAACGGTCGTCGATGGTCGCGATCTCGGTGCTGGAGACGACGTAGTTGCCGGCCGAGACCGGCAGGATGCCGACGATGCCGGAGATCGGAGCGCGGATCGCGCGGCGCTCCAGCGCGAGCTGGGCGTTGCGCAATTCGAGCTCGGCATTGCTGACGTTGAGCTCGGCTTCCGTGACCTGCACCGCCGAGGCGGTGTTGGAAGAGCGCAGCGTGGCGATGCGCTCAAGCCTGGAGCGCGCATCCTCGAGCGCGATGCGGGCGCGGTCGACTGCGATCTCCTCGACCTCCTGGTCGAGTCTGGCGATGACATCGCCCGCCTCGACGCGGGCACCCGATTCGACCACCACCTCGACCAGCCGCCCGGCCGAGAAAGGCGTCACCGAAACCGAGCTCAGCGCGCGGCCGGTGCCGATCGCCGTCAGCCGGTCGTTGATCGTCGCCTGTCCGATGCTCGATGCGACCACGGTTGGGATGTCGGAGCCCGCGGCGGCCATGCCCTGCGGCTCGACGCCGGCGGCAGGCTGCTCCTGCACGACCACGGCTGCGACCGCCCAGTCCAGCCCCCATTTGTCGAGCAGGGCGTCGGCGCCGGGGAAAAAGCGCACCCACAGTCCACCTGCGACAAGCAGGATGAACAGTGAAACCAGCGTTTGTTTCCAAACGGACATCGCTAGACTCCGGAACTGTCCCGCCATTGCGGGCCCAGGCGCTCAACCAGATCATGAAGCTGCAGAGCCACAGGGCGTCCGAAGCCGGCCGGGATACCTTTATGCCAAGAGATTGAGACGCTTGCACCACTTCTATCATTAAATGTCGGTAATTTGTCTGTGTTGACATAACGTTTCGCCGGACCCGGGCACGGCGGGCACGACGATCAGCGGCAGGAACCTTTGTTGCTCCAGCCGGTTAATCGACCATGTCAGCTTTGGAGGGGCTCATGACGCAGCACATGGCCGCACATATCGCGGTCATGAACGTGCTGGCCCCTTCGATCGCACTCATCCTCGCCCGGCAGCGAATGCTGCCCGCAGGCGGGCGCCATCTCGTCGCGGCGACGATCCTGCAGATCTGCCTGCTCTGGGGCTGGCACATCCCCTCGGTGCTCGGCGCGGCGGTGCAAAGCCCCTCGGCGATGGCGGCGATGCATGCATCGCTCTTCCTCGCCGCGTTGTGGTTCTGGAGCGCCGTCGTCGGCGAGGCGCTTGAGCGGCGCTGGACTCCGATCGCGGCCCTCCTCGTCACCGGCAAGCTGTTCTGCCTGCTCGGCGTGCTGCTGACCTTCGCCCCGCGCGCGCTCTACTGGCAAATGGCGTTGATCCAGTCCTGCTTCGGCGCAACCGACCTGTCGCTGCTCGCGGACCAGCAGATGGCCGGACTGATCATGCTGACCGCGTGTCCGATCGTCTTCGTCGGCACCGCGATCGTCGTGGCGCGGCGCTGGCTGGCGCGCGTGGCCGCGGACGAGGGCTGGCGCCCCGGGGCAGAGACGGCCTGATGGCCGGGATCGCGCTTCCGCGCAAGCGCGCGTTGGCCTTCGGGGCCATCATCGCCGTCGGCGGCGCGCTGCTGCTGGGGGCGAGCTTCGTGCTTTCTGGCATCTACAACGTCGCCGCTTCGGTGCAACATTTCGACATCACCGACCGGCTGATCAAGCTGACGCTGTGGCGCTCGATCGATACCCATAGCGCGTTCGTCGAAGTGCCGGCGCTTGACGCGCCCGGAATGGCGGAGCTCGGCGCCCTGCATTTCGCCACCGGCTGCCAGCCATGCCATGCCGCGCCCGGCCGGCCGCAGAACCCGATCATCTCGGGCATGTATCCGACCGCGCCGCCGCTGGGGGAGGCGGTCTCCGACTGGGACACGGAGGAGCTCTACTGGATCGTGCGGCACGGCCTCAAATTCACCGGCATGCCGCAATGGCCGGGCGAGCAGCGCGGCGAGGAGGTGTGGCCGGTCATCGCGTTTCTGCACGAGCTGCCGGACATGACGGCCGACGACTATGCCGAACTCACCGGCCTGCCGGAGGGCGGGCTTTCCTTCGGCGCGCACGAGGCGCAGAGCTTCGATAGTTGCGCCGGCTGCCATGGCGACGCGACGCGGCCGCCCGTCTCGAGCCTGGTGCCGTCTCTCAACGGCCAGAACGAGGACTATCTCGTCCGGTCGCTGCGCGAATATGCGAGCGATTTGCGCCAGAGCGGCTATATGGAGCCGCTCGCCGCCGAGCTGTCGCGCGACGAGATCGAGCGGCTGGCGGCGGAATTTTCGGCGATGGACCCGGTGCCGCAGGATCCGCCCGGGCGGCCGGTCGCCGAAGAGCAGCTCGCCCATGGCGCGGCCATCGCCGCCCGGGGCATCCCGAACCGCAATGTCGCCGCCTGCCTGGACTGCCATTCCGGCCGCAGCTCGCAGCAATTCCCGCGCCTGGAGGGGCTGTCGCCGGACTATATCGCCATGCAGCTCCGCCTGTTCCGCTCCGGCGTGCGCGATACGTCCGCCTATGGCGCGATCATGGCGACGGTCGCCGAGCGGCTCGAGGACGAGGATATCGCCGCCGTCGCCGCCTGGTTCGGCATGCGGCAACGAACGGACCGGCAGGATCTCTCCTCCGGGTCGGGGGAGGCGCGGCCATGAGGCGGCGCGCGCCGGCCATTGCCGCGTTCATGATATTGCCGCTCGGCCTTTCGGGCTGCGGCGGCATCCAGTCGGCGCTGGCGCCGACCGGCACCGAGGCCGGCGAGATACTGACCTTGTTCTGGACCGTCACGCTGATCTCGGTGGCGGTGACGGTCTTCGTCTTCGCGGTCGGCGCGGCGGCGCTGTGGGGCCGGCCGGGCTGGCGGCAGACGATTTCTTCGGAGCGCTTCGTCATCGCCTGCGGCATCTTCCTGCCGATCGTCGTGCTCAGCTTCCTGCTCGTCTACGGCCTGCTGGTGATGCAGGCCGGCGCCTCGCGGGCGAAGCTCGCCGAAGGGCCCGGCGTCACCATCGTGGGAAAACGCTGGTGGTGGCAGGTCATCTACCAGACGCCCGACGGCACGGAAGTGGTCAGCGCGAACGAGCTGCGCCTGCCGGTAGGGCGCCCCGTCGCCATCCACCTGAAGACCGACGACGTGATCCACAGCTTCTGGGCGCCGCAGCTCGGCGGCAAGCTCGACATGATCCCCGGACGCACCAACACGCTCACGCTGGAGGCGACCGAGGCGGGCGTCAGCCGGGCGCAATGCGCCGAATATTGCGGCGGCGCGCATGCGATGATGTCGCTCTTCGTCGTCGCGCTGCCGCTGGAGGAATACGACGCCTGGCTCGCCGCCGAGGCGGAGCCTGCCCGCGCGCCGGAGGACCGGCGGGAGCGGCGCGGCCGCCGGCTCTTCGTCGAGAATGGCTGCGGGGCCTGCCATACCGTCCGCGGCACCGCCGCGCAGGGCACAATCGGGCCGGACCTCACCCATGTCGGCAGCCGCCATTCGCTGGCCGCTGCGACGCTGCCCAACGATGCGGAGGCGTTCGCGCGCTGGATCGCCGAGAACCAGCACATCAAGCCGGGCAACCTGATGCCGGAATACGGCATGTTCAGCGCGCCGCAGCTCCGGGCGCTCGGCGCCTATCTCGACGGGCTGGAATAGGGGATGGAAGGGTGAGCGATCCGGCCAGATACGAATTGCCCAATCCCGGCCCGCGGCCGGAAGGCGAGGTCGAGGAGTTGCTGCGCGTCTGGGCGCGGCCGCGGGGCTGGCGCGTCGTTTCGGCGGTCAACAACACCGTCATCGGCATCCTCTATGTCGGCGCCGCGCTGCTCTTCTTCCTGCTTGCCGGGGTGCTGGGGCTGATCATGCGCACCCAGCTCGCCATCCCCGGGAACGACCTGATCGGCCAGGACCTCTACAACCAGATCTTCACCGTCCACGGTACGACGATGATGTTCCTGTTCGCGGTGCCGGCGGTCGAGGCGCTGGGCGTCATGCTGCTGCCGCAGATGCTGGCGGCGCGCGACCTGCCGTTCCCGCGCCTCAGCGCCTTCGCGATCTGGGCCTATATCGTCGGCGGGCTGGTCTTCTTCTCCACCATCTTCTACGGGCTGGCGCCGGACGGCGGCTGGTTCATGTATACGCCGCTGACGCTGAAGGAGTTCTCGCCCGGCGACAATGCCGATTTCTGGCTGCTCGGCATCGGCTTCATCGAGATCTCGGCCATCGCCGGGGCGATCGAGATCGTCGTCGGCACGCTGAAGACCCGCCCGCCCGGCATGTCGATGGCGAAGATGCCGATCTTCGCCTGGGCCATGCTGATCTTCGCGGCGATGATCATCTTCGCCTTCCCGGCGGTGATCCTGGGCACGATGCTGCTGGAGATCGAACGCTCCTTCGGCTGGCCCTTCTTCACGGCCGAAAAGGGCGGCGACCCGCTGCTGTGGCAGCACCTGTTCTGGTTCTTCGGCCATCCGGAGGTCTATATCATCTTCCTGCCGGCCGCCGGCCTGGTCTCGATGATCGTCGCTACCATGGCGCGCCGGCCGCTGATCGGCCACGACCTCATCGTCGTGGCGCTGATCGGCACCGGCTTCTTCTCCTTCGGCCTGTGGGTGCATCACATGTTCACCACGGGCATCCCGTCCCTGAGCCTTGCCTTCTTCTCCGCCGCCAGCATGGCGGTGGCGGTACCGTCCGGCATCCAGGTCTTCTCCTGGATCGCCACCATCGCGGCCAGCAAGGGCAGGTTCCGGATCAACACGCCGTCGCTCTTCGTGCTCGGCTTCCTGGCGATCTTCACCATCGGCGGGCTGACCGGGATCATGGTGGCGCTGGTCCCGGTCGATTTCCAGGTCCATGACAGCTATTTCGTGGTGGCGCATTTCCACTATGTGCTGATCGGCGGGATGGTCTTCCCGCTGTTCGCGACATTCTACTACTGGATCCCGATGGTGAGCCGGAACATGCTCTCCGAGCGGGTCGGCCGGTGGGTCTTCTGGCTGATGTTCGTCGGCTTCCACGTCACCTTCTTCCCGATGCACCTGACCGGCCTGCGCGGCATGCCGCGGCGCGTCTGGACCTATCCGGCCGATATGGGCTGGGACTGGCTCAACATGGTCTCGACCATCGGCGCCTATATCCTCGCCGCCGGGGTGGCGCTCTTCGTCCTCGATCTCGTCCGCCTGTTCCGCCCCGTCATCACGGGCAGCGGCGGGCCGGACAATCCGTGGGATGCCGGCACGCTCGAATGGCTGCCCAACGACGTCTATTCGACCCGCAGCAT
>CAYYZC010000120.1:0-8603 GCA_964475605.1 uncultured Chelativorans sp.
AGAAGAAGCGCGTCTTCCTCGCCCGTGCGCTGGCGCAGGACGCAGGCGTGATCCTGCTCGACGAGCCATTCACCGGGGTCGACGTCAAGACCGAGGAGGCGATCATCGCGCTCCTGCGCGCCTTGCGCGACGAGGGCCGCATCATGCTGGTCTCCACCCACAATCTCGGCAGCGTGCCGGAATTCTGCGACCGCGCCGTGCTGCTCGACCGCACCGTGCTCGTCGCCGGCAAGACGCAGGAGGTCTTCACCCACCGCAATCTCCAGCGCGCCTTCGGCGGCGTGCTGCGCCATTTCGTGCTCGGCGGCACCGACCTGCACGACGACGAGGATACGCGCGCCGTCACCGTGCTCACCGACGACGAGCGGCCCTTCATCCTCTATGGCGACGAGATGCGCTCCACGGGAGCGCAGCCGGAGGCGGAGGAGCCGGGCGAGCGCAAGCCCGGCGAGCCGCAGCGATGACCGCCCTGCTGCTGGAGCCCTTCGCCTATTCCTACATGGTCAACGCGATGTGGGTGTCGGCGCTGGTCGGCGGGGTCTGCGCCTTCCTCTCCGCCTTCCTGATGCTCAAGGGCTGGTCGCTGATCGGCGACGCGCTCTCGCACGCCATCGTGCCGGGCGTGGCGGGCGCCTATATGCTGGGCCTTCCCTTCGCAGCCGGCGCCTTCCTCGCCGGCGGGCTCGCGGCCGGCGCCATGCTCTTCCTCAACCAGGCGACGAGGCTGCGCGAGGATGCGGTGATCGGCCTCATCTTCACCTCCTTCTTCGGGCTCGGCCTGTTCATGGTCTCGCTGTCGCCGACCTCGGTCGACGTGCAGACCATCGTGCTCGGCAACATCCTCGCCATCACGCCGGCCGACACGCTGCAGCTCGTCATCATCGCCGGGGTCTCGCTGGCGATCCTGCTGGTCAAATGGCGCGACCTGATGGTCACCTTCTTCGACGAGATCCATGCCCGCACCATCGGCCTGCGGCCAGGCCGGCTTCGGCTGCTGTTCTTCACCCTGCTGGCAGCCTGCACGGTTGCCGCATTGCAGACGGTCGGCGCCTTCCTCGTCATCGCCATGGTGGTGACGCCGGGCGCCACCGCCTATCTGCTGAGCGACCGCTTTCCGCGCCTCATCATGATCAGCGTCGCCATCGGCACGCTGAGCAGCTTCTTCGGCGCCTATGCGAGCTTCTATCTCGACGGCGCCACCGGCGGTGTGATCGTCGTCCTGCAGACGGCGGTGTTCCTGCTCGCCTTCGTCTTCGGTCCCAAGCATGGCTGGCTGGCGACGAGGCGCCTCGCCCGGCAGGGCGTGGAAGCGGGGAGGGCGGGGTGATGCACCGTCGACTCGCCCATCGGCGGCCGCCATGCTGACCGATCTCCTCCTGCTCCCGTTTCAATTGCCCTTCATGCAGCAGGCCTTCGTCACGGCCGTGCTGATCGCCGCGCCGATGGGACTGCTGTCCTGCTTCCTGGTGCTCAAGGGCTGGTCGCTGATGGGCGACGCGATCAGCCATGCCGTGCTGCCGGGCATCGTGCTCGCCTATGTCCTCGGCATTCCGCTGGCGCTGGGCGCGTTCTCGGCCGGCATGTTCTGCGCGCTCGCCACCGGCTTCCTGAAAGAGCACAGCCGGGTCAAGGAAGACACCGTCATGGGCGTCGTCTTCTCCGGCATGTTCGGGCTCGGCATCCTGCTCTTCTCGATGATCGAGACCGAGCTTCATCTCGACCACATCTTGTTCGGCGACATATTGGGCGTCGGCTGGCGCGACGTCGTCGAGACGGCGATCATCGCCGTGATCGTGCTGCTCTGGGCGGGGCTGCTGCGCCGCGACCTGGCGCTGCACGCCTTCGATCCCCAGCATGCGCGCGCCATCGGCCTGCCGGTGCGCTTCTATCACTACGGCCTGCTGGCTGTGCTGTCGCTTGCCATCGTCGGCGCGCTCAAGGCGGTCGGGATCATCCTGTCGGTCGCCCTGCTGATCGCACCGGGCGCGATCGCCTTCCTGCTGACGCGCCGCTTCGAACGGATGCTCGCCGTCGCCGTCGCGGTCGCCGTCGCCAGCGCCCTCGCCGGCACCTATCTCGCCTTCTTCATCGACAGCGCGCCGGCGCCGACCATCGTGCTGATCATGTCCGGCCTCTTCGTCCTCGCCTTCGCCTGGTCGAGCCGCCGGGACCGTCGGATGCGCCGCGCCGCACCTGTTCCGCCGCCGACTCCGCAGGCCGAGACTGGAAGGCGCGTCCTTCGCGGCTGAAGCCCGCCGGGAACGCTCAGTCGGGGATGACGGCCGTCGCCTCGATCTCGACCCGCGCCTCGTCCTCGATCAGCGCCGCCACCTGGACCATCGCCATGGCCGGGAAATTCCTGCCCATGACGGCACGATAGGCCTCGCCGATCTCCCGCAGGCTGGCGAGATATTCGGCCTTGTCGACGACATACCAGGTCATGCGCGTGATGTGCTGGGGGCCCGCACCCGCCTCGGCCAGAATGGCGAGGATGTTCTCCAGCGTCTGCCGCGTCTGGGCGGCCAGGTCGGCGGCCTCGAAGACCTGATCGGCGTTCCAGCCGATCTGGCCGCCGACGAACACCATGCGGCCCCTGGCGGCGATTCCGTTGGCATATCCGCTCGCCTTCTTCCATCCTGCCGGGTGAAGGATTTCATGTACTGCGGTGTTCATCTCTCTTCCTCGTCCGGGACCGGCGACCTGCTTCAAGCGTCGCCGGCCTGTTTTTCCTCATGGGATCACGATCCCGTTCACACGCCGAGATAGCGGTCCTGCAACTCCGGCGTAAGCTGCGCCGGCGCCCCCGACCAGACGGTGGCGCCCTTTTCCAGCACGAAGCAGCGGTCGGCCGCCGGAAGCAGCTCCGAAAGCGTCTTGTCGACGATCAGGATCGACTGGCCTTCCTGCTTGAGCCTGCGGATCACCTCCCAGATGTCCTGGCGGATCACCGGGGCGAGCCCTTCGGTCGCCTCGTCGAGGACGAGCAGGTCGGGGCTCGTCATCAGCGCGCGGCCGATCGCCAGCATCTGCTGCTCGCCGCCCGACAGCGTCCGCGCCATCTGGTCGCGCCGCTCGGCGAGCCGCGGGAACAGCGTCTCGACGCTCTCCGTCGTCCAGCGCCCCCTGCGCGCCGCCGCGAGCAGGTTCTCGCGCACGGTGAGATTGGGGAAGCAGCGGCGTCCTTCGGGCACCAGCCCGATGCCGAGACGCGCGATGCGGTGCGGCGACATGCGCAATATGTCGCGACCGGCGAAGCGGATGGAGCCGCGCGCGGCCGGCGTCAGCGCCAGGATCGAGCGGATGGTCGTCGTCTTGCCCATGCCGTTGCGGCCCATCAGCGCCACGACCTCGCCCTCGGCGACCGCGAGCCCGACGCCGAACAGCGCCTGGCTCGGCCCGTAGAAGGTCTCCACTCCCGACAGTTCGAGCAGGCTCATGAGGCGTCCCCGAGATAGGCCTCGCGGACCTGTGGGTCGCGGCGGATCTCGGCGACGCTGCCGGTCGCGATCACCCGCCCGTAGACGAGGACGGAGACGCGGTCGGCCAGCGCGAAGACGGCGTCCATGTCGTGCTCGACCAGCAGGATCGGCGCCTCGTCGCGCAGGCCGTCGAGGAAGGCGGTCAGCGTCCGCGAGCCCTCCGGGCCCATGCCGGCCATCGGCTCGTCGAGCAGGAAGGCGCGGGAACCGAGCGCAAGCGCAATGGCGATCTCGAGCTGCCGGCGCTCGCCATGCGAGAGCTCGGCCGCCGGCACCCGCGCCCGGGCGGTGAGGCCGACGCGCTCGAGCGCCGCCATTGCCGGATCGATCAGCGAGCCGTCGCGCATGACCGGCCGCAGGAAATGGAACGACGAGCCCTGCCGCGCCTGCACGGCGAGCATGACGTTGCGCAGCGCGGAGAACTCGCCGGCGAGCGAGGAGACCTGGAACGAGCGGCCCAGCCCCAGCCTTGCCCGCGCGGCCGGATCGAGCCGGCCGATATCGGTGCCGAGGAAGCGGATCTGCCCGCCGTCGGGGCGAAGCGTGCCGGCGATCTGGTGGATCAGCGTCGACTTGCCCGCTCCGTTGGGGCCGATCAGGGCGTGGATCTCGCCGGGGCGCAGATCGAGGCTGACGCCGTCCGTCGCCGTCAGCGCGCCGAAGCTCTTCGACAGCTCCCTGATGTCGAGGACCGGCTCAGCCATGGCGCGTCCTCCCGGCGAGCAGCCCGAGCAGGCCGCCGCGCGCGAACAGCACGACGCCGAGCAGGGCGAGGCCCAGGAAAAGCTGCCAGCGATCCGTATAGCTGCCGAGAAGGAACTCGAACATCACGTAGAGCATGGCGCCCGCGACCGGCCCGAAGGCGCGCCCGACCCCGCCGAGCACGATCAGCACGATGAACTCGCCCGACATGTGCCACGACAGGGTGGACGGGCTGACGAAGCGGTTGAGGTCGGCATAGAGCGCGCCGGCGAGCCCCGTCACCATGCCGGAGATGACGAAGGCGGCGAGCCTGATCCGGTAGGGCCGGATGCCCACCGTGGCGACGCGCACCTCGTTCTGCCGTGCCGCCTGCAGCGCGGCGCCGAAGCGCGAATCGCGGATCAGGATGAAGCCGACCAGCGCCAGCATCAGCAGCGCGAAGCAGATCAGGAAGAAGCTCAGCGGCGCCATCGTGTTGACGCCCGGAAAGGCGTTGCGGACATAGATCGACAGTCCGTCGTCGCCCCCATAGGCCGGCCAGGAGATGGCGAAATAGTAGGTCATCTGCGCGAAGGCCAGCGTGATCATGATGAAATAGACGCCGGAGGTGCGCAGGCTGATGGCGCCGATCGCCGCGGCGAGCAGGCCGCTGAAGACGATCGCGACCAGCCAGATGACCGGCATCAGGTTGGTGCCGGGAAGCGTGAACAGGCCGAGATCGAGCGGCTGGCCGGAGAAGGCGTGGCTCGCCAGGATGCCGGCCGCATAGCCGCCGACGCCGAAGAAGGCGGCATGGCCGAAGGAGACCAGCCCGCCGAGGCCGAGCGCGATGTTGAGGCCGATCGCGGCAAGCCCGAGGATCGCCATCCGGGTCGCCAGCGTGACGTAGAAGGCATGGCCCGTCTGCAGCGCGACCAGCGGGATCGCCAGTAGCAGCAGGGCGAGCAGCAGGTTGACGACGGCTTCGCGGCTGAGACCCATGGCGCTCACTTCGCGTCCACGAACAGGCCCTGCGGCCTGACCGCCAGGATGACCGCCATGACGATGTAGATCAGCATCGACGCGAGTGCTGCGCCGACCGTCGTCGCCTGCGACGGGATCATGAACAGCGAGAAGAATTGCGGCAGCAGGACACGGCCGAGCGTGTCGACCAGGCCGACGATGACGGCGCCGACCAACGCTCCCTTGATCGAGCCGATGCCGCCGATCACGATGACGACGAAGGCGAGGATCAGCACCGGCTCGCCCATGCCGACCTGGACCGATTGCAGCGCGCCGACCATGGCGCCGGCGAGCCCGGCGAGGGCCGCGCCCAGCGCGAACACGATCGTATAGAGCGTGCGGATGTCGACGCCGAGCGCGCCGATCATCTCGCGGTCGCTCTCGCCGGCACGGATGCGCATGCCGAGCCGCGTCCGCGTGATCAGCAGGAACAGGCCGGCCGCGACCGCGACGCCGACGGCGATGATCGCCAGCCGGTAGAGCTGGTAGCGCGAGCCGCCGGGCAGCGGCACCGAGCCCTGCAGCAGCTTCGGTATGTCGAGGTAGAGCGGGAAGGAGCCGAACAGCCAGCGCGTGCCTTCGGAGAAGATGAGGATGAGCGCGAAGGTCGCCAGCACCTGGTCGAGATGGTCGCGCTCATAGAGGCGGCGGATCACCAGCAGCTCGACGATGGCGCCGGCGGCGGCCGCCGCCGCAAGGCTCGCGACGAGGCCGAGCCAGAAAGAGCCGGTCGCCGCCGCGACCGTCGCGCAGGCGAAAGCGCCGACCATGTAGAGCGACCCGTGCGCCAGATTGATCAGGCCCATGACCCCGAAGATCAGCGTCAGCCCGGCCGCCATGAGGAACAGCATGACGCCGAGCTGCAGCCCGTTGAGGATCTGTTCGACGAAGAGCGCGGTTTGCACGGAGCTGGATTCCGGGATCGGAGATTGAAACCGCCCCTCTCCGCCTCGCTTCGCT
Source organism: uncultured Chelativorans sp. (assembly GCA_964475605.1). Classification (GTDB taxonomy): domain Bacteria; phylum Pseudomonadota; class Alphaproteobacteria; order Rhizobiales; family Rhizobiaceae; genus CAYYZC01. Next base: position 6,144 of record CAYYZC010000120.1, read on the forward strand.
CGCCACCTCTCCCGCACAATGTGGGGGAGAGGATGGGTGCCAAGCCGAGCGGCCGGCGGATCCTCTCCCCCGGCCAGGGGGAGAGGCGGCGAGGCGAAGCCGAACGGAGGAGGGTGCTTCAGACTACATCTGGCACTCTGCCGCGTAGGCGTCCTCATGGTCGGTGAAGGCGGTGCCGATGATCTCGTTGGTCAGCACGCCGTCGTCGTTCTTCACCACCTCGCGGACATAGATGTCCTGGATCGGATGGTTGTTGGTGTTGAACGAGAACTTTCCGCGCACGCTGTCGAAATCGGCTTCCTTGAGCGCGGCGCGGAAGGCGTCGGCATCCTTGACGCTCGCCTTCGCGGCGGCCGAGATGATCAGGTTGGCGGTGTCGTAGGCCTGTGCGGCATAGACGGACGGAATCCGGTCGTACTCGGCCTTGAAGGTCTCGACGAAGTTCTTGCTGGCCTCGTTGTCGAGGTCGGGCGACCAGGAGGCGGAGTTCTTGACGCCGATCGCCGCGTCGCCGATCGCCGGCAGCACGTCCTGGCTGAAGGAGAAGGCGGGTCCCATCAGCGGGATGTCGACGCCGGACTGGGCATATTGCTTGGTGAAGGCGATGCCCATGCCGCCGGGCAGGAACATGAACACCGAATCGGCGCCCGAGGCACGGATCTGCGCGATCTCGGCGGCGTAATCGGTCTGGCCGAGCTGCGTATAGACCTCGCCGGAGAGCTCGCCCTTGTAGAAGCGCTTGAAGCCGGTCAGCGAGTCGGTGCCGGCCGGATAGTTCGGCGCCATGATGAAGGTGTTCGAATAGTCCTGATTGGCGTATTGCCCCATCGCCTCATGGAAATTGTCGTTCTGGTAGGCGACGTTGAAATAGTTCTCGTGGCACTGCGGACCGGCAAGCGCCGAGGGTCCGGCATTGACGGAGATGTAGAACTTGCCCTGAGCGACGGCGCTGGGCACCACCGCCATGGCGAGGTTCGACCAGATGATGCCGGTGAGGATGTCGACCTGCTCGGCCTGGATCATCTTGTCGGCGATCTGCACGGCAAGCTCCGGCTTCTGGGCGTCGTCCTCCGTCACCACCTCGATCTCGGCCGCCGCGTCGCCGGCGTTCTTCAGCGCCAGCATGAAGCCGTCGCGGGCGTCGATGCCGAGCCCGGCGCCGCCGCCTGAAAGCGTGGTGATCATGCCGACCTTGACCGGTTCGGCATTGGCGATGCCGGCCGTCCCCATCGACAGGGCGACGATGCTAGCTGCGATGATCTTCTTCATGTCCTACTCCCGTTAGTTGCCTGGAACCCCTTCGGTTCCGCCAGATTGAAAGAAAGCGCGGGCCATTGCCAGCCTGTCGCGACGTTTTTTGTTGCTTGGGCCCGGTGGCCATGCCCCTTGCGTCGGGATGCGTCACAGCTCCGTCCTCACCCGCCACAGCTCGGGAAAAAGCTCGACCTCCAGCATGCGCCGCAGATACGAGACCCCCGCCGTCCCGCCGGTGCCGCGCTTCAGGCCGATGATGCGCTCGACCGTGGTGACGTGGTTGAAGCGCCAGCGGCGGAAATAGTCCTCGAAATCGACCAGCTTCTCGGCGAGCTCATAGAGCGCCCAATGCGTTTCGGGCTGCGCGTAGACCTCGCGCCATGCGGCCTGCACCGCTTCGTCAGGCGCGCGCGTCGACGACCAGTCCTTGCGCTTCCCGTCGGCGCCGATGTCGAACCCGTTGCGCTGAAGAAGCAGCAGCGCCTCGTCATAGAGGCTCGGGCGCGCGAGGATCGCCTCCAGCCGCGCCACCGTCTCGGGGCGGTGGCGATGCGGCGCGATCATCTGGTGCTGGCGGTTGCCGGCCAGGAACTCGATCGCCCGGTACTGCCACGACTGGAAGCCGGAGGACTGGCCGAGCGCGCCGCGGAAGCGCGTATATTCGCTCGGGGTCATGGTGCGAAGGACGTCCCAGGCGCTGTTGAGCTGCTCGAAGATGCGCGCCACCCGGCTCAGCATCTTGAAGGCCGGGCGCAGCTCGTCGCGCCTCAGCGCCTCGATCGCCGAGCTCATCTCGTGGATGGCGAGCTTCATCCACAGCTCCGACGTCTGGTGCTGGATGATGAACAGCAGCTCGTCGGGCGACTCGGAGAGCGGGAACTGTGCGTCGAGGATCTTTTCCAGATGCAGATAGTCGGCATAGGACATCCTGTCGCGGAAATCGCTCTCCGCGCCGTGGGCCGGATCGTCCCGGGCGGGTTCGGTCATGCGACGCCTGCCTTGCAAGTACCCCCACCCCGCACCCCTTCCCACAAGGGGGAGAGAGATTCTGGAACGCCTGCGCCTCCAGCCAGCCGGAGTGAAGCGCGACGCTGACGACCCCCTCCCCCTTGTGGGAAGGGCAATCGCATATGATGTCGCGGGAGTTGCACAGTTGCGGCGTCATCCTTGTCTGTTGACGGCCTGTTTTTAGACGTCAGGCTGATT
>CAYYZC010000121.1:0-8592 GCA_964475605.1 uncultured Chelativorans sp.
GTCACCGGATCCTGCGGCTGCAGGCCGGACATGTTCCAGTGCGTGCGGTTCCTGATCTGCTCGATGGTCGATTTGGTGGTGCCGACGAGGCGCGAGATCTGCGCGTCCTTGAGCTCGGGATGGTTGCGCACCAGCCACAAGATCGCGTTGGGCCGCTCCTGGCGCTTCGACAGGGGCGTATAGCGCGGGCGCCGCCGCTTCGCCTCGGGGACCCGGACCCGCGATTCCTGGAGCTTGAGCTTGTGGTCGGAATCGGCCTCGCCCTTGGCGATCTCCTCGCGGCTGAGCTGTCCGGTCGAAACCGGGTCGAGCCCCTTGATGCCCTGCGCTGCCTCGCCGTCGGCGATCGCGCTGACCTCGAGCGGATGCAGGCCGCAGAACTGGGCGATCTGGTCGAAGGAAAGCGCGGTGTTGTCGACGAGCCAGACCGCGGTCGCCTTGGGCATCAGAAGCGTATTGGCCATCCGGAAATATCCTCTTGTTCGCCCGCGTTCCCGGCGCGGGCGGTGGGCAAGCCACCGGAAATTGGGAAATCGGGCTACGCATATAACGGGCTTTGGTCCGCTCCGCAACGATGATGCGGGGATGATGCGGGTCAACCGCACTTGGTGAATCGGATGCGATTTGCTACGGTGGCTTCAACAGAGCGAATGAGCGCCTGCTGTGTCCGGAACGGTTCGCGCGGCGCGGAAGGAAAAACCAGGTGGAAGACCCCGAAGGCGGCGCATCGGCGCCGCACAACGGGGCGTCCGACGATGCAGGCCCGCCAGCCATGGGTCATGCGTCGTCGTCCGGCCGCAGCGGCGGACGGGCCACCGGCGCGACGCCCGGAACGGGCGAAGACGCAGGTGACGGCGCCCGGAAGAGCGAAGGGCCCCAGAGAAAGCGCCGGAAACGGCGCCGCGGCCGCAAGCTTTTCGCCCGCGACACCTCCTCGTCCACACCCGAGATCCAGAACGCCCCGCAGGCCGCCGAGCCCGTCCGCGACAAGGTGCATGGCGTGAACGGGCACGCCAGACCGCGGCCCAACGGCACCGCCTATGCACCGATCGACATGGCTGCGCCGCAGCAGGGCAGGCCGAAGAGCCAGCCGGTCTATGCCGCGCTCGATCTCGGCACCAACAACTGCCGCCTGCTCGTCGCCATTCCCGGCCGGCCGGGCCAGTTCCGCGTCATCGACGCCTTTTCGCGCATCGTCCGGCTCGGCGAGGGCCTGTCGACCAGCGGCAGGCTCGGCGATGCGGCGATGACGCGCGCCGTCGAGGCGCTCAAGGTCTGCGCAGAGAAGCTCGGCACGCGCGACATCAGGCGCGCCCGGCTGATCGCCACCGAAGCCTGCCGCTCGGCCGAGAACGGTGCCGCGTTCCTCGCCCGCGTCCGCGACGAGGCGGGGCTCGACCTCGAGATCATCGACCGGCGCACCGAAGCCCGCCTTGCCGTCTCCGGATGCGGCTCGCTGGTCGAGCGCGACACGGATGGCGTGGTGCTGTTCGACATCGGCGGCGGCTCGTCGGAAATCGCGCTGGTCGATCTTTCCCGCCACCGCTCGGCGCGGCTTTCCAACCATATCGTCTCCTGGACGTCGCTGCCGGTCGGCGTCGTCTCGCTGGCCGAGCGCTTCGGCGGCCGCGAGGTGACCCGCGCCGTATTCGATGCCATGGTCGCCGACGTCGCCGCCATGCTCGACGCCTTCAAGGGCCGCGACCGCCTCGCCCATGTCGCCTCCGGCACACGCTTCCACCTGCTCGGCACCTCCGGCACGGTGACGACGCTCGCCGGCGTCCATCTCGGCCTCGAGCGCTACGACCGCCGCCGCGTCGACGGGCTGTGGCTCGAGGACCGCATGGTCGACGACATGATCGAGCGGCTGCTCGGCTGGGATTTCGAGCAGCGCGTCGCCAATCCCTGCATCGGCGCCGACCGCGCCGACCTCGTGCTCGCCGGCTGCGCCATACTCGAAGCGATCCGCCGCTACTGGCCGAGCCCGCGCCTGAGGGTCGCCGACCGGGGCTTGCGCGAGGGCATTCTGTCGGAGCTGATGGCCGAGGACGGGGTGTGGCGGCGGCGCAATCGCTGGCGCGGCGGGCGCCCGCAATGAAGAAGCCGGGCGCGGGCGGCAAGGCCGGCGAGACGCGGCAGCTCAAGGTCCGCGTCAAGAAGAAGCGCGGCCTCAAGAACTCGTCGCGCCGCTGGCTCGAGCGCCATCTCAACGATCCCTATGTCCACCGCTCGAAGGCGGCGGGGCTGCGTTCGCGCGCCGCCTTCAAGCTGATCGAGATCGACGACCGCCACCATCTGCTGAAGAAGGGGATGCGCGTCGTCGACCTGGGCGCCGCGCCCGGCGGGTGGCTGCAGGTCGCAGCCGAGCGCGTCGGGTCGACGGAAGACGATCCGCGCGTCGTCGGCATCGACTATCTGGAGGTCGACCCGGTGCCCGGCACGGTGATCCTGCACAAGGATTTTCTCGACGAGGATGCGCCGGCCATGCTGGTCGAGGCCCTCGGCGGCGAGCCGGACGTGGTGCTCTCCGACATGGCGGCGCCCACCACCGGCCATCGCCGCACCGACCACATAAGGACAATGCATCTCTGCGAGGTCGCTGCCGATTTCGCCGTCTCGGTGCTGAAGCCCGGCGGGCATTTCCTGGCCAAGACCTTCCAGGGCGGCACCGAGAACGAGCTGCTCACGCTGCTCAAGCGCAATTTCCGCACCGTCCATCACGTGAAGCCCCCCGCCTCGCGCGACGAATCCGTCGAGCTCTACATACTCGCCAAGGATTTCAAGGGCCGCGACGCGGCCCCGTCGGGCGACTGAGGGCGGCCGGCGGCTCGCCCTTCGCCGCATTCCTCAGATGGCCGGAAACGTTGGTGCCGGCATCGGCGCGCAGCCCCAGCAGGGGGAAGACCGCGGTCGCCGCGGCCAGCGCCACCAGCACGAACGCGGTCGAGAAGCTGTCGAGCCCGATCGGCCGGCCGGTCACCATGTGATGCGCCTCCAGGATGAGGCCGGCCAGGGCGACGCCGACGGCGACGCTGATCTGCTGCGCCACGGCGGCGATCGCCGTCGCCTGGCTTGCCTGCCGGTCGTCGATCTCGGCAAAGACCAGCGCATTGTTCGAGGTGAAGTAGAGCGAGCGCAGGAAACCTGCCGCCACCAGCACGGCGATGATCGCCGCATGGGGCGTCTGCGGCGTGAACAGCGCGTTGGCCCCCATCATCGCGCTGCCGGAGAGCGCGCCGAAGACGAGCACGGTGCGGAAGCCGAACGCGCGCAGGAAGCGCGTGGCGACGAACTTCATGGCGATCGCGCCGAAGGCGCTGGCGAAGGTGAGCATGCCGGAATGGAACGGCGTCAGCCCGAAGCCGATCTGGAACATCAGCGGCAGCAGGAAGGGCACCGCGCCGACGCCGATCCGGAACAGCGAGCCGCTGAGGATCGCCGCGCGCGGGGTCGGGTTGTCGAACAGCCTGAGATCGAGGATCGGGCCGGATTTGCGCCGCGCATGGCGCACATAGGCGACGCTCGCGACGATGCCGATCGTCAGCGTCGCGATGCCGACCATCGGCGGCAGTGCCGGCAGGCTGACGACGGAGAGGCCGAAGACGACGCCGGCCGCCGCCATGCCGGCGAGGATGAAGCCGGCATAGTCGATCGCCGCCACCGGCTCACCGGGAATGTCGGGCAGGATCCGCCCCGCCAGCAAGATGCCCGCGACGCCGATCGGCACGTTGATGAGGAAGATCCAGTGCCAGGTGAAGAAGGTGGTGATGAAGCCGCCTACCGGCGGGCCGACCAGGGGGCCGATCAGCGCCGGCACCGTCAGCCACGCCATGGCGTTGACGAGGTCGCTGCGCGCCGTGCTCCTGACCAGCACCAGCCGCCCGACCGGCGTCATCATGGCGCCGCCCATGCCCTGGAGGAAGCGCGAGCCGACGAACTCGGCAAGCGATCCGGAGGCCGCGCAGGCGAGCGAGCCGACGACGAAGACGCCGATCGCGATGCGGAAGACCCGCTTGGCGCCGAACCGGTCGGCCATCCAGCCGCTGACCGGGATGAAGATTGCGAGCGACACGAAATAGCTGGTCAGCGCCAGCTTCAGCGCGATCGGGCTGGCGCCGATATCGGCGGCGATTGCCGGCAGCGAGGTCGCGATGACGGTGGAGTCCATATGCTCCATGAACAGCGCCACCGCCAGGATCAGTGGCACGGATCGTTTCATGGATGCAGTCCGGAGGGTACGGGAAGGCCGCGCGGCCCGGGCTCGGAATACATGGCGCGCGATTAGCACGCGCCGATGCGGCGGGACAATCCTTGCCGGCCCTCCCTCACGCAGCGTCACGATGACGTGAATCGCTTGTCTTCGCGGATGCTGGTTCCATGTCCCGCATCACCATGTCCAGAACAGTCAGGGAGACCCAGCGATGCCACTCGCCGCCGACCGCCGTTCCATGCTGAAACTCGTCACCGCCGGCGCGGCCGCGCTCGCCGCTCCCCAGCTCATGGTCCGTGCAGCCCATGCGCAGGGCGAGGTGCCGTCGCCCGAAATCGGCAATCCCGGCTATTACCGCTTCAATCTCGGCAGCTTCGAGGTGACGGCGCTGCTCGACGGCGGGCGCCCCGGCGATGGCCCGCATCCGATCTTCGGCCATGACCAGGACCCCGGGACCGTCGCGGCGCTGCTCGAGGAGAACTTCCTGCCGGCCGACAGCTTCGTCAACGGCTTCACCCCCGTGCTCGTCAACACCGGCAGCGAGCTGGTCCTGTTCGACACCGGGCTCGGCGCCGGCCAGCGCGAGAACGGGCTCGGCCAGACGCGGCAGCGCATGGAAGCGTCGGGATACAGCCCAGACGACGTCACCCTGGTCGTGCTGACCCATTTCCATGGCGACCATATCGGCGGCCTCATGGAAGACGGCGCGCCGGCCTATCCCAATGCGCGCTACGCGGCCGGCCAGGCCGAATACGATTTCTGGACGTCGGAAGAGGCGAGATCGGGCGAGCGTCAGGGCAATGCGCAGGCCGTCGAGACCTCGGTCGTGCCGCTGGCGGAGCAGATGACCTTCCTCGCCGAGGGCGACGAGGTCACCGGCGGCATCACCGCCGTGGAGGCGTTCGGACACACGCCAGGCCACCTGATCTTCCGGCTCGAAACGGACGGAGGGCAGCTCGTGCTCACCGCCGACACGGCCAACCACTATGTCGCGTCGCTGCAGCGGCCGGATTGGCACGTCCAATACGACATGGACAAGGAGGAAGCGGCGGCAACGCGGATGCGCGTCTTCGACATGATCGCGTCGGAGCGCGTCCCCTTCATCGGCTATCACATGCCGTTCCCGGCCGTCGGCTTCGTGGAGAAGCTCGACCAGGGCTTCCGCTTCGTGCCGGCCAGCTACCAGTTCATGCTCTGAGCAGCAGCGCTATTCGAAGGTCCCGGCGCGCCTGTTCGCCTCGGCGACCTGCTTCTCGGTCAGGCCCTGGAGGAAATCCTCCATGACCGTGTCGACCAGCCCGGCACGCCGCGCAGTCAGGTACCAGCTCGCCGCGGCGATCGCATCGGGCTCGGTGCCGATCCCGGTCATGTAGAGCTTGGCGACGCGGTTCTGCGCCGCCGGATTGCCGCTCTGGGCGGCGCGCATCAGCCATGAGAAGCCGGCTTCCGGATCACGCTCGCCGCCGACGCCCTCGACCAGGAAGGTGCCGAGGTCGATCTGCGCGGTGTCGAAATTCTGCGCTGCGGCGGCACGCAGCCACTTCATCGCCCTGGTCTCGTCGACCTGCTTGCCGCCGATCCCGTTGAAATAGACCTGCGCCATCGCATATTGGGCCTCGGCGAGCCCCTCGTCGGCGGCGAGCTCGTAATAGCTCACCGCCTTCTCCTCGCCCCACAGCGTCGGCTCGCGCTCGAGCACCATCTGCGCATAGTTGAAGCGCGCGAGCTGGTGGCCGGAATCGGCGGCGCGCTCCAGCAGCTCGTAGGCACGGGCGCGATCCTTCTCGACGCCGTCGCCGGCGACGAGCAGCATGGCGAGCTGGAACTGCGCCTCCGATATGCCCTGCTCGGCCGCCTTTTCGTACCACTCGGCCGCCGTCGCGGCGTCATGCCCGACGCCGAGGCCGCGCAGGTAGAGATTGCCGATCAGCGACTGGGCGGCCGGGTCGCCGGCCTCGGCGCGCGGCAGCGCCAGTTCGAGCGCGGTCTTGTAGTAGCCGCGCTGGAACGCACCATATGCAAGGTCGATCGGCTCTCCGAAACGGTCCGGGTCCGGCGCCTCGGGCGCCTCTGGTTCGGAGACGACGCGGCCGCCGTCCTGCGCCATCGCGCCGGTACAGAGCGCTGCCGCCAGGATCGGCGCGAGAACCGCCGCCCGCCGGAATGCGGCAGCACGCCTCATTCCCCGTCCTCGAAGTCCGGCGCGGCCTCGTCGAGCAGCGCATTCGCCTCGGCGACCAGCCTTGACGGGTCGGCGCCGTCGGCGAAGATCGCCGCCGACAGCGCGACGAATTCCGCGCCTGCCGCCGCGACGGCACGGGCGGAGGCAAGCTCGCTTCCGGCCTGGACGATGCAGGGGATGCTGATCATCTGCGCCCACCACCGGCCAAGCTCGAGCATGCGGGCATGCGGCTCGGGCCGCCGGTCATAGCCGAAGCGCCCGAAGAACATGTAGTCCGGCTGCACCTCGCCGAGCTCGAGCGCCTTGTCGCGGGTGCGCGCGCCGCCGGCGCCGACCATCAGCTTCGGATGCAGCCTGGAGACCGCATCGGCGAGTTCCTGCCTGCCCGCCTCGACATGGACGCCGTCCGCGCCCGTGCGAAGCGCGATGCGGCGATCGCCGGCGACGATCGCTGCCGCACCGCTCGCCTGCACCAGCGGCACGATCTTCTCCGCCCGCGCCTGCAGCGCCGCCTCGTCGGGTCCGGCCAGCGGCAGGATCAGGGATGCGACGTCGCCGCCGGCAAGTGCCGCCTCGACCATATCCGCGAGCGCGCGATCGTCTGCGGCATCCGGCGCGACGAGCACGATTCGGCAGCGATCTGGAGGCGTGGCGGGATTCATCGATGCGTCCTGTGGCGTCTGATCTTGGTCGCAATGGGGCATAGCGGAGCATCGGCCGCTTAGCCATAGGCCGGCTCGCCTTCGATTGCCCTCGCCATCCGGGCGAGAAGCATCTAACCCTGATGCTGCCGATGGAGCCGCTTCTTCAAGATCCCTGGTTCTACGCGACCGCGGTGCCGGCGGTCGTCCTGGTCGGCCTCTCCAAGGGCGGGCTCGGCGGGGCCATGGCGCTGATCGGCGTGCCGCTGATGGCGCTCACCCTCTCGCCGGTGCAGGCGGCCGCGATCTTGCTGCCGATCCTGATCGTCATGGACATGGTGTCGCTGTGGACGTGGCGCGGCGAGCGCGACCCGATGACGCTCAAGCTGATGCTGCCCGGCGCAGTGCTCGGCATCGGCCTCGGCTGGGCGACGGCCGCGCTGGTCACGGCGAACGCCGTGCGTCTCATCGTCGGGCTGGTCGCCATCGCCTTCTTCCTGCGCTGGCTGGTCCAGCGCCTGTCGGCGAGCGACGATCGCACCGGGCACAGCAGGCTCCGCGCCGGCTTCTGGGGCACCGTCAGCGGCTTCACCAGCTTCGTCGCCCATGCCGGCGGGCCACCTTATCAGGTCTATGCACTGCCGCTGCGCCAACGGCCGTCGCTCTATGTCGGGACCAGCGTCGTCTTCTTCGCCGTCGTCAACGCGCTCAAGCTGATCCCCTATTTCGCGCTCGGCCAGTTCGACGGCACCAATCTCTTGGCCTCGGCGGTGCTGATGCCGATCGCCCCGCTCGCCACGCTGGCCGGGGCATGGGCAGTGCGGCGCATCCGCACCGAGATATTCTATCCCTTCATGTATGCGACGATGCTCGTCGTCGGATCGAAGCTGGTCTGGGACGGCATCTCCGACCTGTGGACAGGATGACTGTCCGCTCCGGCCGTGCATAATCGCGCCGCCAGGGAGGACATGATGCAAAACCCCTACGACGTCGATCTCGACCGCAATCCCGCCAACTACCAGCCGCTGACGCCGATCACCTATCTGGAGCGCGCGGCCAGGGTCTTCCCGAACCACACGGCAATCATCCATGGCAGGATGCGGCTCACCTACGAGGCATTCTGGCAGCGTTCGCTGCGGCTCGCCTCCGCCCTGGCGGCACGCGGGGTCGGCAAGGGCGATACCGTCTCCGTCATGCTCGCCAACACGCCGGCCATGCTGGAGACGCATTTCGGCGTGCCGATGGTGAAGGCGGTGCTGCACTCGCTCAACACGCGCCTCGACGCCGCGACCGTCGCCTTCCAGCTCGACCATGCCGGCTCGAAGGTGCTGATCGTCGACCGCGAATTCTCCGGCACGGTGCGCGAGGCGCTGGAGATCGCCGAAGTGAAGCCGCTGGTGATCGACTACGACGATCCCGAGCATGGCGCCGACGCGCCCTATCCCAAGGGCGATGCGATCGGCGAGCTCGAATACGAGGCGTTGCTCGCGGCGGGTGCGCCCGAATTCGCCTGGTCGATGCCGGACGACGAATGGGACGCGATCTCGCTCAACTACACG
>CAYYZC010000122.1:0-8518 GCA_964475605.1 uncultured Chelativorans sp.
TCACCAGCGAGGACTTGTTCTCCTCGCGGATGATGTCCATGCACAGTTCGACGCACTCGTCGCAGATGAAGACGGTGGGGCCGGCGATGAGCTTGCGCACCTCATGCTGGCTCTTGCCGCAGAACGAGCAGTAGAGCGTGTTCTTGGAATCGCCGCCGCCGTTGCTGACCTTGCTCATCGTCCAGTCCTTTCATGGACATCGGCCCGAATGGCCGGATGCCATAGTCCTAATCTATCGCGGGAATCCGCTCTCGCCAGTGCCCTGGGCTCCCCGCAACGAGTTCCGCACGAAACACAAATCAGAAGACGTAGCAACGATTCGCAGTTCCCCGCGGAAAAGCTAAGCCGCCGAAACTCAACATAGGCTTAACGTAGGCGGTCCATTCCCCGGAGGGAACAGCCAATTGTGGCGGAAATGCCGCAAATCCCCGTAAAAGTCGCGTTTGGCCCAAAGGCCTGCCGACAGTTACCGTCAAGCCTGCGCTGCCGCGGCCTCGATCGCCTCGCGCGAGGTGATGACCTTGTCGATGAGGCCGAAGTCCTTGGCCTCGTCGGCGGTCATGAAATGGTCGCGGTCGAGCGTCTTCTCGATCTCGTCGTAGCTCTTGCCGGTGTGCTTGACGTAGACCTCGTTGAGGCGGCGCTTCAGCTTGATGATGTCCTGGGCGTGGCGCTCGATGTCGGAGGCCTGGCCCTGGAAGCCGCCCGAGGGCTGGTGCACCATGATGCGCGCGTTCGGCGTGGCGAAGCGCATGTCCTTGTGGCCGGCCGTCAAAAGCAGCGAACCCATCGAGGCCGCCTGGCCGATGCACAGCGTCGACACCGCCGGCTTGATGAACTGCATGGTGTCGTAGATCGCCATGCCGGACGTCACCACGCCGCCCGGCGAATTGATGTAGAGGTTGATTTCCTTCTTCGGGTTCTCCGCTTCGAGGAAGAGAAGCTGGGCGCAGACAAGCGTCGCCATGCCGTCCTCGACCGGGCCGGTGATGAAGATGATGCGCTCCTTGAGAAGGCGCGAGAAGATGTCGTAGGCGCGCTCGCCGCGATTGGTCTGCTCGACCACCATCGGGACGAGGTTCATGTAGGTATCGACGGGGTCTTTCATGGCGGGTTCTCTCGGGTGGCTATTGCAGGCCGGGCGGCCGGAATCGATGCTCGACGATGAATGCTAGATAGGATGCCCGGTTTGCCTTGCGCAAGGCATGCGCCCCGGCAGATGCCGCCTGGACCGTCATTCGGCCCGACCTTGGCAGGATTTGGTAAATGCAGCGCGGGCCCCGGCAGCGGCCAGAGACAAACATGCCGGTCAATACCGGACAGGGCTGCGCCCTTCCACACCCCTCCGGCAGGATAGAGGAAGGTGCGAAGGGCGCAGCCCTGGAATCCTACGTCCGGACCATATATTCGTTGGGAGTCTTTTCAACTGCTTCCCGGCTTTCCTTGAAGCCGGGAAGCAGCAGGGTTCAGGCCTTCGCCAGCGCCTGGTCGAGATCGGCGATGATATCCTCGATATCCTCGATGCCGACCGAGAGGCGGATGACGTCGGGGCCGGCGCCGGCGGCGGTCTTCTGCTCGTCGGAAAGCTGGCGGTGGGTCGTCGAGGCCGGATGGATGATCAGCGATTTGGTGTCGCCGATATTGGCGAGATGCGAGAACATCTCGACGCCCTCCACGACCTTGACGCCGGCGTCGAAGCCGCCCTTGAGGCCGAAGGTGAAGACCGCGCCCGCCCCCTTGGGCGAATATTTCTGCATCAGCCCATGGTTCGGATCGTCCGGCAGGCCGGGATAGGAGACCCAGGCGACCTTCGGATGCTTCGACAGCCACTCGGCGACGGCCAGCGAATTGTCGCAATGGCGCTGCATCCGCAGCGGCAGCGTCTCCAGCCCGGTCGCGATGAGGAAGGCGTTGAAGGGGGAGATCGAAGGCCCGAAATCGCGCAGGCCGAGCACCCGGCAGGCAATGGCGAAGGCGAAATTGCCGAAGGTCTCGTGCAGCACGAGGCCGCCATATTCGGGCCGCGGCTCCGACAGCATCGGATAGTTGCCCGATTTCGACCAGTCGAACGTGCCGCCATCGACGATCACACCACCCATCGAGTTGCCGTGGCCGCCGATGAACTTGGTCAGCGAATGGACGACGAGGTCGGCGCCATGCTCGATCGGGCGCAGCAGATAGGGGCTGGCCATCGTGTTGTCGACGATGAAGGGCAGGCCATGGCGATGCGCCACGTCGGCGACCTTCTCGATGTCGACGAAGGTGCCGCCCGGATTGGCGAGGCTCTCGATGAAGATCGCCCGCGTCCGCTCGTCGATCTGGCGCTCGAAGTCGGCCGGATCGGCGGGATCGGCCCAGCGGACCTCCCAGCCGAAATTCTGGAAGGCATGGCCGAACTGGTTGATCGAGCCGCCATAGAGCTTCCTGGCGGCGACGAAATTGTCGCCCGGGCGCATCAGCGTATGGAAGGCCAGGAGCTGGGCGGCATGGCCCGAGGCGGTCACCAGCGCCGCCGTGCCGCCCTCGAGCGCTGCCAGCCGCTCCTCCAGCACCGCCTGGGTCGGATTCATGATCCGCGTGTAGATGTTGCCGAACGCCTTCAGCCCGAACAGCGAGGCGGCATGGTCGGCATCGTCGAACACAAAGGAGGTGGTCTGGTAGATCGGCGTGGCGCGTGCGCCGGTCGCCGGGTCCGGCTGCGCACCGGCATGGACTGCGAGCGTGTTGAAGCCAGGTGTGCGCTGAGACATCGTGTTCTTCCTCCATCGGATGTTCGGGACTGGCGGCATTGTTGGCAAAGCCACCGGGCAAAGGCAAAGAAGTTTTTTGCTGCAAAGAGGGTGATAGCGGAATGAGGTTGCGGTCGGAAGGCCGTTCCCGCCACGCCGGCACGAAGGCGGTCCGCTACTTCGATCGTATCCCGAAACTCTGGAACCCCTGCCGCAGCACCGGCTTCCGGGCCGAGATGACGCGGCTGTTGACGCCGTTCCAGCCGATCTCGCCGGCAAGCCGGGCATATTCGATCTTGGGGCAGCGGTTCATGACCACCTTGATCCCCGCTGCTTCGGCGCGCCGCGCCGCTTCGTCATGGCGGATGGTGAGCTGCATCCACACCGCCTGCGGCAGCGGGTCGAGCGCCAGCACCTCGTCCACGATCGCCGGCACGGCGGCGGAGGGGCGGAATATGTCGACCATGTCGATCGGTTCCGGCACGTCGCCGAGCCGGGCATACGTCAGGCGGCCGAGGATCTCCCTGCCCGCCTGTCCCGGATTGACCGGATGGACGCGATAGCCCTTGTCGATCAGATATTTCGCCACGAAGAAGGACGGACGCACCTCGTTGGCCGAGGCGCCGACGATAGCGATCGAGCGCACCGTGCCGAGGATGCCGGCGATATAGGAGTTCTCGTAGGAATCGTGGTTCATGAGGGCAGCGAGATCCGTCCCTCGGCGTCGAGCGGGAAGCTCGGATTGTGCGCCACCTCCCAGAGGTTCCCCTCGCTATCCTCGAAATAGCCGTACCAGCCGCCCCAGAAGGCGCGCTGCGCCGGCTTGACGATGCGGCCGCCGGCCCTCCCGGCCTGCTCCAGCGTCTCGCCCACCTCGGCGTCGGAGCGCACATTGTAGGCGAGCGCGATGCCGGCGAAGCCGCGCGGCGTGTTCTCAACTCCGGCATCCGCGGCGAGCTTCTCGCGCGGCCACAGGCCGAGGATGATGCCGCCCATCTGGAAGAAGGCGACGTCGCCCGGCACCTTCATGCCGGCCGTCAGGCCCATCGCCTCATAGAAGCGGGTGGCGCGGTCGAGATCGTCGACGCCGAGCGTCACGATGGAGATGCGCGGCTCCATCAGCGATCGCCCCATTGCGGGTCGCGCTTGTCGATGAAGGCGGCGATCCCCTCTTCCGCATCGCGCGCCAGCATGTTCTCCACCATCACGGCGGAGGCGTGCTCATAGGCGTCCGACAGCGGCATCTCGGCCTGCGCGTAGAAGGCTTCCTTGCCGATCTTCAGCGTCAAAGCCGATTTGGAGGCAATGGTTTGCGCGTATCTGCCGACAATCTGATTCAGGTATTCCGGCGGGACGACGCGGTTGACGAGGCCGAACTCGCGGGCCGTCGCCGCGTCGATCTGCTCGCCGGTCAGCAGCATCTCCATCGCGTGCTTGCGGCCAACATTGCGCGACAGCGCCACCATCGGCGTCGAGCAGAAGAGGCCGATATTGACGCCCGGCGTGGCGAAGGCGGAACGGTCGGTGGCGATCGCGAGGTCGCAGCTCGCGACGAGCTGGCAGCCGGCGGCGGTGGCGACGCCGTCGATCTCGGCGATCACCGGCTTCGGATGGCGCACGATGGTCTGCATGAGGCGGCTGCAATCACGCATCAGGCGCTCGAAATAAGCGCGGCCCCGGTCCGCATCGGCGCGGCGGCGCGCGATCTCCTTCAGGTCGTGGCCGGCACAGAACACCTTGCCCGCCGATGCAAGCACGACAACGCGGACCGAGCGATCGTCGCGGGCGGCGTCGAAAGCCTGCTGGAGCTCAGCGATCATCGCCTCCGACAGTGCGTTGGCGGGGGCGTTCGCCATCTCGATCCGCAACACGCCGCCGTCCACCTGCCAGCCGACCAGGGCGGCAGGCTGGTCATGTCGTTTCACGCGGGGTTCGGCCATCGAACTTATCCCCTGGTTCAGGCGAATGTCGGCATTCCCTACCACGCACCTGCTTGAAGATCAGCCACGAAATGGCGAAAGTCGGTTGACGTTTACGCGCGCGGAAGCGCGCCGGGACCAGGGGGAGAACGGTCAGAATGAAGAGCGATGCGCCGACGCCGGTAATGAGCGCGGAGGAACTCAACGAATTCCTCGGCAAGGTCTATCCGCAGCTCAACGAGGCGGTGTCGGACTATGTCGTGCTGGACGTGTTTCCCGGCGGCTGCACCGTGCGGCTCAATGCCGGCGAGAAGCATCTGCGCCCCGGCGGCACGGTCTCCGGACCGTCGCTGTTCACGCTCGCCGATATCGGCGGCTACGCCTGCGTGCTCTCCCATGCCGGGCCGGACGCGCTCTCCGTCACCACGAATCTCAACATCAATTTCATGCGCAAGGCCGAGGCCGGGCCGATCGACGGCCGCTGCCGCATCCTCAAGCTCGGCCGCAGCCTGATGGTGTTCGACATCGACATGGTGGCGGGCGCCGACCGCCACCTGGTCGCCCATGCCACCGGCACCTATTCGATCCCGCCGGCAAGCCGGCGCTGAGGCTGTCACCTGTCCTCGTTGCCGGCTTCGTCTTCGGAAGGAAGGTCCGGGCCGGATGGGCCTGTCGGCGCCGCCCTGTCCGCCCCTGACCCGGCGGCAGCGGGTTCCGGATCATCCGCCGCCGCCCCGTCCTCGCCCCGGCCGAGGATGCGGACGGATGCGGCGGATGCGTGCCCCTTCCTGTCCTCGTCGAAATGGACCGTCGTTCGCGGATACGCCATCTCGATGGCCGCAGCGTCGAAATGCCGCTTGACGAAGCCGTTGAAGATGCGGCCGACGCCCCATTGGGTGCCCGGAAGCGTCCTGATGCGGACCCTGACGCTGACGCTCGACCCGGCCAGGGCGGTGACGCCGTCGACCTCGAGGTCGCCGATGACCTTGGCGCGATTGTCGGGATCTTCGCACATCTCCGCGAAAGCCTGCTGCAGCACGGCGATCACCTCGCCGACGTCCTCGCGATAGCCGACGCCATATTCTCCGACATGGTAGCCGAAGCCGCGATTGAAGTTGGAGACCATGTCGACCGCGGAGAACGGGATCACGTGATAGGTGCCGGAAAGGTCGCGGATGCCGACGGAACGCACCGTCAGCTTCTCCACCGTGCCGGTGACCGTCCCGGCGGTGACGATATCGCCGGTATTCATGACGTTCTCCAGCTGGATGAAGACGCCGGTGATCACGTCCTGCACCATCTTCTGCGCGCCGAAACCGATGGCGAGGCCGAGCACGCCGGCGCCGGCGAGCAGCGGGCCGATATCGATGCCGATCTCGGAGAGCACGACCATCAGCGTCATGATCACGAGCGCGATGGTGAAGGCGTTGCGGAAGATGGTGAGGAGCGTGCGCTCGCGGGCACGGTCGATGGCGGTGTCGACGGCCAGCCGATGCTCGATCCAGGACGAGACGGCAAGCCAGACCAGCGCCGCCGCGACCAGGATGAAGGCGATGGTGGCGACCGTGCCGACGATCTGCATGCCGGCCTCGGACGCCATCCAGGCAAAGAAGTCGAAGACCGCCCAGGCATCGAGGATGAGGGCGGCGACGACGATCGCGATCACCACCTGCACGGTCTTGAGCGTCGCCGGAACGAAGGCGTTGAGCCGTTCCTCCAGCATCGGGAATTTAGCTCGGACATCGGGCTTGAGGCTGACGCCGAGCCGGATCGCCTTGCTGATCAGCATGAAGACGAGAATTCCGCCGGCGACCGCGACGATCGTCTGCAGGGTTGCCGTGACGATGAAGCCAAGGGCGGTCGCGGGCCGCAGCAGCAGCATCAGCGCCAGCACGGCGAGATAGAATATCGCGAAGACGTGCCAGATGCGCGCCAGCGCCGAAAGCGTGATCCTGGCGAATGCGAACTGGCTGCCGGCCGAGGCCTCCGAAAGACGGCGGCGCACCGGTTCGCGGTTCTGCCTGACGATGATGACGGAAACGATCAGGGCCAGCGCATAAACCAGCGCCCTGACGATGTTGCCGGCCGCAGCACCGAGGCCGAAGGCGACGATCGGCACGACGACCAGAATGCCGTAGCCGATCAGGTTGGTCAGGCGCGACAGCCAGGCATTCCAATAGGCGGCGTCCTCGCCATTGACGGGAACCAGGCGCAGCCCGTCATAGCGCGTGGCGAAGAACAGCCTGATCACCACCTTGACGGCCTCGACGAGGAGGAAGGCATTGAGGAACAGCGACTGGCGCGTATCCATGCGGCCGCTCTCGCCGAATACGAAAAGCGCGACCAGATAGCCCGCCACCCAGGCGACGAGCACGATGCCGAGATCGAGCAGGCTGCAGCCGATCGCCGCCAGCCCGCGCCGCATCCATGGCCGCAGGCCGTTCCGCCCCATCACCCAGGCCGATGCACGCGCATAGACACGGCTCGCCGCCGCCCTCAGCAGCCAGAGCAGGATGACGACGACCGCGACGACGACGCCGATCTCGAGCGCCGCCTGACTGAGCTCCATCATGCCGGCAGCGGAAAAGCGGGTGCTGCCGCTGCCGAAGATACGGTCGTAGAGCGCGCTCATCTCCGTCACGATGCGCTCGGCGGCCGCATTGGTGGCGATCGCGATGCGGCGGGCGATCGAGGCGTCCGCGGCCGGGGCTGCGGCCTCCGCCGTCCCGGCGGCAAGCCGCCGCAGCTCCGCGATCAGCGCATTGCGCGCGCCCTCGTCCTCCAGCAGGTCGGCGATCGCGCCATAGCCCGGCGCGTCGGCGGCCGGAGCCTCCGCCTCGGCCGGAGCCGGCTCGGCGGTCTGGGCATAGGAGACATTCAGGGAAAGCAGGACCAGAGCCAAGGGCAGGAGCAGGCGGCAGAAGAAGGCGATCACGCGGAATTCCTTGTGCTTGGTCCGTGGGCCAGCGCGCGGTTTTGGATCGATGCTGAAGCATAGGCGGCAGTCGGGCGAATTCAACCATACGGCCGCTTGAGCCGTCGCCTGCCCGCAAAATCTTTGTGGTTACAAGATACCACACATCATAGTTCCTTGATATTACTTGTCTTTCCCGGCTCTAGTCGAGTGCATAACGGATTGACGGCCTCCCTGCCCTTCAGTATAAGCAGGCGGCGAACGGCGGCCCTTCGGCCGCGGTTTCGTTTTTGGCGCGGCGACAGGCCGCGGCAATGGAAGCAACAAGAAACGCCTTCCCCTCGGGAAGGACCAATCGAAGAGCACGAGAACCATGAAAACCTTTTCGCAGAAGCCTGCGGACGTGGTGAAGAAGTGGGTGCTGATCGACGCCGAGGATCTCGTCGTCGGGCGGCTCGCCACCATCGTCGCCAATCGCCTGCGCGGCAAGCACAAGCCGAGCTATACGCCCCATGTCGACGACGGCGACAATGTGATCGTCGTCAATGCCGACAAGGTCGCATTCACCGGCAAGAAGCTGGCCGACAAGAAGTATTACTGGCACACCGGCCATCCCGGCGGCATCAAGGAGCGCACCGCACGCCAGCTCCTGGAAGGCCGCTTCCCGGAGCGGGTGATCGAGAAGGCGGTCGAGCGGATGATCCCGCGCGGGCCGCTGGGCCGCCGCCAGATGAAGAATTTGCGCGTCTATGCCGGCCCCGAGCATCCGCATGAGGCCCAGCAGCCCGAGAAGCTCGATCTCGGCGCGCTCAACGCCAAGAACAAGAGAGTCAACTGATGGCTGACCTTTCCTCCCTCGCCGAGCTCGGCCAGGCCACCCAGGCCGACGAGCAGCCGGCCGCTCCGGTCCATGTCCAGAAGCTCGACGCGCAGGGCCGCGCCTATGCGACCGGCAA
>CAYYZC010000123.1:0-2497 GCA_964475605.1 uncultured Chelativorans sp.
CGGTAAAGCCCTTCTGGAAATCCACCACGACGATGCCCGGCTTGCTGCCGAAGCCTACCGGAATGGCACCATAGCTGCGACGCTGATAGTCGTCCGACATTCTACGCTCCTGTTCAAACCGACAAATCTCTCGCCTCACGCTCGCACAGTCGAGTTCCATTGACCATGAACGCCGCGAATGATCAGATATAGCAGAATTCTATGGTTTGCGCTTGATCGCAAGCGACGATCGGCGCGGGTTTCCTGCTAACGCTGGTCACCATCCATGCGATCCCGGTTCTCGTCGAAGCGGTGACCTGGACCTATGCCTTCGCCGTTCTCGCCCTTGGGCCGCTGGTCGGCGTCTGGTTCATGGGAAGGCTGCGCGGTCTGCCTGAGGCGGAGAGGCTGGCGGGCGGCAGGCGCTGAACACGCTGCACCGAGGCCGGAGGGTCAGCGCCCGTAATAGAGCGTCACCGTGTGCTTGGCCTCGGCGAAGAAGAGCCAGCGCTCGACCAGCACGCCGGCCATCTGGAGCATGGCGGCAAGCGGCAGCACGAGCAGGGAAACCCGCGGCAACAGGAGCGCTGTCCCGAAAAGCAGCGTCGGCAGCAGGAACGCCAGGAGCTGGGCGAGGAGGCGAAGCCTCTCGGCATGCTTGCGCGCGACCCGGTATCCCATTTCCTTGAGAAGGTAGTTCTGCTCGCTGTGCGGCCACTCGATCGAGCGCACGGTGCCGCCGGCAAGGCCGGTGGCGCTGTTGAGGGAGGCGGGCAACCCGGCCTGGTCGCCGTCGCGCCATGCCGCGCGCTTGACGAGCCAGCAGGCGAGCGTCGCGGCGATCGCCGCGGCGATGAGCGCCGATGGAGCCTTCGCGGAAAGCTGGGTGAGGACGGCGAGAAGCGAAAGCCCGGTCATTACCGCCATCAGAAGGTAGATGGGCAGGGTGTAGCGGCTGCTCCATTGCGCGATCGGCTTGAGCGAGGCGTAGATCATCGCTGTGGCGCAGACGGTGAGCGCTGCGCCGGCCGCCGCCAGCACGCCGGCAAGCGCGATCCAGCCGTCCGACCGGTCGAGGAACAGCCAGCCGGCGGCAAACAGCACCGCCGGAACATAGGTGGCGACCGCAAGCACGCCCTCGCGCGACAGCCAGGAGGTGCGCCACTGGCTGAAGGCGCGCCAGGCCCGCTCCGGCCTGCCGAGATGGGCGGTGGAGGACAGGAGGCCCGCCGAGATCAAGCCCAGCGCAAGGACGAGGCCGAAGCTTCCCGTCCATCTGTCGAGCGGCAGCAAGCCGGCGGCTGCAAGCAGCCCCATCAGCGCCAGCAGGCCGTAGCCGGCGCCCGAGGCGGTGGTGAAGAAGATGACGGAATAGGCCGGATGCATCGGTCTCTATCGCGACAGCATGCGGTCGACCCAGCCGAGGAAGCCGCCCTCGGCCGATACGGTCTCCAGCGGCGGTGCGTCCAGCTCGGCGGTGCGCTCGCGCTTGCGTGGCGGCAGGTATTTGTTGGTCGGGCGGTATCCGAGTTCCGGCATCAGGTCGACGCCGCCGCGCTCCTCCACCAGTTTCGAGACCGCCGAGCCGGGGTCGCCGAGGTCGCCATAGTGGCGCGCGCCGGTCGGGCAGGCCGCGACGCAGGCGGGAATGCGATCCTCCTCGGGCAGGTTCTCGTTGTAGATGCGGTCGATGCAGAGCGTGCACTTCTTCATCACGCCGACGGCGGTGTCGAATTCGCGCGCCCCGTAGGGGCAGGCCCAGCTGCACAGCTTGCAGCCGATGCACTTGTCCTCGTCCACCAGCACGATGCCGTCGGACGTGCGCTTGTAGGATGCGCCGGTGGGGCAGACGGTGACGCAGGCGGGCTCCGCGCAATGCAGGCAGGAGCGCGGGAAATGCACCGTGCGTCCGCCCGCCTCCGTCTGGTGCTCATAGGTGTGGACGCGGTTGAACCACACCCCGTCGGCGGAACCGCCATAGGGGTCGAGATCGGTCAGCGGCGCCATGTGCCCGCCCGTGTTCCATTCCTTGCACGAGGTGACGCAGGCCTGGCAGCCGACGCAGGTGTCGAGATCGATGACGAGGCCGAGGCTCTTCTCGGTAGAGGCGGGAACGCAGGTCATCGCCCGGCGGCCTCCGCCTTGCGGAACCCGGCGCCGAAGTCGAGCCTGTCGGGTCCGGGCGCCATGCCGGGCGGCAGCGGCAGCCGCTCGAATGCCGGCTCGGCGAAACCTTCCTCCGCAGGCGCGCATTTGCGCAACCTCACGCGCAGGTCGAACCATGCGGCCTGGCCGGTGACCGGGTCCGAATTGGAGTAGCGCATGCCGGCGCGGTCCGGCGGCAGCAGGTCGCCGATGGCGTGATTGAGCAGGAAGCCGCGATTGGCCTCGCCCGCATCGTCCTTCAGGGCCCAGGCGCCCTTGCGCTTGCCGATGGCGTTCCAGGTCCAGACCGTGTCCGGGTTGACGCCCTCGACCAGCCTGACCTGCCCCTTGACCCGGCCGTTGGCGCTTTCGA
>CAYYZC010000123.1:2597-6963 GCA_964475605.1 uncultured Chelativorans sp.
AGCCTGAATTTCTGCATCGGCTCCGAATAGAGCTGGAAGACGACGGGCTGCGCCTCGGGCAGGAAACCCAGTTGTACGGCGATTTCCAGGTAGGAGCGGTTGGCCATCTTGTAGTAGCGCTGCTCGTCGGCGAAGCGATGATGCCAGAAGCCGCCATTGTCGATATAGCGCCGGAGCTGGTCCGGGTTCGGCTCGCCCTTGCCGATCGCCGTGCCGTCCCTGCCGCGCCAGCCGGCGAGCGGGCCGATGCCGGGGGAGCGCTCGTGGTTGACGATGTAGTCGGCGTAGTCGCGATATCTGGCGCTCCCGTCCTCGCCGACGAAACCGGGCAGGCCGAGCCGTGCGCCGAGATCGATCAGCACCGACTGGAACGGGCGCACGTCGCGGTCGGGCTCGACCACGGGGTGGCGGATGGCGTCGCCCGGCCCGTCGGCATGGCTGATCGGCCGGTCGAGCAGGCTGATGCAGTCATGCCGCTCGAGATAGGTCGTGTCGGGCAGCACCAGGTCGGCATAGGCGACGGTCTCGGAATAATAGGCGTCCGAATAGATGATGAAGGGGATCCTGTACTCGCCCGCCTCGTCCTTGTCGGTCAGCATCTTCATCGTGCCCGACGTGTTCATCGACGAGTTCCAGGCCATGTTGGCCATGTAGAGGAACAGCGTGTCGATGGGGTAGGGGTCGCCCGCCCAGGCGTTGCGGATCACCGTATGCATGAGCCCGTGGGCGGCGAGCGGCGCCTCCCAGGAATAGGCCTTGTCGATGCGTTGCGGCCGTCCTTGCGTGTCGACCAGCAGGTCCTCCGGCCCGTTGACGAAGCCGAGCGGACTGCCGTCGAGCGGCGTCATCGGCCGCCCGCCGTCCTTTCCCGCGGGCTTGGGACCGGGCGGCGACGGCTTGGGATAGGGCGGCTTGAAGCGGAACCCGCCCGGCACGTCGACCGAGCCCAGCAGAACCTGAAGCAGGTGGATGGCGCGGCAGGTGTGAAAGCCGTTGGAATGGGCGGCGATGCCGCGCATGGCGTGCATGGCGACCGGCCGGCCCACCATCGTTTCGTGCCTGCGCCCGGCCCAGTCGGTCCATGCCACCGGCAGTTCGATCGCCTGCTCGAAGGCGACATGGGCAAGCTCGGCGGCGATGCGGCGGATCGTGGCGGCCGGCACGCCGCAGCGCTCGGCGACGCTGTCCGGCGACCAGGCCTCGTCCATATACCGCTCGGCGATGAGCTGGAACACGGGCACGCAGGACCTTCCGGCCACCGTGCGGCGCCCGGTCAGCGCCGGCGAGCCGGCCGGATCGGAAGAATTGGCCGGCGCGCCCGTCACGCGGTCCCAGACGAGCGGCCGGCCCTCGCCGTCGCGCACGAACAGCCCGTCATCCGGTGCTCCGGGCTCCTCGATCACCAGCAACGGCGCGTTGGTGTAGCGGACGAGATAGTCGAGATCGATGCGGCCGGCCTTGAGAAGCTCATGCACGATGGCCAGCACGAACAGGCCGTCGGAGCCGGGACGGATGCCGATCCATTCGTCGGCAATGGCGTTGTACCCGGTCCTGCAGGGGTTCAGCGAGACGACCTTGGCGCCGCGCGCCTTCAGCTTGCCGAGGCCGATCTTGATCGGGTTGGAATCGTGGTCCTCGGCGACGCCGAAGAGCAGGAAATATTTGGTATGCTCCCAGTCCGGCTCGCCGAACTCCCAGAACGAGCCGCCGATCGTATAGAGGCCGCCTGCGGCCATGTTGACGGAGCAGAAGCCGCCATGGGCGGCGAAGTTCGGCGTGCCGAAGCGGCTCGCCCACCAGCCCGTCAGCGATTGCGACTGGTCGCGGCCGGTGAAGAAGGCGAGCTTCTTCGGTTCGCTCGCGCGGATGCGCGCAAGCCGTTCCGTCGCGATCGACAGCGCCTCCTCCCACTCGATCTCGCGGAATTGGCCGGAACCGCGCGGGCCGGTGCGCAGCAGCGGCTTCCTCAGCCGCGCCGGGCTGTAATGCTGCATGATGCCGGCCGAGCCCTTGCCGCACAGGACGCCGCGATTGACCGGATGGTCGCGGTTGCCGTTGATGTAGCGCACCTTGCCGTCGCGCAGATGAACCTCGATGCCGCAGCGGCAGGCGCACATGTAGCAGGTGGTGCGGACCTTGCGGTCGCCGACGACCGGGGAGGTCTCGACCCCGTCGCCCTCGGCGGGCGCGCGCGTATCGGCCAGCGGCCGCTGCGAGGGCGCAGCGTTTGCACCATGTCCTGCATATGCGCTCAACGGTTCGTCATCTCCGCTTCGTCCCGGTTTCCGGCTCAAGCCCGACGGCCGGATTCGGTTCCTCGGCGGGGATAGTACGGCTTGCCGTTTGATCGATCCAACAAATCGTTCTTGTAATTATAATCTATTTCATCGATCATTGAGGGAATGAATTTCGACCAATTGCGAATCTTCGTCACGGTGGCCGAACGCAGGCACGTCACGCAGGCGGCGCAGGCGCTCGGCATGTCGCAATCCGCCGTCTCGGCCGCGATCAAGGCGTTGGAAAAATCATCCGCCGTGCGGTTGTTCGACCGCGTCGGGCGCAACATAGAGTTGTCGCGGGCGGGCGCGGCGTTCCTGCCGGAGGCGAAGGCCGTGCTCGACCGGGCGCTCGCCGCGCGCCTGTTGCTGGAGAACCTGTCGCGGCAGGTTGTCGGGAGCCTGTCGATCTGGGCCAGCCAGACGATCGCGGGCTACTGGCTGCCGGCCCGGCTGGCCGCGTTCCACAAGCGCTTTCCTGCCGTGAAGCTGGACGTGTCGGTCGGCAATACGCGGCAGGTGGAAACCGCCGTGCTTGAGGGCACGGCTGATGTCGGCCTGGTGGAAGGGCGCACGCGCTCCGGCGCGTTGAAGCGGATGCGCGTCGACATCGACCGGCTGGTCCTCGTGGCGTCGCCGACCCTTACGGTCCCGCTATGGCCGGAAGGAATCCATCTCGCCGGCATGACCTGGATCGTCCGCGAGCGCGGATCCGGCACGCGGGAGGTCCTGGAAGACCTCGTGGCGGAGCAGGGGTCCGTCTTCAGCGAGCTGGACATCGCCCTTATCCTTCCCAGCAACGAGGCCGTCCGGCAGGCGGTCGAGGCGGGAGCCGGCGCGACGGTCATCTCCGAAAGGGTGGTGACGCGCTCCCTCCACGAGGGCGCGTTGCGGCGCATCGAGGTGGACGTTCCGGCACGTGAGTTCGCCATGGTCACCCATGCCGAGCGCGATCCGAGCATTTCCGTGCTTGCGCTCAAGGAGCATCTGCGCGGACCGGGCCGGATGCGAGGCGGCGAAACCGGCGCGGATCAGGAGCCCCGGACTTGAGCCGGCCGAAAATCTCTCCGCGAGCCGGTCGAGTTTCGTGTAGTCGAGTTTCATGTAACTGTGCCTGCCGTCTCCCGCGGAACGGACCGGAATGACAGTCCAGAGCATCCAGAACCTGAAGACCTTCCTGGCGATCGCCGATGCCGGCTCGTTCGTCGGCGCGGCGCGCTCGGTCTATCGCACGCAGTCCGCCGTCACCATGCAGGTCAAGGCGCTGGAGGAAAGCCTCGGACTGGAGCTTTTCGACCGGTCGCGCCGGCCGCCGATCCTCAACGAGGCCGGGCGTGCCTTCGCGCAAAGGGCGCGGGAGGTCGTCGACGCATTCGACCGGCTCTTCGACGGCACGGAGGACGGGCGGTCCATCGGAGGTTATCTGCGCCTCGGCGTCGTCCCCAGCGTCATCACCGGACTGATACCCCGGGCGCTGGTCACGCTGCGCGCGCGTTATCCGGAGCTCCATATCGAGCTTGTCATGGGACTTTCCCTGGATCTCGTCCGGCAGGTGAGGGAGGGCACGCTGGACGCGGCGGTGGTCGGCGAACTGCACGAACCCCGCACCGGCCTGCAATGGTGGCCGTTCGCCCGCGAACCGCTGGTGCTGATCGCTCCCATGGATGCGCCCGACCTGCCGGCCCATCAGCTTGTCGCGCTCTATCCCTTCATCCGCTACACGCGCGCGGCCTGGGTCGGCGAGATGATCGACCGGCTGATCAGACGCAAGCGTCTCAAGGTCAACGAGACCATGATGCTGGACACGCTCGAGGCGATATCCACCATGGTGCATTACGGGCTGGGCGTGTCGATCGTTCCGCTGCGCGCGACGCCCGCCGCCATCGAGCTTCCGGTCCGCCGGATCGCCTTCCAGGGCGAGCCGGTGCATCGGGTGATCGGAATGGTGCAGGCCACGGGCCATCCGAAGGAGGCGCTGGCGGAAGCGCTGCTTGCCGAGATCAAGGGCGTATCGACGCTCGTTCAGGACGGCGCGAGAAGGCCGAAACCCTGATCGAAAAGATCTGCCGGGCGGCGGCTATCCGAACCGG
>CAYYZC010000123.1:7063-8514 GCA_964475605.1 uncultured Chelativorans sp.
TAGAAGTCGGTCGCCGCGAGCGGATGCGTCTGCGACGGGATCGCGACGACGGAATTGCCCATGGCGATCGCCGGCAGCACGGTCGAGACGAAGCCGAGCAGCGGGTGTGCCGCGGGGCAGGCGATGCCGATCGTGCCGAGCGGCTCATACATCGCCAGCGTCACGTTCGAGGACTTGGTCTGGTGCACCATGCCGTCGAACTTGTCAGCCTGCGCGGCATACCAGAAGCAGCGGCGGACCGAGATCTCGACCTCCCGGCGCGCCGCATTCTTGGCGGCGCCGAAGCTGCGCAGCCGTTCCTCGAATTCGGGCGCGCGGGCCGACAGGTTCTCGCCGAGATAATAGAGCACCTGCGCCCGGTTGTGGCCGGTCGCCTTGCCCCATCCGCCGGTCCTGCCGGCTGCCTCGACCGCGTCGCGGATATCCTTGCGATTGCCGAGCCCGGCGAGGCCGATCACGGTCTTCGGGCCCGCCACCTGGTAGGAATAGCCCGAATCCGGCCGCTTCTGCTTGCCGCCGACATAGAGCTTGGCGGTGCGGTCGATGCCCCTGGCCGCGATGCCCGGCGCCGGGTCCGCCTGCAGGGCAGGCAGCGCTGTTTCGCCCTTCTTCGCCGCCGGTTTCGGATGGACCCGATAGGCCGTCATGCCCTCGCGCCCGCCCTCGCGGCCAAAACCGGATTCGCGATAGCCGCCGAAGCCTGCGCCGGCGTCGAGCACGTTGGTGCAGTTGACCCAGACGACGCCGGCCTTGATCTGCGCGGCGACGTCGAGGCAGAGATTGACGTTCTCCGACCAGATCGAGGCGGCGAGGCCGTAGCGCGTGTTGTTGGCGAGCGCGACCGCGTCGTCGGGCGTGCGGAAGCTGGTCAGCGTGGCGACGGGGCCGAAGATCTCCTCGACCGACAGGATCGAGGCCGGCGCGACCTCCGTTGCCAGCGTCGGCGGGAAGAAGCAGCCCTCGGGCACGGCCACCTGATGGAGCTGCGCGCCTTCGGCCACGCCCTGCGCGACCAGAGCCTCGATCCGCCGGAGCTGGATCGGGTGGACGATGGCGCCGACATCGGTGCATTTGTCGAGCGGCTCGCCGACGCGCAGATTTGCCATCCGCGCCTTGAGCAGCGCCTCGAAGCGCTTCGCCACCGCCTCGGCCACGAGAATGCGCGCCCCGGCGCAGCAGACCTGGCCCTGGTTGAACCAGATCGCGTCGACCACGCCTTCGACCGCCGCGTCGAGATCGGCATCGGCGAAGACGACGAAGGGCGACTTGCCGCCGAGCTCCAGCGTCAGGCTCTTGCCCGATCCGGCCGTGGCGCGGCGGATGATGCGCCCGACCTCGGTCGAGCCGGTGAAGGCGAGCTTGTCGATGCCGTCATGGGCGACGATCGCGGCGCCGGTCTCGCCGTCGCCGGTGACGATGTTGAGCACGCCTTTGGGCAGACCGCATTCGGC
>CAYYZC010000124.1:0-8482 GCA_964475605.1 uncultured Chelativorans sp.
CCAGGCCGTGGGCCGTCGTGAACACGTTGTAGAGCTGCTTGCCGCCGTCGATGGCGGCCGCGCCCTCATAGCCGTAGACGATCTCGGCGAGCCCGTGGAATATCTGGATGCCGGGCTCGGCAAGCTCCCAGCGCATCATCACCGACAGCAAGGCGCCGATGATGCCCGCGATGATCGCGAAGATCAGGTAGAGCGTGCCGATGTCCTTGTGGTTGGTCGAATAGACCCAGCGGGTCCAGCCATACGGCTTGTGTTCGCCGTGGTCGTCGTGGGCTGCAGCAGAGCCTGCCATTTGTTCCGCTCCGTAATTCTTTTCAGCCGCGCAGCTTATTCGCTGGCAGCGGCGAGCTGGCTGTTGCGGTCGCGCTCGATCGCGGCCATGAGATTGTCGTTGGCGCCCTGCAGGTCGGCCTGCGCAGCGCCGCGCCACTCGTCGTACTGGGCCTGGGAGACGATGCGGATCGCGATCGGCATGAAGGCGTGGTCCTTGCCGCAAAGCTCGGAGCACTGCCCGTAATAGATGCCTTCGCGGTCGGCGCGGAACCATGTCTCGTTGATGCGGCCCGGCACCGCATCGACCTTGATGCCGAAGGCGGGCATGGCGAAGGCATGGATGACGTCGCTCGCGGTCACCAGGAGGCGGACCGTCGTGTCGATGGGCACGACGACCTCGTTGTCGACCGCCAGCAGGCGCGGATACTCTGCCAGATCCTCCTTGCCGACATCGGCGCGATCGTCCTCGCCCAGCATGAAGGAGGAGAAGCTCAGCGGCTCCTCGTCCTGGTACTCGTAATCCCAGTTCCACTGCACGCCCGTCGCCTTGATGGTTATCTCCGGCTCCTCGGGCGGGTTGTATTGCGAGGTCAGCAACTGGAAGGAAGGCACGGCGAGGAAGAGCAGGATGATCACCGGCGCCACGGTCCAGACCACCTCGATCAGCGTGTTGTGGCTGGTGCGCGAGGGAACCGGGTTGGCGCTGGAGCGATAGCGGACGATGCACCAGGCGAGCAGGCCCATCACCAGGATGGTGATCGGCCCCACGAACCACAAGGTGTAGCGTTCGAACCAGTAGATCTCCTCGGCGATGCTCGACGCGGGGGGCTGGAAGCCCATCTGCCAGGGCGTCGGCTGGCCGGCCAGCGCACTGGTCGCGGCAAGCCCGAGCGCCAAGAAAACCAGGCTCGCGAGAATCTTCTTCATCACCCTTGTCATCTCCTGGATCGCAATCCCGCCTGCGCCGCCCAAGCGGGCGCGGGGCCGGACATTCGCATGGGGCGTTCAAACCATACTCTCATTTTAACCGCAAGAATGGCATGGGGGGCGATGTGCGGCATTTTTGCGCGCGATCGGCGGCGCCGGCAGGGTCATCGCCATGAATTCGCTGCGATTGTGCCCGAATGGTCGCGGCCGGGCGCCGGGTGCGGGCGTGCGGCGGATGTCGGTCCCGCCGCCGAACGCGGCAGATGCGGCCATCCAATGCTTTTGCCGGCGCAAGCTGCACGGCTATAGTTTTCGTCTGATTCGCGAGGATAGGTCCCCATGAAGCAGCAATATCCGAGGCGACTGCGATCGAGGGCGCTCGCTGCGGGCGCGATGATCGCCGCGCTGGCGCTGGCCGGCGGCCCCGCAGCCGCGCAGCAGCAGCAACCGTCCGGAACGGTGCGCTCGACGCACGGCGCCTGGTCGATCGTCTGCGACAACCCGGCCGAGTCGCGCTTCGAGCAATGCGCCATGATGCAGAACGTGATCGCGACGGACGAGGCCGATCTCGGCCTTTCGATCGTCGTGCTCAAGACGGCCGACCAGAAGGCGCAGATACTGCGCGTGCTGGCGCCGCTTGGCGTGCTGCTGCCCAACGGGCTGGGGCTGCATGTCGACGACAAGGACATGGGCCGCGCCTATTTCGTCCGCTGCTTCCCCGACGGCTGCTATGCCGAGGTGATCATGGAGCAATCGCTGATCGACACGCTGAAGAGCGGCGACGTCGCCCGCTTCGTGGTGTTCAAGACGCCCGAGCAGGGGATCGCCGTGCCCGTCGATCTCGAAGGGTTCGCCGAGGGCTTCGAGGCACTTCCCTGACCCGTCACCTCATCGCAAGCGCCATGGCCGCGCCCCCGGCAAGCCCGATGACGGCGCCCGCCAGCGCATAGGCCATGCCGAAGATCGCGCCGCTCGCCACGCCGACCATGGCGCCGATCAGGATCCAATGCCAGGCTTTCAGGTCCAATCCGCTCTCCCGCGCCGGTCGCAGGCTTGAATCAGCCGCCCGCGGGTGAAACCGGGCGATCTCCTGTCTATATGGGACGATGACCAAGTCAAACAGGAGCATTCGCGGTGTCCGACAGGCTGCTTGAACAGTTCGACGTTTCAGAAGACGCGATCCGCCGCATCGTCGCCGAGACGATCGACGGGGCCGATGACGGCGAGCTGTTCCTCGAATATCGCGAGGGCGAGGCGCTGGTCTTCGACGACGGGCGGCTGAAGACGGCCAATTTCAACGTCGACCAGGGCTTCGGCCTGCGCGCCGTCGCCGGCGAGGCGACCGGCTATGCGCATTCGAGCGAGCTCTCCGAAGCGGCGCTTCGGCGCGCCTCCGATGCCGTCTCGGCCGTGAAGGCGGGCTATTCCGGCCGGCTTGCCGATGCGCCCGCCGGCACCAACCGCAAGCTCTATGGCGAGGACAGCCCGATCGCCTCGCCGGGGTTCAAGGAGAAGGCGAAGCTGTTGCAGGAGGTCGATGCCTGGCTGCGCGCAAGGGATCCGCGGGTGCGCCAGGTCACCGCTTCTCTTGCCTCCTCCTGGCAGCGGGTCGAGATCCTGCGCGCCGACGGCGGGCAGGCGCAGGACATCCGCCCGCTGGTCCGCTTCAACGTTGCGGTGGTGGTCGGCGACGGCGATCGTCAGGAGACCGGCTCCTACGGGATGGGCGGGCGCAAGGCGCTCGGCGATTTCATCGCCGAGGAGAGCTGGCAGCATGCCGCCGACGAGGCGCTGCGACAGGCGCTGGTCAATCTGGAGGCGGTCGCCGCGCCCGCCGGAACCTTCGACATCGTGCTCGCCAGCGGCTGGCCCGGCGTCATGCTGCACGAGGCGGTCGGCCACGGGCTCGAGGGCGACTTCAACCGCAAGAAGACCTCGGCCTTCGCCGGGCTGATGGGCAGCCAGGTGGCGGCCAGAGGCGTCACCGTCGTCGACGACGGCACGATCGCCGAGCGGCGCGGCTCGCTCACCATCGACGACGAGGGCACGCCGACCAACCGCACCGTGCTGATCGATGACGGCAGGCTGGTCGGCTACATGCAGGACCGGCTGAACGCGCGCCTGATGGGCATGGCGGCGACCGGCAACGGACGGTGCGAATCCTATGCCCATGAGCCGATGCCGCGCATGACCAACACCTATATGACGGCCGGCAGCCACACGCCGGAGGAGATCATCGCCTCGGTGAAGAAGGGGCTCTATGCCGTCTCCTTCGGCGGCGGCCAGGTCGACATCACCTCGGGCAAGTTCGTGTTCGGCTGCACCGAGGCCTATCTGATCGAGGACGGCAAGGTGACGCGGCCGGTGAAGGGTGCGATGCTGATCGGCAACGGCCCCGACGCCATGCACCGGGTCAGCATGATCGGCAACGACATGAAGCTCGACACCGGCATCGGCATGTGCGGCAAGGCCGGACAGGGCGTGCCCGTCGGCGTCGGCCAGCCGCACCTGCGCATGGACCGGATGACGGTCGGCGGCACGCAGGCGTGATACCTATCGCGGGTTCAGGTATCAGAGATCCGTTGACATGATAGCTGGGTAGCGTTATTCGCGAATGATGATACATAACTTGCTTTAAAGTATCATCTATGGATCGAGCGCTTTTCGATGAGAACGCCCCGGGACGGCTGGTTGCCGTTGATCATGGCACCATCGCCTATGTGCCGGATCCGCTGCCACCGAAACTCGATCTCGGATCGGTATTCTTGCGCTATGGAGAAGCGATGACGGGGATCGGCATGCTCAATGCCAAGATCACCCAGCTCCGCAACCCGCAATTGATCATCCGGCCGCTGCAACGGCGCGAGGCGCTGCTTTCCTCGGCAATGGAAGGAACCTATACGACGAGCGACGAACTCGCCTTGCTTGAAGCCGGCGTCGACGGAAATGCGCGGGCAGACACGCGCGAGGTTCTGAACTACGTCACGGCACTCATGCATGCCGTCGAATTGATGCAAAGGCTTCCAATCTGCCACAGGCTCATCCGCGAAACCCACGAGCAATTGCTTAGCGGCCTTGCATACGGCAGAGGCGGAAACAAGCGACCGGGCCTATACAAGCAGGATCAGAACTGGATCGGCGGGCTTTCTCCGACGGAAGCCCGCTTTGTACCGCCACCTCCGGCAGAATCCAGCCTGGCCATGGACCAGCTCGAAGCATTCATCAACAGGGACGATGCGATCGAGATTCCGCCGTTGCTGGAAGCAGCTCTGGTCCACTACCAGTTCGAGACAATCCATCCATTTGCCGACGGCAACGGACGTGTGGGGCGGATCCTCATCCCGCTTATCCTCATGTCGCGCAAGCTGATCGAAAGTCCCGTATTCTATCCCAGCGCCAGCATGGAAGCGCGCAAGGAAGAGTATATCGATCGCATGTTCGCAGTTTCTACGACGGGCGACTGGGCAGGTTGGGTCAATTTCTTCCTGGAGATTTGCCGTGATACCTGCCGAAGCTCGATCGAGGTAATCGACCGGATACTCGCATTACAGGCCGACTATCGCGAGACGGCGATGGCGAGATTCCGGTCGAACAATGTCATTGTCCTGATTGATTTCCTGTTTCAGTCGCCGGTGGTCAGCACCCCCATCGTCAAGGAGCTTCTCGGCGTAACACACCGGGCTGCAAGAATGACGATCGGAAACCTCGAACAGATAGGAGTCCTGGAAAAGATGGAGGGCTTCGCCATGCCGGAATTGTTCGTCGCCAGATCCATCCTGCGTGCTGGCAGTTGACGATCAGCCTCACAGCCACGATGCCGGGGTCTTCGGCAGTCGGCTGTCGGGATCGACGACGGTGAGTTGGCCGCTGTCGGGCCGGTTCCAGCGCCATAGTGCGATGCATCTGCCGCCGGGCGACATGAAGGAGGGATAGAGGACGCCCTCGATCCCTTCTGCCATGAGCTTCCGCCGCAGCGCATAGGTCGGCGGCTCCTCGCCCGCCTCCGTCAGGGCGCGCCACTCGCAATCGTGGATGCCCTCGTCCGCGCCGAGGCCCTCCAGCACCTGCGGATCGGTGAGATCGGCGAGGCGGGCGTCGCGCAGTTCGAGCTGCGCGATCAGTGCCGGATGCTGGACAAAGCCCTGATTGTATTCGGCCCAGGCGGTCGACATCTCGCAAGCCGCATAGATCGCAGGCGCTCCGACGGGGTTCCAGCGCCCGCCGAAGCGCGCCGCCCCCTTCCCCGACAGTGGCAGATACGCCCATCGCGGCACGAAGGCGCGCCACAGCGTGAGCCCGACGCGGGCCTGCTCAGGCATAGACGCCGGAGCGCACCGCTTCCAGATAGGCCAGCACCTTGTCCGACTTGCCTTCGCGGACGAGGTCGTAGGCGGTCTTGCCGGCCCAGCCGGGAATCGGCTGGTGCTTGAACCAGATCGCGGCGCGGTCGGGACCGCCGGCCATCTCGTCGGCAATGGTGAGGACCCTGACCAGCGGGCTCAGCGCGTGGTCGACCTTGCGCGCGCCGCTCCTGGCGGCGATCGTGTTGCGGGCGACGCCGATCAGGGCGGCAAGCTCGGAAAGCGTGATGCCCAGCATGTCGGCGACACGCCGCGCAGAAAGAAACGGCGCATCTCCTTCGCCGAACCGCCCGGCAGGCACGTCGAGAAATGCGTTGGCCATGACATCTGCCTTGCATAAATTGAACATCATTCGATCAATCTATGCTCAATCCGTGCTCATTTCAAGGTCATCCCTGCGACTGCCCTTGCCCGGTGGGGTGTCGAGCGGGGCGCTTGCCGTGAGGCTCATCGCCGCCGGTGCTTCTTCTCCAGCAGCGCCACCGCCTCGACATGGGGCGACCAGAGGAACTGGTCGATCGGCGTGACGCGCGTCAGCCGGTAGCCGCCGTCGATCAGGATGCGCAGGTCGCGCGCCAGCGTCGCCGGATTGCAGGAGACGGCGGCGACGGCCGGGACCTGCGAGCGGGCGATCTGGCGCGCCTGGTCCTCGGCGCCTGCCCGCGGCGGGTCGAAGACCAGCCCGCCATAGGCGTCGAGCTCGCGCGGCAGCAGCGGACGGCGGAAGAGGTCGCGGCGCTCGACGCTGACCTTGCGCAGGCCCGTCGCAAAGCGGAAGCCGCGATCGAGGCCTGCAAGGGCCGTGGCGTCGCCTTCCACCGCATGGACCTCGCTCGCCCGCGCCAGCCGCAGCGCGAACGTGCCGATTCCGGCGAAAAGATCGAGCACGCGCCTGGCGCCTGCAAGATGGGTGGCGACGAGTGCGGCCATCGCCTCCTCGGCTTCCGCCACCGCCTGCAGGAAGGCGCCCGGCGGCGGCACCACGGCCGCCCCGTCGAAGGAGATCGCGGGCTTGCGCGGCTCGATCACGATCTCGCCTTCCAGGCTGAGCCGTGCAAACCCGCTGCGCAGCGTGAAATCGGCCAGGGCGCGGCGGGTGCGGTCGTCGACGCGGCCGGCACCGCGCACATCGATGTCGAGGCCCTGCCCGCTCGCGATCACGGCGAGGCGGAGCGCGCTCTTCGGGCCGCAGAGCAGCGCCGCCAGCTCGCGCAACAGGCCCAGCGCATCGACGATCGACGGCAGGCTGACCGGGCATTCCTCGACCATGAAGACGTTGTTGGTCAGCGCCTGGTTGAAGCCGAGCACGATATCGCCGCCGCGCCGGACGGCCGAGAAGACGACACGGCGCCGCGACGCCGGCGGCGATTCCACGATCGGATCGACCTCGGCCTCGATGCCTCGCCCGGCCAGCGCCTGCGCGAGCTTGCCATGCTTCCAGTCGAGATAGGCGCGATGCTCCAGATGCTGGAGCGCGCAGCCGCCGCAGATGCCGAAATGCCGGCAGGCGGGCGGCACGCGCTGCGGCGACGGCTCGATCACCGCCAGCAGGTCGCCGCGCTTGTCGCCGAGGGCGGCCGTCACCGTCTCGCCGGGCAGGGTGAAGGGGATATAGACCGGCCCCTTGCCGGCCATGGCGACGCCGTCGCCCTGGGCGCCGAGCTCCTCGATCCTGATCCGGCTGCTCATGGCTGGCGCACCCCGCCGAGCAGGAATTCGCGATTGCCGTCGCCGCCGTCGATCGGCGACGGCACGATCCCGATGGCGCGCCAGCCCGGCTGGGCATCGAGCCAGTCGCACATCTCGCCGGCGATCGCCTCGCCCATGGCCGGATCGCGCAACAGGCCGCCCTTGCCGACAGCCTCGCGGCCGGCCTCGAATTGCGGCTTCACCAGCAGCACGCATCGCGCGGCGGGCGCGGCCAGCGCGAGCGCGGCCGGCAAGGCGAGCTTCAGCGAGATGAAGCTGACATCGGCGACGACGACGTCCGGAACCACGCCGTTCAGATCGGCGACGGAAAGATGGCGCGCATTGAGGCCTTCGAGACTGGCGACGCGCGGGTCTCCTGCGATGAGCGGGTCCATCTGCCCGTGCCCGACATCGACGGCGACGACATGGCGGGCGCCATGTTCGAGCAGCACCTGCGTGAAGCCGCCGGTCGAGGCGCCGATATCGAGGCCGGTGCTGCCGGTCACGTCGAAGCCGAAATGGCTGAGCCCGGCGGCAAGCTTCAACGCGCTGCGGGAGACGTAGCGGGCGGCAGGGTCGGCAATGGTTATGCGATCGTCGGCATCGACCCTGTGGCCGGGCCGCACGACCGGCCTGCCGCCGACCGACACCGTACCGCGCAGAACCGCATCGCGCGCCCGCGAACGGCTCTGCGCCAGGCCGCGACGGACCAGCGCCTCGTCCAGCCTCTCACGGGTGTTCACGCCGTCGCGGCGCTCGCGCTGCGGCCGAGCGCGGCGAAGACGGTGCGCACGATGCCGGCATGGTCGAGGCCGGCCTCGACATACATCTTCTCCGGCTTGCCGTGATCGGTGAACTCGTCCGGGAG
This sequence comes from uncultured Chelativorans sp., assembly GCA_964475605.1. GTDB lineage: Bacteria > Pseudomonadota > Alphaproteobacteria > Rhizobiales > Rhizobiaceae > CAYYZC01. Next base: position 8,119 of record CAYYZC010000124.1, read on the forward strand.
CGCCAGCGGACGGACCTTGAGCCCGTTCTCCAGCAGGCCGGCATGGGCGAGATGATGCAGCACATGCGTGGCGAAGCCGCCGATCGCGCCTTCCTCCACCGTCACCAGCACCTCATGCCCGCGCGCCAGACGCTCGACCAGATCGGTGTCCAGCGGCTTGGCGAAGCGGGCATCGGCGACTGTGGTCGACAGGCCGGCCGCCTCCAGCTCTTCGGCCGCAAGCAGGCAGTCGGCAAGGCGCGTGCCGAAGGAAAGCAGCGCCACCTTGGTTCCCTCCCTGACCACCCTGCCCTTGCCGATCGGAAACTCGAACGGCTCCTTGCGATCGACGGTAAACGAGTCGAGTAGGATCGGTCCTTTACCC
>CAYYZC010000125.1:0-8441 GCA_964475605.1 uncultured Chelativorans sp.
CTAGGATGCTCACGGAACAGCCAAACACCCTCCGAGGCCCGGTACGGTCGTTCGTCCGAGAAGCGCCATCGTATTGTCGATCTCGGCTTTCAACAGTTCGAGCGCGTGCATGGCTCCCGCCTCGCCGTTCGTGGCAAGGCCGAAAAGCACGGATCGTCCGACAAGGACCGCCTTGGCGCCCGATGCCAGAAGCTTGACGACATCGCTTCCGCGCCTGACGCTGCTGTCGGCGAAGACGACCAGCCTGTCTCCGACCTTGTCAACGATTCGCGGCAGGACATCGATCGGCGACGGTGCAATATCCAGGTTGCGTGCCCCGTGGTTCGACACCACGATGCCGTCCACATCGCAATCGACCGCCTTCTGGGCGTCATCGGCACGCAGGATTCCCTTGACGATCAGCCGTCCCTGCCAGCGCCGGCGCAGTTCGGCAACTTCCTCCCACGTCACATTGTCGGCAAGTTTGAGCGCGTCGGAAGAGGCGACCCGCGTGATCGCGGTCCTGAACTCGGCGGGATAGTGGGCGTAAGTGGGTACGCCTTCCGTCATCAGGGCACGAAGCAGCACGCTCAGCAGCCATCTGGGATGAGAGGCCACGTCGATGGCACCGCGCAGCGACGGCTTCAACGGAATGCCAAATCCGTTGTGCTGGTTGTACTCCCGCTTCGGAGAGACAACGGTGTCGGCAGTAAGCACGAGCGTTTCGGCCCCCGCGTCACGTGCGCGGTCCATCAGCGCATGGGTGAGTTTCCTGTCGCGCCAGACATAGAGCTGGAACCACAAGCGGGCTCCGGTTTCGGCGATCTTCTCGATGGTTGTCATCGACTGGGTGGAAACGCAGAAGGGAATTCCCGCCTGCGCAGCCGCGCGAGCGAGCTGGACCTCGCCATCGTGCCACATCAGGCCTGCGGCCGCCGTCGGCGCGATTACCAGCGGCATGGCCTGGCGGTGGCCGAAGACATCAGCTTCCTGGGTGCGGCCGGATACGTCCACCAGGACGGACGGCACCAGCTTCAGGGCGTCCAAGGCCTGGCGGTTGCCGCGAAGGGAAATCTCGTCCTCGGTTCCCCGGTCGACATACTCGAAAATGCCTTTGGGAAGGCGTCGTCGAGCCATCGCGCGCAAATCATCGATGTTGAGGGCGTTGCGATGGTTCATGATCGGGATTCAATCTGGAGGAACCGCTAGTAGGGGTAGCGCCCCGGCCTGGACCTCGAGATCGACGTTCCGGCCACCTGGACCTGGGGCGCAAGTTCCGCCTCGACGCGCTCGACGGTCCAGCGCGAGGTCGGAACGGATATGTTGATGGCGGCGACAGCCACCCCGTATTCGTCCAGGATCGGGGCGGCTACCGATATATCGCCCAGCACCGTTTCGTTGGAGATCACCGAATACCCCTTCTCCGCGGCATTCCTGATGCGCACCAGCAGGGAATCGGGATCGGTCAGCGTATGGGGAGTGATCGGCGTGAGCGGAGTTCTCGCCAGGATGGCGCGCTGCTCGGCTTCGGACAGCCGTGACAGGATCGCGGTGCCAGAAGCCGTGAAGAGAGCAGGCAGGCGGCTTCCGACCACGATGTCGATGTTCAGCAGATGCTTGCCTGGAAAACGGGCGAGGAACACGATTTCGTGGCCGTCGAGTTCCTGCAGATTGGTCGTTTCCCCGAGATTGCGGCTGATGTCGAGCAGATAGGGCGAAGCCCTGTCGATCAACTCGTTCGAGCGCAAATAGCTGTTCGAGAATTGGAGCACCTTGACCGTCAGTCGGTAGTTGCGCGTCTTCGGCACGCGGCGCACATAGCCCAGCACCTCCAGCGTGTGCACTGCCCGCTGAACGGCGCTGCGATCGAGTTCGGCGGCACGCGCGATGTCGGTAAGCGTCAATTCCCGGTGCGGGCCGTCGAAAGTGTGCAGCACCTGAAACGCCTTCTCGGTCGATCCTACGAACAGCGAGGATCGCGCCGTGTCGCGTTCTCCCTCGCCGGCAAGGCGGTGAGTGTTTCGATCTTCCAAGGACATGGGCCGCGATCCGTGAATGAGCTCGTCGCCTGAAGGACAGGCTTGCCCGGCCTCGTGACAGTTGTCTGCCGCCGGGTCAATCCCGGCGACACGGGTGTGCAGCCGCTGCCGAGCACAATCCTAGGCGGCAGCTTCCGATGCCGCCAGTTGGCGCTTCAACTCGGCTCGAAGCCGGGACTCCAGATCGGCCGACGGCTTCACCAGTGGCGCCAGCACGTCCGGCGCATCGACCCCGATCAGATCCATGACGGATTTCATCGGCCCCGGATTCGTCTCCGAAAAAGCCAGATTCATGAGCGGAATAAGCTGGCGATGCAGGTCCAGCGCCTCGCGGGCCCTGCCCTGCGAGGCGAGATCGAAAATGCGGCGCCAGGCGCGCGGCAGCAGATTGGCGGTAACCGCGATCCCACCTCGAGCGCCGGCGGCGACATGCAGCGGGAACAGCGTGTCCTCGCCGCTAAGCACTGCGAAGGACTGATCCACCCCCGCAACCACCTGCAGGAAATGGTACATGTCGGTGTTGCAGGCCTTCATGCCGATAATGCGTTCATGCCGCGACAGTTCGTGCAGCACCTCGGGCTGGATGGCGATGCGCGTGCGGTAGGGGATCTCATAGATGAGGATCGGCACCGGAGACTGATCTGCATAGCGCAGGAAATAGTCACGGATCCCGGCCTGAGTGGGGTTGGTGTAATAGGGCGTCAGCACCAGAAGCGCATCGACCCCGGCGGCGGCGAATTCGCGCCCCGCCTGCAAGGCATCATGATAACCGGTGTCGAGCACGCCCGCGATTACCGGCTTGTTCCCGTCCATCGCCTCGACGCTAAGCGCGGCCATCCTGATGCGCTCGGAGCGCGCCAGCGCGCCGTATTCGCCGGTTCCCCCCAGCGGAACGATGCCGTCGACCCCTTGTTGCAGCAGCCAGCCAAACAGCGCCTTGGCGGCGGCGGCGTCGATCGTGTCGTCGGACCGGACCGGGGTCGGGAGAGCAGGAATGATACCGCGGAGATTGGCTGCACTGAGCATGAAACAAAGGCCTTTCAGTTACAAGAAGTTGGAAACGCCGCCACCGTCACATTGCGCTGCGACGGCGCAGCCACTCGGCGACCAGGATCAGCACCCCAATGAACAGGAACAGGCAGGTCGAGACCGCCGCGATCACCGGTGAAACCTGAAGCGTCACCTCGTCCCAAAGCTGCTTGGGCAGCGTCGCGCTGAGGCCGCCCGAGGAAAACAGCGCGATCGTCAGCTCGTCGAAGGAGGTTGCGAAGGCGAATAGAAACGACGACATCATGCCGGCGCCGAGGATCGGGAAAGTCACGTAGCGCAGGGTGGCAAAAGGCCTCGCGCCGAGGCTCTGCGCGGCAAGGTCGAGGCGTATGTCGTAGTTGCGTAGCACCGCCATCATCGTGATCACGACGTAGGGCACGGCGACCACGGTATGGCCGAGAACCAGGCCGATCGAGGTGCCAACAAGACCGACATTGGCGAAGAAATAGAACAGCCCCACGGCGATGATCATGCGCGGCACCACGATTGGCGATAGCACGAAGGCGAGCATCGCGCCCTTGCCGCGCATCTTCGTGCGCACCAGCAGGAAGGCGACAGGAACGCCGACCAGCATCGAGAGAATGCCGGTGCCGATGCCGACCAGCAGCGATCGCGTTATTGCCTGGACCCACAGCGGCGACTGCAGCATCTGCTCGTACCATTGGAGGGTGAAGCCGGTCGGCGGCCAGATCAGCCCGCTAGCGGCAAACGACAGCGGGATCATCAGGAAGGCCGGAATGCTGATAACGGCGAAAATCGTCCAGACGGTACCGCGCAGCATGAGCGAGGGACCGTCCTCGATCGCGCTCCGGCGACGGCGCGGCAGCAGCGAGTGGAGACGATCGAAGAAAAGGCCAAGCTGGGTCAGTATCATGTCGCCCAGATTGCGGCTCCAGCTTCCCGGTTCCTTGCCGCGCGCGGCGCCCCCCCCGGTGAGCGTCGACAAGCCGATCACCTTGTCATAGAGCACGAACACGGCGAGCACGACCAGGAGCAGCAGCACAGAGATGGCGCCGGCGAAGCCCCAATCCAACGTCTGCTGGACCTGAACAATGATAAGCTGGGTGATCATCGTCTCGCGCCGCCCTCCCAGCAAGGCCGGCACGATGAAGAAGCCAATGGCGGTGACGAAGACCATGATGGCGGCAGCCGCCACACCTGGCAGCGAAAGCGGGAAGTAGATTTTCCAGAAGGCCGTGCCGGGCCGTGCGCCGAGCGTCGAGGCCGCAAGCGGCAGCTTTCGGTCGATGTTTTCCATCACCGAAAGCATGGTCAGCACCGCAAGCGGCATCAGTGCGTGCACCATGCCGACCAGCACGCTGCCAAGATTGTAGAGCAGTCCGGCGGGCGCATCGAGGATACCGAGCGAGACCAGCAACTGATTGACCACCCCGTTGCGGCCAAGCATCACGATCCAGGCAAATGCACGCACCAGAAAGCTGGTCCAGAACGACAGGAGCAGCCAGAACAGAAGCGAGGCCTTGCGCTCCTTCGCCGCGATCGAGATCAGATAGGCGACCGGATAACCGGCGACGATCGAAAGCACCGTCGTGAAGAACGAGATCTTCAGCGTGATGAGGAGGACGTCGACATAGACCGAGGACGCGAACAGCCGCCGGTATTCATCGAGGCTGAAGCCGCTCTCGTTGTAGACGCTGAGCAAGAGGAGTTGTCCGACAGGATAGATGAACAGCACGATCAGCAGCAGCACCAGCGGCGCACCCATCGCAAACCGGCCGAAGACCGGCTTCAGCCGGCTGCCACGCAGAGCAGGGGAGGAAGATTGCATCGGACGCCCCTCACGCCGCGGCAATGACGACGGCGTCGGCGGACTGCCAATCGAGCTGCAAGATCTCGCCGATCTCGCCGCGGGCGGCTGCCTGCCGTGTCGGATAGGCTGCGACGAGCGGCGGCGCGCCGGGCGTCAGCCCTTCCATATAGAGCTTGGTCATGCCTCCCGTCACCATGACATCCGTCAGCCTGGCGACGAGTTTACCTTTGCGGGCATCTCCCCTTGCAACGGAAAGGTTCTGCGGACGCACCAGAAGCCTTATGTTCTGCCCCACGGTGAAGCCGCCGCCATTGCCGGTCGCGGACGCAGTCACTTCGCTTCCGTCGAGGAGCACGGAAAGGTCGCTGTTGGAGACCGCGTCGACCTTGCCGGGAAGGAGATTGGATTCTCCGAGGAAATCAGCCACGAAAAGCGTACGCGGCCGGAAGTAGAGGTCGTCGGGCGTGCCGAGCTGTTCGATCGCGCCGTCATTCATCAGGCAGATGCGATCCGACATGGTCATCGCCTCTTCCTGGTCGTGGGTGACGTAGACGATCGTGGTGCGCATCTCGCGATGGATGCGCTTGATCTCGAGCTGCATCTGGTCGCGCAGCTTCTTGTCGAGCGCGCCGAGCGGCTCGTCCATCAGGATGATCGAGGGCCGATAGACGAGGCAGCGAGCGAGCGCGATGCGCTGCTGCTGTCCACCCGACAATTCACGCGGGAAACGGCGCCCGACCTGGGGAAGACGCACCATCTCCAGCGCCTCGGCGGCGCGACGCCGCGCTTCCGCGGCATCGACCTTCCGCATCTTCAGCGGAAAGGCGATGTTCTCCTCGATGGTCATATGAGGGAACAGCGCATAGTTCTGGAACACCATGCCGATGTCGCGTTCGTAGGGCGGGCGGAAGGTCACGTCCGCCCCGCTGATCCGCAGTTCGCCCTGGTCGGGATGGATGAGCCCGGCAATAAGGCTGAGCAAGGTGGTCTTGCCCGAGCCCGAAGGCCCGAGCAAGGTCAGGAACTCCCCCTCCGACACGTCGAGATCGGTGGGCGCGAGTGCGACGACATCGCCGTAACGCTTGGCGAGCCCCGAAATAGTCAGACTGGAGGATGGCATGGTCGTCCCCTAACGATACCTGGACGTTACTCTTGCGGCCGGATCACTTGAGGACCCAGGCGTTGAAGCGCTCGATCACGTCGGCCTGGTGCTGGAGCCAGTAGGCAGCATCGATATGCAAACCGCTCTCGATATTGGCAGGATGGGTCGGGCAGTTCTCGGCCACATCCGCCGGGATATGCTCGAAGGCCGCAGGCTGCGTCACGCCGGCCGGGAAATATTCGATCAGCGCGGCCTGACGCTCAGGATCGGATGCGAAGACGATGAATTCACGGCAGGCATCGGCGTTCGGCGTACCGGCCAGGATCGACCAGTTGTCGCAGCCCCAGATGCCCTGATTCCAGACGATCTTGACCGGCGCGCCGGCCGCGATGGCGGCCTGGGGACGTGAGACCCAGGTCGGCAGCAGGTCGACCTCGCCCGAAATCAGCATCTGCTCGACCTGCGCACCGCTGGTCCACCAGACGTCGACATTCGGCTTGATCGCCTCGAGCTTGGCGAAGGCGCGATCGAGATCGCAGGGATAGACTTCGGAGGTCGGGACGCCGTCGGCCATCAGCGCTTCTTCGATCGTGTCGAAAGGATGATTGCGCACGGCGCGGCGGCCGGGGAACTTTTCCACATCCCAGAAGTCGGCCCAGGAGGCCGGCGCCTCCCGACCCTCGAAAGCGTCGGTGCGGTAGGCCAGAACGGTGGTGTAGACGTTGTTGCCCACGCCGTAGGGCGACATGTACTGCTGCGGGATCGTGGCGACGACCGGATTCGATTCAAGTCCGTGCTTTTCGAGATAGAGCTTGTCGCCCTGGGTCAGCATCAGGATCGCCGGCTGGCTGATCTTGGCCATGTCCCAGGTGTAGTTTTCGGTCTCCACCATGCTGCGGATCTGCGCGGTCGGTTCGGCATTGGCCTGCACGCCGACCACTTCGATGCCGGTCTCCTCGGTGAAGGGCCGGTAGAACACGGCTCCATAAGCTTGGGTGTATATGCCGCCGTCGTCGCGCACGACGATACGTTTGTTCTGTGCGCGTGACGGGCTCCAGACCGCCGGCATCGCCAACGCGGCCGTTCCCGCAGCGGCTGTTTTCAGCAATGTGCGACGCGATGTTGCGGTGCGAAGGATGTTCGTCATGACAGTTCTCCCTTTCTGTGACGATTTGGTGAGGCAGAAAAACCGGTGGATCCGGAGGCCGGATCATCGCCGGCGGGCGGCAAAAGCCTGCCCGGGTTGAAGAGGCCGGCAGGGTCGAGAGCGTGCTTGATAGTCCGCATCAAACTCAGTTCGACTGGCGGCTTGTAGCGTGCCATGTCATCCAGATGCGTCTGACCAACGCCGTGTTCGGCGCTGAAGGTGCCGCCCAGCCCATGTGCGACGTCGTTGACGGCATAGCGGATCGCTCCGGCAATGGCGTCGCTGTCGGTCAGCGCTTGCCATTCGGCGAAGCCGAAGAACGGAATGAAATGGACGTTGCCGTCGCCAAGATGCGCTACGACGGCGACCGGCAGATCCGGCACAATCGCCCGGACAGCAGCGGTCGCCTTCTCGATGAACAGGGGGACGGCCGAGACCGGCACCGCACAATCGGTGGTGAGGCCGACGCCGGCTTTCTTGTTGGCTTCGGAAACGCTATGGCGCAGCCGCCAGAACTCGGCGCGTTGTGCGGCGCTCGCCGCCACCGCCGCATCGCGGATGAGACCGCGCTCGAAGGCGAGCTCGAGCACCCGCTGAAGGGCAGCCGCCAGGATCGCGTCCTCGCTGGCATCGGCAAGCTCGACGAGGACGTGCCAGCCGCGCCGGTCGGTGACCGGAGCGCGCCGGTCCGGCAACTGCTTTATCACAAGCTCGAACTGATGCTCGTTGATCAGCTCAAAGGCCGATAGCTGCGAGCCGCAAGTCTCCTGGAGCAGGCCCAGAACTTCGAGCGCGGCCCGCGGCGTGTCGAGGGCCATCCAGGCGCAGGCTTGAGCGCTGGGCAACGGATGGAGCTTCAGAACCGCAGCGGTGATGATACCAAGCGTGCCTTCGGAGCCGATGAACAGATGCTTGAGATCGTATCCGCTGTTATTCTTGCGCAGCGCATAAAGCCCATCCCAGACGGAACCGTCCGGGAGCACCATTTCGAGCCCGAGAACGTTGTCGCGCGTATTGCCGTAGCGAAGCACGCCAGTGCCGCCGGCATTGGTGGCGATGGTACCACCAATCTGACATGAGCCCTCCGCGCCGAGGCTGACCGGATAGAGCCGCCCGGCTTCGGCTGCGGCCTCCTGGACGGCAGCCAGAACCGCCCCCGCCTCGATCTCGATGGTGTTGTTGACCGGGTCGACCGCTCGGATGGCGCGCATGCGTGAAAGGTTGACGATGACGGGCGGCTGTCGCGTAGCGTCGGGAACGGCGCCGCCGCAGAGGCTGGTGTTGCCGCCTTGCGGAACGATCGGAACGCCATGGGCGCGGCATCGGCGGACCGTTTCGGCAACCTGTTCGGTG
>CAYYZC010000126.1:0-8410 GCA_964475605.1 uncultured Chelativorans sp.
CGCGGTTGGCGTTCTGCTTGATGTTCATGATGTCCGGGAAGGACGGATCGGACGGGCGGTGATTGGTGAGCAGCAGGTCCGATGCCATGATGATGGCGGTCAGCACATTGTTGAAGTCATGCGCGATGCCGCCGGCGAGCTGGCCCACCGCCTGCATCTTCTGGCTCTGGGCCATCTGGCCCTCCAGCGCCTTCTGCTCCGTCATGTCGACGGCGTAAACGATCGCCGCCTCCTCCGCTCCCTCGCCTTCCGCCGCATCGGCCACGGCATTGACGTAGAAGCGTACATGGCGCTCCTCGTTGTCGGGCAGCACCGTGTCGATCGGCGCGATCTCGGCCTGGTGGCGGCGCGCCTTCTCCAGCGCTGCCTCGAAGGCGCTGCGGTCGCGCGGATGGATCACCGTCTCCAGCTTGACCCGCCGGTCGATCATATCGGCGTCGACGACGGAGCCGAACAGCGACAGGAAAGGCGCGTTGGTGCGAAGCAGCCGCCCCTCGCCGTCGACACCGGCGATCGCCATCGGCGTGGAGTTGAAGAAGCGGGTGAAGCGTACCTCGGCCGCCCGCAGATCGGTCGAGGCGTCCTCGCCGCGGCTGCGGTTGAGGACGATGGTGCGCGAGGTGCCCGGCATGCCTTCGCGGCTGGAGTTGACGCGGTGAAAGAAGCGCACCGGCACCGCAGCGCCGGCCGTGGTCGAGAGGTCGAGGTCGATGACAGCGTTGCGCGTCGTGCCGGGATCGGCCTTGACGGAGCGCACCAGCGCCATCCCGTCGCCGGCGACGATCTCGGCCAGCGTCGTCGCGCCGGGCGTGAAATTGGCGAGGTCGATGCCGAGCCATTCGGCGAGTGTCGCGTTGACATAGGTGATGCGGCCGGCCGCGTCGGCGGCGAAAAAGCCTGCCGGTGCGTGGTCGAGATGGTCGATCGCCTTCTGGAGGTCGAGGAAGAAGCGTTCCTGCTCGGCCCGCTCGTCCGAGATATCGGCCAGCTGCCAGGCGGCGAGCGGCTGGCGATAGCCGGGCACGGAGAAGGAGCGCGAGCGCACCCGGTACCAGCGCGCGCCGGGCTCTGCATTCGGATCGAGCGCGCCGTTGAGCCTGAATTCGCCGTCGTCGGGCCGGCCGTCGCGCAATGCGGCGGCAAGCCGGTAGACGATCGGCGAGGCCTCCGGCATGTCGGAGAGCTGGTTCTCGACCGACCTGATATCGGCGGCCGAATCGATGCCGGTCATCTCCGCATAGGCGCGGTTGGCATAGACGATGCGGCCGCGATGGTCGGTGACGACGAGCCCGTGGTCGAGCGTGTCGATGAAGGCCCTGGCCAGTTCGTCGGCGGTCGAGCGCGGCGTGATCTGGACGAAGCCGATCGCGGTGGCGAAGAGGAAGCCGACGCCGATCATCGCCATGACGCCGAGCAGTCCGATCAGGAACGGGTCGCCGAGGCGCTCGCGGAACAATGCGAAGAAGATCGATGCCAGCGTCAGGATGAAGACGAAGATGACCAGCCGGGTGATCGCGCCGGGGCGCGTGTTCTGGTCCACGATGGGGGCAGGTCGAACCTCGCCGCCGCTTGCTCTGGCCATCAGCTCTCTGCCCTTGCTTTCGCGCTCCGCCACGGGCCCCGGCCCCGGTTCGGCGTCCGTTCCGCATACATCATGGCCGGCGGCAACGGCAAGTTCGACGGCCCCGTCCGGCAGCCGGATGCCTCGCCTGCGCAGGCTTCGCTCAAGCTTCGGCGCACCGGCACCAAATCAGATCCCGTTTTCCGTCCGCCCGCAGCCACCGCCGTCTGCTTGCCCGATCCGCCGGCGCTGTTTATCGTGCCGACGATCGTGACAGTACGCGTTGGCCGGAGGACAGGATGTTGCAATGGTTTGAGACACTGGCGGGTCCGGCCTACGCCTCGGCGCTGATGTGGACTTTCCTGGCGCTGATCGCATTGCTGGTGCTGCTGATCGGCATCCGTATCATCCGCAGCGTCACCTTCGGCACTTTCGTGGCAGGCGGGCGCAATCGCAAGGCGCGCCTCGCGGTGATGGACGCGACGGCGGTCGACAGTCATCGGCGGCTGGTGCTGGTGCGCCGCGACGATGTCGAGCATCTGATCCTGATCGGCGGGCCTACCGACGTGGTCGTCGAGCAGAATATCAGGCTGCTCCAGCCCGCGCGCCGCCAAGCGCCGGCGCAGGAGGAGGTCGAGCCGCAGGCCCCGAAAGCCGCAACGCCGGTGCCGGTCCATTCGGAAGAAGCCGCACCGGAGACGCCGCCGGTCCGGCCGGCCAATGGCGGTGCGGCCCATCAGCCCCTGCCGCCACCTCCCGCGCCATCGGTGCAGACCCGCGCGGAACCGCAGCGCGAGCCGGTATTCGAGCCGCGACCGGCCGAGCCTCAGCCTGCCCAAGCCCGCCCAGCCGAGCAGGCGGCCCAGGCGATGCGCCAACCGACCGCTGCCGCAGCGCCGGAGCAGCGTCAGGAACCGCCGCGACCGTCCTATCCCGCGCAGCCCGCGGCGGCGGCGCCGTCTGCCATGCCGTCGCCGGCGCAGGGACGACATTCGCAGGACCCTGTCCTGTCGATTCCCACCTATGGCGGGGCTGCCGCGGCTTCGTCGGCGCGCGTCGACAGCATCGAGCCCGCACCGCAGCCGCCAGCACCGCACCACAGCCGCGATGCGGAGCTCGACGAGGCGCTGCTGGAGGAGCTGGAATTCACGCTGGACGAGACGCCGCGCCAGGATCCCCGCCGCGAGCCCGACCCGCTGGACGACGAGATGGCGAAGCTGCTCGGCGAGCTCTCAGGCCACAAGAATTGAGGCTTCCGCCGGAACGCAATGCGCGGCACCCGTCGCCGGATGCCGCGCAAAAAAATTGCGGCCCCCGGCCGCATCTGATCCCTCAATCGTCGCGATAGACCTTTTCGCGACGCTCATGGCGCTCCTGCGCCTCGATCGAAAGCGTCGCGATTGGCCGCGCATCGAGACGACGCAGCGAGATCGGCTCGCCGGTCTCCTCGCAATAGCCGTAGGTGCCGTCCTCCAGCCGCTGCAGCGCCGCATCGATCTTGGCGATCAGCTTGCGCTGGCGGTCGCGTGCCCTGAGCTCGATCGCCCGGTCGGTTTCCGACGAGGCGCGATCGGCGAGATCGGGATGATTGGCGTTTTCCTGCTGGAGGATCTCGAGCGTCTCGCGCGCCTCGCGCAGGATGTCGCTCTTCCAATTGATCAGCTTGGCCCGGAAATAGGATCTCTGCCGGTCGTTCATGAACGGCTCTTCCTCGGTGGGAACATAGTCGGTTTCAACGATGTCGCTCATTCGACTCACCCCAAGACAACCAACACGGCGCCTATATATTCGCGGGCAAAATGCCGCACAAGCTCAAAGGCGGCAGCGCTCACGCATTTGTCAGCGTTGATGAAGAACGTCCGGAACGGCTGGCGTTCGCGGATTTTTGGTATACGATTCAGACGGTTGCCGGACGAGGGTTGGAGCGCCGCGACGCGGCCCGTTGCAGCCGGGCCCGGCCGCGGATAGACCCTTCGAGGGTCACGTTCCCGCAACTCCAGGTGAGGCGCGGCACGGCAGCAGGAAGGAACCCGGCATGGTCCGTCTCTACCTTCTCCGCCACGCCAAGGCACAATGGCCGGCGCCTGGAACGCGCGATTTCGACCGTCCGCTCGACGCAACCGGCCGCGCCGACGCGGCCGGGATGGGAGCGCTGATGAAGGCGCGCGGCCTGGTACCGGCACAGGCTCTGTGCTCCACCGCAAGGCGCGCCCGCGAGACGTGGGAGGCGGCGGCTCCCCACCTCGCCGTCTCCGACGTCAGCTTCACCGACGCGCTCTACAGCTCCGATTCGGCCGGCTATGTCGATCTGATCCGCGATTTCGACGGCGAGGAGGCGCTGCTCGTCATCGGCCACAACCCGATGATGGAGGACATCGCCTTCGCGCTGGCCCGGGAGGGCAGCGCGGATGCGATGGAGCGTGTGGCCTCCGGCTTCCCGACCTGCGGCCTTGCCGTACTGCGCTTTTCGCGCCCCCTCGCCGAGATCGGACCGCGGGACGGATATCTGGAAGACTTTTTCTCGCCGCGCCATGGCTGACCCGCAGCCATTCAAATCCGCACCTCTTTCCCCTATATCGGCGCAGGCATTGCGGGCAGGAACAACTCATTGGCGGCACTGACGACCCTGGGCGACGAGGCCCGTCTCGCGATCGACGCGCTGACGGAGGCGGCGGGCGACATCGTCTCTCCCAGCCTGCGCCTCGGCGTCACCGGCCTGTCGCGCGCGGGCAAGACCGTCTTCATCTCCGCCCTCGTCCACAATCTCGTTCATGGCGGCCGCCTGCCGATGTTCGAGGCGCAGAAGAACGGGCGCATCGCGCGCGCCTATCTGGAGCACCAGCCGGACGATTCGGTGCCGCGCTTCCAGTACGAGGATCACATCGCCGCCCTTGTCGACCAACGCATCTGGCCGGAATCGACGCGCGCCATCTCCGAGCTGCGCCTGACCATCGATTATGAATCGGCCAGCGGCTGGGGCCGGCTCTTCTCGCGCGGACGGCTTTCGCTCGACATCGTCGACTATCCCGGCGAATGGCTGCTCGACCTGCCGCTGCTGGGCAAGGATTTCGCGCAGTTCTCGCGCGAGGCGGAGGAGCTTGCGGCCTCGCCTTCGCGCGCCGACCTCGCCGGCGACTGGCTGGAGGCGGCGCGCAGGCTCGATCCCGCCGGCCCGGCCGACGAGATGGCGGCACGCGACGTCGCCGAGCGCTTCGCCCGCTACCTGAAGGCCTGCAAGGACGACCAGCGCGCGCTCTCGACGCTGCCGCCCGGCCGCTTCCTGATGCCGGGCGACCTCGACGGGTCGCCGGCGCTGACCTTCGCGCCGCTACCCGGCCTCGACGGCCGCGCCGCCCGCCCCGGCACGCTCGGCGCCATGATGGAGCGGCGCTACGAGGCCTATAAGAGCCACGTCATCAAGCCGTTCTTCCGCCAGCACGTCGCCCGCCTCGACCGCCAGATCGTGCTGATCGACGCGATGCAGGCGCTCAATGCCGGCGCGGAGGCGGTCGCCGACCTCGAGCGCGCGCTGACCGAGATCCTCGCCTGCTTCCGCCCCGGCCGCACCGGGATATTGTCGCAATTCTTCGCCCGCCGCATCGACCGCATCCTGATCGCCGCGACCAAGGCCGACCATCTCCATCATGAAAGCCACGACCGGCTACAGGCGATCGTGCGGCGGCTCGCGGACCGCGCCATCGCACGTGCCAACTTTTCCGGCGCCGGCGTCGAGACGCTCGCCATGGCCGCGGTCCGCGCCACCCGCGAGGGCACGGTCACGCAGGGCCGCGAGACGCTGCCCGTCATCATCGGCACGCCGCTGGCGGGCGAGACGATCGCCGGCGAGACCTTCGACGGCGAGACCGAGACCGCGGTCTTTCCCGGCGACCTGCCGGAAAAGCCTGCGGCACTGTTCGATCCCAAGCGCATCCCGCCGGACGGAGAGCCGATGATCCGCTTCGTGCGCTTCCGCCCGCCCCGGCTCGAGCGCACGGCGGAAGGCGTCAGCCTGTCGCTGCCGCATATCCGGCTCGACCGCGCGATGCAGTTCCTGATCGGAGACAGGCTGGCATGAGCGAAACGCGCAGACCCGCCGCATTCAAGGTCCCGCCGAATTCCGCTCCCGAGGCGAAACCGGCCGCTCCCGAGCCTGTGCGGCCGCGCCGGCCGCGCGCCGTCAGCGGCGATGCGCTGGCGAAGGTCGTGCCGGCCGAGATCGACATATTCGACGAGGCCGACGAGGCTCTGGAGATCCCGCTGCCGCCCGAGCCGCCGCGCAGGCGCTCGCGGCTCGGCTCGATCTTCCTCTGGGCTGCCGGGATGCTCGTCTCGCTCGCCGTCGGCCTGTGGACGGAGCGGCTGATCCGCGACCTCTTCTCGCGCGCCGACTGGCTTGGCTGGCTCGCCGCCGGGCTCGCCCTCGTCGCGGCGGCCGCCCTCGTCGCCATGCTGATGCGCGAGGCGGTCGCGCTGGCGCGGCTGCGCTCGGTCGAGAAGCTGCGCGCGCGTGCGGTCGACGCGCTGGCGCGCGACGACATGAAGGCGGCGCGCGATGTGACGGAAGAGCTTTCCGCCCAGCTTTCCGGCAAGCCCGACACCGCGGCCGGAAGGCGTCGGCTCGCCGAGACGCGCGGCGACATCATCGACGGGCGCGACCTCATCGCGCTTGCCGAGACGGAGCTGCTCGCCCCCCTCGACCGCCGCGCGCAGGCGCTCGTGCTCGACGCCGCCAAGCGGGTCTCCGTCGTCACCGCGGTCTCGCCGCGGGCGCTGGTCGACATCGCCTATGTGCTGTTCGAGGCGGGCCGGCTGGTGCGCCGTCTCGCCGAGCTCTATGGCGGACGGCCCGGCACGCTCGGCTTCTTCCGCCTGGCGCGCAGCGTGCTCGCACATCTCGCCGTCACCGGCGCCATCGCCGCCGGCGACGAGATCGTCCACCAGATCGTCGGCCAGGGACTGGCGGCGCGGCTTTCCGCCCGGCTCGGCGAAGGCGTCGTCAACGGGATGATGACGGCCAGGATCGGCGTCGCCGCGATGGAGACGGCGCGGCCCCTGCCCTTCGCGGCGGTCAAGCGGCCGGGCATGGGCGATTTCCTCGCCGCCCTTGCGATATTTACCCGCGACAAGGGGCTTGGCACCCGCGACAAGGGGCCGGGGCGCGACGAAGAATGAGCTTGCGCAATCGCGCCGGCTGAATCATCTTGGCGTCACGCTTCGGCGCCTACGAAGCATTAACCATTCTTGTTCAAGCTCCAGGCGCTGTCCCAAGTCTTGGTTCCCGGGTTGTCTCATGCAAGCACGCGCGCTTCTGAACGGTCTCACGTCGCTGGCGGCTGCCGCCGTACTCAGCACCGCCGCGGTGGGCGCAGCCTGCGCCGGGGAGAGCGACGCGCGCTTCTTCAGCAAGGTCGCCGGCGAATGGGCCGGGCCGGGCGAGATCGTCGCCGGCAAGCTCAAGGGCACCAAGTTCACCTGCAGCTTCACCGGCGAGAACCCGAAGGACAAGATCGGCATGACGCTCGATGGCGGCTGCCGGGTCGGCCTGTTCACGCAGAAGATGTCGGCCAACGTCGTGCACAAGGGCGGCGTCGGCTATCGCGGCACCTTCATGGATGGCGCGATCGGCGAAGGGCTCGACGTGGTCGGCGGCAATGTGACGGGACAGAAGGTGGTGCTGTCGCTCAACCGCAACGACCTCCACGGCGCCATGCTCGCCCGCCTGCCCGACGACGACACGCTGCACGTGACCGTCTCGGTCCGCGTCAACAGCGAGATGATCCCCGTGATCGGCATGAATTTGAAGCGCGTCGACGCCTCCACCGTCGGCTCCGTCTCGCGCTAGCCAGATCCTCGGCCGTCCATGGCCGAGCTGCCGCCTGACGCCTTCCGGACAGATCTTCCACCATTCGGCATCCGGGACGGTTCCGGCCCGCCCGGCGATCAGAGCATCGGGCGCCCGCCGGTGACCTCGACCAGTGCGCCGGTCGTGTAGCTCGCCTCCTGCGAAGCAAGCAGCACAAAGGTCGCGGCCAATTCGGCCGGCTGGCCGGGGCGCCCCATCGGCGTGTTCCTGCCGAATTCCTTCACCCTCTCCTCCGGCATGGTCGAGGGAATCAGCGGCGTCCAGATCGGACCCGGCGCCACCGCATTGACGCGGATGCCGCGATCGGCCACCAGGCCTGCGAGCCCGGCGGTGAAATTGGCGATCGCGCCTTTCGTCGTGGCATAGGCGAGCAGGGTCGGTGATGGACTGGTCGCATTGATGGACGATGTGTTGATGATCGCAGAGCCGGGTTCCATGTGCCGGACCGCCTCCTGGCAGAGGTAGAACATCGCATAGACATTGGTCCGGAAGGTGAGGTCCCACTCCCTGGCGGTGATGTCCTCTATCTTTTCGAACGTCGCCTGATGGGCAGCATTGTTGACGAGAATGTCGATCTGGCCGAACTCGTCGAGCGTGCGCGGGACCAGCGAGCGGGCATGGTCCTCCTCGCCGATGTCGCCGGGAAGCAGCAGTGACTTGCGGCCCGCTTCCGCGACCCATTTCGCCGTCTCACGCGCATCCTCCACCTCGCTCAGATAGGAGATCGCGACATCGGCCCCTTCGCGCACGAAGGCGATCGCCACCGCTCGCCCGATGCCCGAATCCGCACCGGTGATGAGCGCGACCTTGTCCTTCAGCCGCCCGTTGCCGCGATAGCTTTCCTCGCCATGGTCCGGCACCGGATCCATGCGGGCCGTGGTGCCCGGCATTTCCTGCTGCTGCGCGGGGAAAGGCGGCTGCGGGCGTTTCTGCTGCGGATGCTTGTCCATGCGGGTCTCCTGCTTGTGAGAGCCGAAACAGCAGGC
>CAYYZC010000127.1:0-4538 GCA_964475605.1 uncultured Chelativorans sp.
GTCGGACGCGTCGAGGCCGATCACCTCCTCGACCTGCTCCTTGACGCGCTCCGGCTCGGCGGCCGGCAGGTCGATCTTGTTGAGCACCACGACGATCTCGTGGTCGGCGTCGATCGCCTGGTAGACATTGGCCAGCGTCTGCGCCTCGACGCCCTGGCTGGCGTCGACGACGAGGAGCGAGCCTTCGCAGGCGCGAAGCGAGCGCGAGACCTCGTAGGCGAAGTCGACATGGCCGGGCGTGTCGATGAGGTTGAGGACGTAGTGCTTGCCGTCGCGCGCGTCATATTCGAGACGGACGGTGTTGGCCTTGATGGTGATGCCGCGCTCGCGCTCGATGTCCATGGCGTCGAGCACCTGCTCCTTCATCTCACGCTCCTCCAGCGAGCCGGTCGCCTGGATGAGCCGGTCGGCGAGCGTCGACTTGCCATGGTCGATATGGGCGACGATGGAGAAGTTGCGGATGTTCTCGAGCGGGGTCTGGGTCATGGGCGCGGCCTTTAGCAGGGGGCAGGCCAAAGGCAAAGCGGGAAAGTATCGGCGCGGCAGTCCGGCCAACCGATCGTTCAACCGCCCACGCGCTCCACGTTATAGTTGCGTACAGACGAGTTGTGTGCAAACTTCCTCGCCAAGGGAATGGGGGGAAGCTGCAGACTTGAGAATTTCTTGAGATCTCAAGTCTGCGCAGGGCCACTGCTTTCATACCAGCTTCTTCGATTCTCCGGCTTCCGGCCGGGGAGTTGGCGAGTTGTGTCTGCTAGTGAGTGAGTTCTGTAATGGCCGTAACCGTGACTTACGGATTGGCGACGATCCGGGCGGGTTTCACCGCGAGCACCGCCCCCGGCGGCGACGCTTCACAAAGCTCCATCATCGCGCTCCAGGGCGGCGGCTTCGCCATCGCCTATGCGCTCGACGGCGATGAAGGCGCCGTTCCGTGGCTGGAGGTCTACGGCTCGTTGGAGGGTTCGTCCACGAGCTATGGCGGCGACGGCTGGGGAAGCGTGGCCGACGCGCCGACGCTCGGCCAGTTTTCGGACGGCAGCATCATTGTGGCGATGAACACTGGCGTACAGGTCGTTGCCCGGCTGATCATCGATAGCGAAGAAGCGCCCTGGGCGATTCCCATCGTCGCGAGCGGGCCGACCGGCGACCCCGTCATCGCAACGCCGGGCGGATCCGATTTCGCGCTGGCGGCCTGGAATGCATCGGGCGGAGTTTCCGCCCATGTCGGCAACATCGATATGGGCTCGAACGTCAAGCCGCCGATCGCGGGAGCATCGGACCCCGCGATCGCGGCGCTCGAGGGCGGCGATATCGCTCTCTTCTATCATCGCGACGGGGCGGTGCGCGGCAGCGTCTTCGCCCCGAACGCCAATCCCGGCAGCGAAATCATCGTCGCCGAGACCGGCGTGGGCGGATCGCCCGATGTCGCCGCGCTGCCGGATGGCGGCTTCGCCGTCGTTTTCGCCGATGACGATCTCGACGGCACGCCCGGCATCGGGTTGCGCATCTTCGATGCCGCCGGCGCTGGCGGCGACATCGTCCGCGTCGACGACGATGCGGCCGCGGCGGAGAGTGCGCCGGAGGTGGCGGTGCTTGAAAGCGGCTTCATCGTCGTCAGCTACACGGTCGAGCATGCCGACGGCAGCCTCGGCGCGCGCATCCGGGTCTTCGATACGCAAGGCAACGCCGTATCGCTCGACGGCGCCTCGTCGATGGCTCTCGGCGCCGGCGCGGACGCGCATCAGACGGCGCTGGCGGCTCTCGAGGGCGGAGGATTGGCGGCGAGCTGGACGGCGGTGCCGGATGACGGCGCGACGCGGATCGACGCCGCCGTCCTCGCGCTTCGGCGCAGCACGACCGGCGACGCCGACGACGATACGATCACCGGGGACGGGCTTGCCGATCTGATCGACGGCGGGGACGGGAACGATACGATCGCGGGCGGCGGTGGCGACGATCTCCTGACCGGCGGCGCGGGCGACGATGTGATCGACGGCGGCGCCGGCAGTGCCGACACGGCCGTCTATTCCGGCATGCGCGCCGACTACGCGATCGGCAGTTCGGGCGGAACATATACGATCACGGATCTGCGCACCGGCGCGCCGGACGGAACCGACACGCTGACCGGAATCGAGCTGCTCCAGTTCTCGAACGCGACGATCGAGATCGACGTGCCCAACACCGCGCCGCAGTCGGCGGCCATCGCCGACCGGACAGCCGCCGAAGGAACGGCCTTCTCGCTCGACCTCAAGGACTATTTCTCCGACGGCGACGAAGGCGACGTGCTGGACTTCTCGGCCTCCGGCCTGCCGTCATGGCTCGGGATCGACGAAGCCGGGATACTCTCCGGCACGCCTCCCTATGACGCGGCATCCGGCGGGGAGCCGACCACCGTCACGATCACAGCCGCCGATCTCGCCGGTGAGACTGCGCAGCAGAGCTTCCAACTGACGGTCACCGACACGAACCGCGCGCCCGGTGCCGATCCAGCCATACCCGACCAGGTGGCGAAGGAGGACCAGTTCTTCCTTCTCGACGCATCGCTGCATCTCGGAGATGCCGACCTCCTGTTCGGCGACAAGCTCAGCTTCTCCGCGACGAACCTGCCTTCATGGCTGTCGATCGACGCGGAAACCGGAGTGCTGAGCGGGGCGCCCGGCCATGAGGATGCCACCGGGCCGCTGACCCTGACCGTCACCGCCACCGATCTCGCCGGGGCCTCCTATTCGGAAGATTTCGAGCTGACGGTTTTGGACGTGAACCAGGCGCCATCGGGCACCGACCGGACGATCACCGTCGCCGAGGACGGCGCACATGGCTTCTCGGCCCCGGATTTCGGCTTCAACGATCTCGACGGCGATCTGCTGCAAGCCGTGCGGATCGTCACGCTGCCGGATGCGGGCACGCTGACGCTCGCCGGCGAGGCGGTCGCTTCCGGCGCCACGATCGAGGCCGACAAGCTCGACCTGCTCGTCTGGACCCCGCCGGCGGACGCATACGGCGCCGCGCTCGCCTCCTTCACCTTCCGGGTCATCGACGACGGCGGCACCGATAATGGCGGCACGGACATCGACGCCGACGCGAACACGATCAGCTTCGACGTCACGCCGGTCAACGACGCGCCGATCGGAAGGCCGATCGGGCCGAAGACGGCGCGCGAAGGAACCGCCTTTTCCTTCGACAGCTCCGCCCATTTCTCCGATATCGAGGGAGAGCTCGGCTTCTCCGCCTCCAACCTGCCGCCGTGGCTGGCGATCGACGAAGCCGGGATGCTCTCCGGCACGCCGCCCTATGACGCGGCATCCGGCGCGGAGCCGATCACCGTCACTATCACAGCCACCGATCTCGCCGGTGAGACTGCGCAGCAGAGCTTCCAACTGACGGTCACCAACATCAACCGCGCTCCATCGGGCACCGACCGGACGATCACCGTCGCCGAGGACGGCGCACATGGCTTCTCGGCCCCGGATTTCGGCTTCAACGATCTCGACGGCGATCTGCTGCAAGCCGTGCGGATCGTCACGCTGCCGGATGCGGGCACGCTGACGCTCGCCGGCGAGGCGGTCGCTTCCGGCGCCACGATCGAGGCCGACAAGCTCGACCTGCTCGTCTGGACCCCGCCGGCGGACGCATACGGCGCCGCGCTCGCCTCCTTCACCTTCCGGGTCATCGACGACGGCGGCACCGATAATGGCGGCACGGACATCGACGCCGACGCGAACACGATCAGCTTCGACGTCACGCCGGTCAACGATGCGCCGGTCGGAAGCCCGATCGGGCCGAAGACGGCGCGCGAAGGAACCGCGTTTTCGTTCGACAGTTCCGCCCATTTCTCCGATATCGAGGGAGCGCTCGGCTTCTCCGCCTCCAGCCTGCCGCCGTGGCTGGCGATCGATCCCGAGACAGGCGTGCTGTCGGGAAGGCCGGGCTTCGACGATGCGGCTTCATCGCGCAGGATCATCGTCACCGCCACGGATTCGGACGGTGCGACCGTGTCGCGCGACTTGCGGCTGACGGTCGAGAACGTCAATCGGCCGCCCGCCGATATCGCGCTCTCCAGCGGATCGATCGCGGAGGATGCCGCGCCGGGCGCGGTGGTCGGGCTGTTGTCGGCCGACGATCCGGACGGATCTTTGGCCTTCGTCTTCACCGAGATCTCCGATCCGGCCGGAAAGTTCAGGATCGTCGGCAATTCGCTGCTTCTCGACGGGCCGCTCGATTTCGAGGCGGGCGAGGTCCATCCCGTCACGATCCGCGCCAGCGATCCCGATGGCGGCTGGACGGAAGAGACGTTCTCGATCCGGGTCACGAAGGCCGTCGAGATCGCGCAAAGCGACGAACCGACGGCGGCGGTCGACGAGGAAGAGCCGCGCGGGCCGCCTGACCCGGACGACGATATTCGCGGCGGTGCCGGCGACGACGTCCTCAAGGGCGGCAAGGGCGAGGATACGCTGAGAGGCGGTCGCGGCGACGATCTCCTGAAGGGCGGGTCGGGCAACGACCGGCTCAAGGGCGGTGCCGGTGACGACAAGCTCAAG
>CAYYZC010000127.1:4638-7964 GCA_964475605.1 uncultured Chelativorans sp.
CCGGCGGCAAGGGAGCCGACAAGTTCGTCTTCAAGTCGACGAAGGACAGCCCGGATTCCGGCAAGCGCGACACCATCACCGATTTCCTGCCGCAGCAGGACGACAGGATCGACCTGAAGAAGATCGACGCCAGGACGGGCAAGGGCAACCAGACGTTCGATTTCATCGGCGAGGAGGACTTTTCGGGCACCAAGGGCGAGCTGCGTTTCGAGCACAAGGGAAAGAAGACCTTCGTCTATGGCGACGTGAACGGCGACGGCGAAGCCGATCTCTCGATCCTCCTCAAGGGAAGGATCGATCTCGCCGACAACGACTTCGTGCTTTGATTCCGATGCGCACATGCTGGAAATGACCAAGCCTAGCTGATAAGACCGCCGCGCATTTCCAATGATCGGGAAGGACCGGCGATGGCGGCTCGCAAGGCAAAGGTTTCGCGCGCGACGAAGGAGACGCAGATCGCCGTCAGCGTCGATCTCGACGGCACCGGCGCATCGAGCATCGCAACGGGGATCGGCTTCTTCGACCATATGCTCGACCAGCTTTCGCGCCACGCGCTGATCGACATGGAGATCCGCGCGGAGGGGGATCTCCATATCGACGATCATCACACGGTCGAGGACACCGGCATCGCGCTCGGCCAGGCGCTGGCGCAGGCGCTCGGCGAGCGGCGCGGCATCCGCCGCTATGCCTCGATCGACCTCGCCATGGACGAGACGCTGACCAAGGCGGCCGTCGACGTTTCGGGACGGCCCTTCCTGATGTGGAAGGTCGATTTCTCCTCGCCCAAGATCGGCACGTTCGACACCGAGCTGGTGCGCGAATTCTTCCAGGCGCTGGCGCAGCATGCGGGCATCACGCTGCATGTCGTGAACCATTATTTCGCCAACAACCACCATCTGGCCGAGACCTGCTTCAAGGCGGTGGCGCGGGCGCTGCGCGCCGCGTTGGAGGAGGATGCGCGGCTGCAGGGAGCGGTGCCCTCGACCAAGGGCACGCTCAATGGTTGAGCGGGATGAGCGGGGGATGAGCCGGCGCGATGGCTAGCTATGTCGTCATGGAGCCGCCGGGCGGCGATGCGGGCGGGCGGGCGATGGTCCTGCGCGACGGGTTCAGCCTGTTCGCCTTCCTCGTGCCGGTCGTCTGGCTGCTCGTCCATCGCCTGTGGCTGGAGGCGCTTGCCGCGGTCGCCGCAACGCTCGGCCTCGCCGCGCTCGGCCGCTGGGGCGGAATGGGGGATGCGGCGGCCCTGCTGTCGCTGCTCGTCTCGATCTATTTCGGGCTCGAAGGCACCGCACTGCGGCTTGCCGCCTGGCGGCGGCGCGGCTGGCGCGACTGGGGCACGGTCGAGGCCGACAGCCACCGCGATGCGGAGCTGCGCTATATCGCCGAGGCTTTCGGCGAGGAGCCGTCCCCCGACGGGGGGCCGTGGAGGAAGGATCCCGCGCCGGTGCGGCGCGCAGGCGCCGGAGACGCGATGCCGCTCGGCCTCTTCTCCTATCCGGGACGAAGCTGATGCGGGTCGTCATCATCGACTACGGGTCGGGAAACCTGCGCTCGGCGACCAGGGCGTTCGAGCGCGCCTCGCGCGAAAGCGGCATCGCCGCGGCCATAGAGCTGACCGGCGACGCGGAGCGGGTGCGCGGCGCCGACCGCATCGTGCTTCCGGGCGTCGGCGCCTATGCCGACTGCCGCGCCGGGCTCGACGCCGTGCCGGGGATGACGGAGGCGATCGAGGAGGCGGTGCGCGGCAAGGGACGGCCGTTCCTCGGCATCTGCGTCGGCATGCAGCTCATGTCCGATCGCGGGCTGGAGAAGACGGTGACGAAGGGTTTCGGCTGGATCGCCGGCGACGTGAAGGCGATCGAGCCTTCGGACCCCTCCCTCAAGGTGCCGCAGATCGGCTGGAACACGATAGAGCCGAAGCGCGACCACCCCCTTTTCGACAAGATTCCGACCGGCGAGGCCGGCTGGCATGCCTATTTCGTCCACTCATTTCATCTCGACGCCCGAAATCCGGAGGACGTGATCGCGGTGACCGACTATGGCGGCCCCGTCACTGCCGCGGTGGCGCATGACAACATGGCGGGCACGCAATTCCACCCCGAGAAGAGCCAGGCACTCGGCCTGGCGCTGATCGCGAATTTCCTGCGCTGGAACCCTTGAAGGAGGATACGACGATGAAGAAGGGCTACTGGATGGCGATGGTCGAGATCACCGACCCGGATGGCTATCCGCAATATATCGCGGCCAACAAGGCGGCATTCGACAAATACGGGGCGAAGTTCCTGGTGCGCGGCGGCGAGGGCGAGGTCTTCGAAGGACCGGCCGCCTCGCGCCTCGTCGTCATCGAGTTCGACAGCTACCGGACCGCGCTCGACTGCTATCACTCGCCGGAATATCAGGCGGCGCTGAAGCTGCGCCAGCAATATTCGACCGCCCATTTCGCAGTCGTCGAGGGCGCCTGAGCCTTGATCCTCTTCCCGGCGATCGACCTCAAGGGCGGCGAATGCGTGCGCCTGAAGCTCGGCGAGATGGCGAGCGCCACGGTCTACAATGCCGATCCGGCGGCGCAGGCGCGTGCCTTCGAGGACCAGGGCTTCGAATGGCTGCATGTCGTCGACCTCGACGGCGCCTTCGCCGGCGAGAGCCGCAACGGGGCCGCCGTCGAAGCGATCCTGGGCGCGACCTCGAACCCGGTGCAGCTCGGCGGCGGCATCCGCGGCATGGCGCAGATCGAAGCGTGGCTGGAGAAGGGCCTGGCGCGCGTCATCCTCGGCACGGCGGCGGTGCGCGAGCCGGCGCTGGTGACGGAGGCCTGCAAGGCCTTTCCCGGCAGGATCGCCGTCGGCATCGACGCCAGGGGCGGCAAGGTCGCCGTCGAGGGCTGGGCGGAGGCCTCGGAGCTCGGCGCGATCGAGCTCGCGCGCAAATTCGAGGGCGTCGGCGCCGCGGCGATCATCTACACCGACATCGATCGCGACGGGGTGCTGACCGGGATCAACTGGGATGCGACGCTCGAACTTGCCGACGCGGTGTCGATCCCGGTGATCGCCTCGGGCGGCCTCGCCTCGATGGCCGACATCGTGCGCATGACGATGCCGGATGCGCAAAAGCTCGAAGGCGCGATCTCCGGCCGGGCGCTTTATGACGGGCGCATCGATCCGGCCGAGGCGCTTGCGGCGCTGCGCGGGGCTCACGAAGCCGCGCCGGGTTTGCGGGATTGAGGCCATGAACATCCGGACGAAACGATCCGCGGCGGCGGACGAACTTCACAGCGGCCTTCCCGCATGACCCTCAAATCGCGGATCATTCCCTGCCTCGACGTC
>CAYYZC010000127.1:7974-8356 GCA_964475605.1 uncultured Chelativorans sp.
AAGGCCGTCCGATGACCCTCAAGTTCCGGGTGATCCCCTGCCTCGACGTCAAGGACTGCCGCGTGGTCAAGGGCGTCAATTTCGTCGACCTCGTCGATGCCGGCGATCCGGTCGAGGCGGCCAAGGCCTATGACGCGGCGGGCGCCGACGAGCTTTGCTTCCTCGACATCACCGCCTCATCCGACGATCGCGAGACGATCTTCGACATTGTCGCCAAGACTGCGGAGCAGTGCTTCATGCCGCTGACGGTCGGCGGCGGCGTCCGGCAGGTCGCCGACATCAGGCGACTGCTGCTCGCCGGCGCCGACCAGGTCTCGATCAACACCGCGGCGGTCAACGATCCCGACTTCCTCGCGCGGGCCGCCGACAAGTTCGGCGACCA
>CAYYZC010000128.1:0-5798 GCA_964475605.1 uncultured Chelativorans sp.
CTCCGGGGCGAACAGGCCCTCCGCCTCGAGGCGCCGCTTGCGCTCCTCCAGCAGCGCCATCAGCGCGCCCGCGCCGGCGGGCTCCAGGCTGTCGATGACGATCTGGTATTTCGACGATCCGGGATAGGTGGTGAGCCGGCCGGCGGCAATGACCTCCATTCCCTCTTCGGGCCGGAAGCGCAGCCGCTGGAAAGTGGTCTTCCAGATCACCGCCTCGAGCCGCGCGCGTTCGTCCTTCAGCGCGAAATAGGCATGGCCCGACGTATGCGGCCCGCGATAGCCGGAAATCTCTCCGCGCACCCTGACATTGCCGAACGTGTCCTCGACGGTGCGCTTGAGCGCGCCGGAGATCTCCGAGACCGTATATTCGGAGGCGTTTGTGGGCGAATCGATCGTCGGCAGGTCGGTCATTGCAATACTATGTCACCCAGGCAGGCCTGGCGTGCAACCCGTCACCAGCCGGGCAGGATCTGGCTCGGCCGCAGCCGCTTGCCGCGGCCATAGGCGACGCCGGCAAAGTCGAAATGGCCGTTCTCCTCCGGTGCCGGCATCGAGATGTTGTCGAGGCTCTCGGCGATATGGCGCGCCAGCGCGTCGACGATATGCGGCTGGCTCGAATGGCCGCGCATGATGCCGATCCGCACGTCCGGCAGCGCGCCGAAGCCGTCGCTTTCGCCGAGGATGCGCATGCCGGGCCTCAGCGCGCATTCCGGCAGCACCGAGATGGCCAGGCCCGACAGCACCGAGGCGATGATGACCGTCGCGGACCAGCTCGTGAACAGGATGCGGTAGTCGCGGTTCATCTGGTCGAGCATGTCGCAGGCCGCCCTGCGCCAGAAGCAGGAGGGCCGGCCGACCGCGAGCGGCAGGACCTCCTCCGTGTGCACCATATGGTTGGCCGAGGTCACCCACAGCAGCGGCTCGCGGCGGACGACTTCCGAGGCGACGGTATCGGCGGCGCGGGTGACGATGGCGATGTCGAGATGGCCCTTGCGCACATGCTCGACGAGGTTGATCGTCGGCTCGCAGATCACCGACAGCTCGACGCGCGGATTGGAGCGGGCGAAGCGCGCCACGATCTCGGGCAGGAAGCGGTCGGCATAGTCGTCGGGCGTGCCGATGCGGATCTGGCCTTCCAGGCTGGCATCGTCGAAGGCGGCGAGCGTCTCGCGGTTGAGGCGGATCATCCGGCGCGCATAGGCGAGCAGCCGCTCGCCTTCCTCGCTCAACCTGTTGGTGCGCCCCTCCTTCTCGAAGAGCGGCTTGCCGATGCGCTCCTCGAGACGCCGCATCTGCATCGAGACCGCCGACTGCGTGCGGTGCACCTCTTCCGCGGCACGGGTGAAGCTGCCCGTGTCCGCGATGGTGACGAAGGTCTGGAGCTGGTCGAGATCGAGTGGTGCGGCCATGGTCGTGATCCATCAGAGCTATTGATGTCAAACATTAGAAACATTCGTTCGACTAATCAATCTCCCCATGAGACAAGGCTGACGTTCAGGAAAAAGTGTGCATCCGAACGCCAGCAGCGGCCGCATCCTCCCGCGGCCGGATGCAGGACTTCGCGCCATCGATGAAAGGAGAATTGAGATGACCGCCCTCGACCACCACACGCAGATCGGCTCCGCAGCGCCCGGCGCGGCAGGCGTCGCCACGCGCGTAGCCGAGGCGTTGTTCAATCTCGTCCGTTCCATTCGCAACCGCCGTCATATCAGCGATCTCGGCGAGCTTTCCGATCACCAGCTTGCCGATCTCGGCCTGATGCGCGGCGACCTGATCGTCGCCAGGCACGTGCCGTTCAGAACCGACCCGACGGCACGGCTTTCGACGATGGCGCGCGAGCGCTACTGGACCGAGTTCGGCGCACGCCGCGTCGGCTGACCGACTGAAGCTTACGCAGGCAGCTCCCACATGCCCGCCGGATCCCCTCCGGCATGCCTGCCATTGCCCGGCGCCTCGAAGAGGGCCGGGCTTTTTCGTATCCCGTCCGATTGCCGATTGCTGCGAAGCGAGGGCGGATCAGTTGGTCTTCTTTTCTTCCGCCTCGAGCTGGTTCCAGGCGTTCTGCTGCGACAGCATCGAGCGCAGATAGTCGACATTGGCCTGCGCCTGTTCCGGCGAAAGTTCGCCGCGCGCTATCTGCTCGGCCTCGCTGAACCGGCCCTGCAGGCCGACGACCAGCGCCAGGTTCTGCCGGATCCGGCCGTCGGCCTTGGGCTGCTCGACGGCCTTGCGCATATGCTTCTCGGCTGTCTTGAGGTCGCCTGCCAGCACGTAGGACATGCCGAGATTGGAGAGCACGGTGGGCTCGTTCGGGACGAGGTCGAGGGCCTTGCGGTAGAGCGCCCGCGCATCGTCCGTACGTCCGAGCTGGTCGAGGATGGCGGCTTCCGCCGAAACCAGCTTCCAGTCCGGATATTCCGGCGTCTGCGCCCGGCGCACGGCGTCTAGCGCCGGCTCGAACTCGCCGGCGGCGGCAAGCGCCTTGCCGTAGGCGGCAAGCACGTTGCGATCGCGCGGATAGTCGATGGCGAGCTTGCGCATGACGGCGAGCGACTGGTTGTCGCGTCCCGTCGCCTGCAGCATCGCCGCATAGCGCATCGCCGTGTTCATGTCCTTCGGGTTCGACGCGTAGGCATGACCGATCGAATCGGTCGTCCGCTCCAGTTCCTGCGTCGACATCTGCGCTCTCGCCTGGGGAGCGGAGGAGTTGACCGAGCCCGTCGTCAGGCGGCTGTTGGCGCAGCCGGCGAGCGACGCGGCGAGGATCAGCGTGATTGCGGTGACGGTCAGCCGGCTTGCCGTTGCCTTCGCGGGAAGATTGGTCAACATCGACGCTGTTTCTCCGGTCACGGTCCGAGGGACGCCGGTCCCTTTCCGGAAGGAGAAATATTCTGTTAACCCTAACGGAGGGTTAACGATAGGTCGTTGAAATCATTGGGGCACGTTGCAGCGGCTTGCCGTCGAACCGGTTCCGGAACATCCGCCCGCAGCAGGTTTTGCCGCCGCGTGACGCTGTCACCGGCCGGCCGCCGTGGTGACGCACTGGAAACCCCGCGCACTACCCCATGTGACCGAGGTTGACCGGAAAGGAGGCGCCTTCTACGAAACAACCTCCAAAGGGGCACAAGAGGGTTTGAAAAATGGGCATTGTAAGGTTCAACAAGTCGTTCGGCGTGGATATGAGGGAGGTCAACCTCTCCGGATTGCTGGACGGCACCGATTACGTCACGTCCCCCAATTCCTTTCGGATCACCTATGAAGGCGGCGAATCGGACCGCTTCACCGGCACGGGGCTCAAATATGACAGCGACGGCGCACCCAACTCCGGTACGG
The DNA here is from genome assembly GCA_964475605.1 of uncultured Chelativorans sp. GTDB lineage: Bacteria > Pseudomonadota > Alphaproteobacteria > Rhizobiales > Rhizobiaceae > CAYYZC01. Next base: position 3,334 of record CAYYZC010000128.1, read on the forward strand.
TGACGGGCTACAGCTACCACTACGAAGGCAAGCAGCTGGTCAATGCGACAGGGTTCAAGGTCAAGGCGGTCGACATACTGAAGGCGGCAGAGGCCGGCACGAACAGCGCCGCGCTCTCGCTTCTGACCAACGCACTGCGTGGCTCCGACACGATCCATGCTTCGCATCAGGACGACGTCATCTACGGGTTCCGTGGCGCAGACCTGATCTACGGGTATCGCGGCGACGACATGATCTATGGCGGTGCCGGCAAGGACAAGATCTTCGGTGGTGGCGGCGATGACGTCCTCTACGGTGGGGGCGGCGCCGACATCATCAAGGGCGGCGGCGGCCGCGACCAGATATGGGGAGACGCAGGCGCCGACGAGCTGCGCGGCAATGGCGGGGCAGACCATATCTATGGCGGCGCCGGAAAGGACAAGATTTTCGGCGGCGGCGGCAAGGACAATCTCTTCGGTCAAGGCGGCGCCGACACGATCGAGGGCGGGGCCGGCGCGGATTTCCTCTTCGGCGGCAACGGCAACGACATCCTGCGCGGCGACGGCGGTCGGGATCATCTCCAGGGAGACCTCGGAGCCGACGACCTGTGGGGCGGCGGCGGGGCCGACGTCTTCGTCTTTACCAAGCTTTCCGATTCCACGGTCGCAGCCAGCGGCCGCGACACCATCCACGACTTCTCCCGATCGGATGGCGACATTATAGGCATCAGCGACATCGGGCAGTTCATCTTCCAGGGTGCCGGTGACTTCAACGCCGACGGCAGCAAGGAAATCCGCTACGAGCATCAGGGTGGCGACACCTACGTCTATGGTGACTTCACCGGCAACGGCACCGCCGATTTCTCGATCAAGCTGGTGGGAACCCACACTCTGCAGATGGGTGATTTCGGCTGGTGAGGCTACACCAGCCACGCCGTGACGACAGCAGCAACGTGCGGTAACGCGACACCGATCGAGCAGGTGAAACATATGAGCAGCCCCAATCCGCAATCCTGACGGGCGGTTAGGGGCTCGAAGTCACGACCGCCGGGAGCATGGAATGCCCGTCACGCTTTCAGCCGGCCCGATCGCCTCCGCACGGCCGGTCCATCTCGTCACCCGCAAGGGCCTCGCCGGGCTCGACCTGCCGGCTTCCGCCCGGCGCTGGATCGAGGCGAACGGCTACGAGGCGAAGGCCGGCAGCCTGCTGGTCCTGCCGTCGGAAGAAGGCGGGGTCGCCGGCGCGCTGTTCGGGGTGGCCGAGCAGCCCTCCGGGCAGGACGCGCTTTCCGCGGGCACGCTCGCCCGCAAGCTTCCGGCGGGACCATGGAAGTTCGCTGCGTCCCCGGGCGCCGACGAGCTCGCGACGCTGGGGCTGATGCTCGGCGGTTACGGCTTCGCCCGCTACAAGGACAGACCTTCTCCCGATATCGAGTTCGAGGTCCCGGCCGGGGTCGATCGCGACGCGGTGCGCCGCCGCGCCGAAGCCGTGTTCCTCGTCCGCGACCTCATCAATACGCCGACAAACGACCTGGGTCCCGAGGAGCTCGAGGCGGCGGTGCGCGGGCTTGCCGAGGCGCATTCGGCCGAAATCTCCGTCACCGCAGGCGACGACCTCCTCGGCGGCAATTTCCCGATGATCCATGCGGTCGGCCGCGCCTCCCCGCAGGCGCCGCGCCTGATCGACATGCGCTGGGGGCGCGAGGACGCGCCGAAGGTGACGCTGGTCGGCAAGGGCGTCTGCTTCGACACCGGCGGGCTCGACATCAAGCCGGCAAGCGGCATGCTCCTGATGAAGAAGGACATGGGCGGTGCGGCCAATGTGATCGGCCTCGCCTCGATCGTCATGGCGGCCCGGCTCGATGTCAGGCTTCGCCTGCTCGTGCCGGCGGTCGAGAATGCGATCTCGGGCAATTCCTTCCGCCCGGGCGACGTCCTGAAAAGCCGCAAGGGCATGACCGTCGAGATCGGCAACACCGATGCCGAGGGCCGTCTCGTGCTGGCCGACGCGCTGGCGCTCGCCGACGAGGAGGCGCCGCAGCTTCTCGTCGACATGGCGACGCTGACGGGCGCCGCGCGGGTCGCGCTCGGACCCGACCTGCCACCCTTCTTCACCGACGACGATGCGCTTGCCGGCGAGCTGTCGGCGGCTTCGTCGGAGGTCGCCGATCCGCTCTGGCGCCTGCCGCTCTGGAAGCCCTATGATTCGAAGCTGTCCTCGAAGGTCGCCGACGTGAACAATGTGACGAGCGACGGCTTCGCCGGAGCGGTGACGGCGGCGCTCTTCCTGCGCCGCTTCGTCGAGAAGGCATCGTCCTGGGTCCATCTCGACGTCTTCGGCTGGAATCCGGTCGAGAAGCCGCATTGCCCGGTCGGCGGCGAGGCGCAGGGGATCAGGGCATTGGAGAAGATCATCGCGCAGCGCTTCGGGTGAGTGCTCCAGGGCATGATCCCGAAAGCGGATGCCGGACAGATTCATGCTCGATC
>CAYYZC010000128.1:5898-8324 GCA_964475605.1 uncultured Chelativorans sp.
ATCTATCTCGACCCGCCGCCGCACACGGTGCGCGGCCTCGCCGACACGCTCGGCGTCACCAAGCCGGTGATCACCCGCGCGCTCGACACGATGGGCGCGCTCAAGCTGGTGTCGCGCCATCGCGACGAGAACGACCGCCGCAACGTGCTGATCAAGCGCACGGTGGAAGGCGCATTGTTCGTGGAGCGGTTCGGCGACGCGATCATCGCCAGGGCGGAGGAACTTCCGCTATGAGCCTCGATCCGCGCCTCAACGCCTTCCGCGACGATCTCGCCGATATCCGCCTGAAGGGGCAGGTGCAGGCGCGCCGCTATGCCGAGGGGCGCAGGGCGCGTGTGGTCGCGCCGGTGCTCGACCTGCGCCACGCGCCGGATCCCGGTGCGGGGCTGGACACCCAGCTCCTGGCCGGCGACGAGGTGCTGGTCTTCGAGGAGAGCGGCGGCTTTGCCTGGATCCAGTCGCTGCGCGACCATTATGTCGGCTATGCGCCCATGGACGGCATCGGGCCTGACATGCCGTCCTTGACGCATCGGGTCCGGGTGCCGCGCACCTTCGTCTATCGCGAGCCGGACATGAAGACGCCTGCGAGGCAGGCCCTGTCGCTTGGCTGCGCCGTTTGCATCCTGGGAAGCGCCGAGACGCGCGGCACCGTCTATGCTCTGCTCGACGACGGCTCGGCGATCGTGGCCGACCATCTGCGCCCGCTCGGCGAGATGGACGACGATTTCGTCGCCGTGGCGGAGGGGTTGGAACGCACGCCCTATCTCTGGGGCGGGACGAGCGCATTCGGCATCGACTGCTCCGGCCTTGTGCAGCTTTCGATGCGCATGACGGGCCGGACCGTCCCGCGCGACACCGACATGCAGGCGCAAGGGCTCGGGGAGCGGCTCGACATCGGCACCGGGCTGACGGGGCTGCGGCGCGGCGATCTCGTCTTCTGGCAGGGCCATATCGCGATCATGACCGACGACCGCCATGTCATCCATGCCAACGGCCGCACGATGATGGTGTCGCGCGAGCCGCTTGCCGGCGCCATAGAGCGCATAGCCGCTCTCTACGGACGGCCGACGGTCTTCAGGCGGCCCTGACGCTCCGCGTCAGTACCCGGCCTGCCGGTCGACCAGATAGTCCAGCTTCTCGCCGCGCTCGAACCGCGTCATCTGTGCGAGCATGATCGGGGCGAGGTGGACCGGGTCGGAGGTCGCCGCCGCATGCGGCGTGACGAACGCCTTGGGATGGCCCCAGAGCGGGCTTTCGGCAGGCAGCGGCTCCGTCTCGAAGACGTCGAGGCTCGCCTCTTTCAGGATGCCCTCGTCGAGCGCGCGCACGATGTCGGCTTCCTTCTGCAATTTGCCGCGGCCGGCATTGATCAGGAAGGCGCCGCCGAGCCTGTTGTCGCGCCGCAGCCGGCTGAGCAGCCGATAGTCGACGATGCCTTCCGTCGCCGGCGTGTGCGGCAGCAGAACGACGAGGATGTCGGTCGCGTTCAGGAAGGGACCGAGGCCGTCCTCGCCGTGCCGGCAATCGACGCCGTCGATCTGCTGCGGTGTCCGCGTCCAGCCGTTGATCCTGAAGCCGAGCGCGCCGAGTGCGCGTGCCGCGCCGCGGCCGAGCTGGCCCATGCCCATGATGCCGACCGTCACCTCCTCCGCGGAAGGCTGGGCGGGCTCATGCCAGATGCGGCGCTTCTGCTGGATGCGGTAGGATGCGCCCTGGCGGTGATGGTCGAGAACGCGCCAGCACACATATTCGATCATGTGCTGGGTGAGGTTGGGCGCCACCACGCGCACGATCGGCACCTCCGGAAGCTGCGGATCGGCGAGGATGTGGTCGACCCCGGCGCCGACCGAGAAGATGGCCTTGAGATTGGGCAGGCCGGCGAGGGCGCCGTATCGATGCTTCCACACCACCGCATAGTCGATCGACGGATCCGACGGCCTGTCAGCTTCGCCGACCACGTCGCGCTCGACCGCGAGCAGCTCGTGCCAGCGATGCGGATCGTAGCCGGTGACCGACAGCAGGACGCGTCCGGGGCGGGGTGATGGATTCATCTGGAAACTGCCGTTGCTACTGGCTGACCACGCCGGCCGGCGCGGTGGCGATCTCGAAGGCGGCCGCGATCAGCGCCCTGGTGTAGTCGGTCTGCGGGTTCTCGAAGATCTGCTCCGAGGTGCCGTGCTCCACGACGACGCCGTTGCGCATCACGATCACCTCGTTGGCGAGCGCGCGCACCACCTTGAGGTCGTGGCTGATGAAGAGATAGGCGAGGTCGTGCCGCTTCTGCAGGTCGCGCAGCAGGTCGACCACCTGCGCCTGTACGCTCATGTCGAGCGCGGACGTCGGCTCGTCGAGCATGACGAAGCGCGGCTTCAGCACCATGGCGCGGGCGATCGCGATGCGCTGGCGCTGCCCGCCGGAGAATTCAT
>CAYYZC010000129.1:0-8254 GCA_964475605.1 uncultured Chelativorans sp.
GGCGTGCCCGTCGCGGTGCCGGCGCTCTCGGAGCGGCGCGAGGACATCCCCTATCTGGTCGACCATTTCATGACGCAGGTGGCGAACCAGTCGGGCATCCGCATCCGCCGCGTCGGCGACGACGCGCTGGCCGTGCTCCAGGCGCACAACTGGCCGGGCAATGTCCGCCAGCTCAAGAACAATATCGAGCGGCTGATGATCCTGGCCCGCGGCGACGACATCGATTCGCCGATCACCGCCGACCTGCTGCCGCAGGAGATCGGCGACGTGATGCCGCGCGCGCCGAACCAGTCCGACCAGCACATCATGGCGCTGCCGCTGCGCGAGGCACGCGAGATGTTCGAGAAGGAATATCTGCTGGCGCAGATCAACCGCTTCGGCGGCAATATCTCGCGCACGGCGGAGTTCATCGGCATGGAGCGCTCGGCCCTGCACCGCAAGCTGAAATCGCTCGGGGTCTGATCGAGGGCTGGTATGAAGGTCATCATCTGCGGGGCGGGGCAGGTCGGCTACGGCATAGCGGAAAAGCTCGCCTCGGAGCGCAATGACGTCTCCGTCATCGATACCTCGCCCGAACTGATCCGCGGCGTGCGCGACACGCTCGACGTGCGCGGCTTCGTCGGCCACGGCGCGCACCCGACCGTGCTGGAGGCCGCCGGGGCCCAGCAGGCCGACATGATCATCGCGGTCACGCTTCATGACGAGGTCAACATGGTGGCCTGCCAGGTGGCGCATTCGCTCTTCAACGTACCGACCAAGATCGCGCGCATCCGCGCCCAGTCCTATCTCGAGCCGCACTATATGGACCTGTTCTCGCGGGACCATATGCCGATCGACGTCATCATCTCGCCCGAGCTGGAGGTCGGCGAGATGGTGCTGCGGCGCATGGCGCTGCCGGGCGCCACCGACGTCGTCGCCTTCGCCGAGGGCAAGGTGGCGATGGTGGCGATCGAATGCATGGAGGACTGCCCCGTCATCAACACGTCGCTGTTGCAGCTCTCCGAGCTCTTCCCCGACCTGCCGTCCTCCGTGGTCGGGGTGTCGCGCGGCGGCAGGCTCTTCGTGCCGCATTCGGCCGACCAGCTCGCGGCCGGCGACCTCGCCTATGTCATCACCACGAAGCCGCAGGTGCGCCGCACGCTCGGCCTGTTCGGCCACGACGAGAAGGAGGCGGAGCGCCTGGTGATCGCCGGCGGCGGCAATATCGGCCTCTATGTCGCACGCGCCATAGAGCAGAGGCGCGGGCGCACCAAGGTCAAGATCATCGAGAACGGCCGCGACCGCGCCGTGGCGATCGCCGACGAATTGCGACGTACCGTGGTGCTCCACGGCAGCGCGCTCGACCAGAAGCTGCTGATGGAAGCCGACATCCAGGATGCCGATCTGATGGTCGCCGTCACCAATGACGACCAGGTCAACATCCTTTCCAGCGTCATGGCCAAGCGGCTCGGCTGCAAGGCCAACCTCGCGCTCCTCAACAACCCGACCTATCACGACTTCACCAGCACGCTCGGCATCGACGCCTATGTCAATCCGCGCTCGGTGACGATCTCGCGCATCCTGCAGCATGTCCGGCGCGGGCGCATCCGCGCGGTCCACAGCATCCACCAGGGCGCGGCGGAGATCATCGAGGCGGAGGCGCTCGAGACGTCGCCGCTGGTCGGTCCTCGGCTGCGCGAGCTCGACCTGCCGCACGGAATGCGGCTCGGCGCCATCTATCGCGACGGCGCCGTGATCAAGCCGGACGGATCGCTGCGGATAAAGCCCAGGGATCGCGTCGTGATGCTTGCCATGGCCGACGCGCTCAAGCAGGTCGAGCAGATGTTCAGGGTCAGCATCGAGTTCTTCTAATCATCCAGCTTTCGAGGAGTCCCATGCCGCGCATTGCTTACGTCAACGGGCGTTACGTGCCGCACGCCAGAGCCGCCGTCCATGTCGAGGACCGCGGCTACCAGTTCGCCGACGGCGTCTACGAGGTGTGCGAGGTCGCGCGCGGCTTCATCATGGACGTGACGCGGCATCTCGACCGCCTCGACCGCTCGCTGCGCGAGCTGAAGATCGGCTGGCCGCTGTCGCGCCGGAGCCTCGAGCACATCATGCGCGAGGTCGTGCGCCGCAATCGCGTCCGGAACGGGCTGGTTTACATCCAGGTGACGCGGGGCGTGGCGCCGCGCGACCATTTCTTCCCGACCAGCCCGGTCAGGGCTGCGCTGGTGGTGACGGCGAAGCGCACCGACCCGGCGGCCGCGGCCAGGCGCGCCGAAAGCGGCATCAAGGTCATCACCGTGCCGGAGAGCCGCTGGGAGCGCGTCGACATCAAGACGGTCGGCCTGCTGCCCAACGTGCTGGCGCGCCAGCAGGCGCGCGATGCGGGCGCCCAGGAAGCCTGGTTCATCGATCCCGACGGCACCGTCAAGGAGGGCGCCGCGACCAATGTCTGGATCCTGACGGGCGAGGGGACCCTGGTCACGCGGCCGGCCGAGTTCGGCATATTGCGCGGCGTCACCCGCGCCACGGTGATGGACGTCGCGGCGAAGCTCGGCCTTCCCGTCGAGGAGCGCGGCTTCACCGTCGAAGAGGCGAAGGCGGCGCGGGAAGCCTTCATCACCGCCGCATCGACCGTCGTCATGCCGGTGGTCGAGATCGACGGCGCGCCGGTCGCCAACGGCCATCCGGGATCGGTGACGCTGGCGCTGCGCGAGGCCTTTTTTGACGTTGCGGAAAAGAGGCCGGCCTGATAACGCCTGACGAGGCGAGGGCCGCCGGGGTGGGGGACCTGCGCCGCATCGACGCTTGACACGCAGCGCCCGAACGGGTGCTACTGCCAGCGTAACCGCAGCGATTGGCGAAAGAAAAGAAGAATGGCGGAACGTTCACAGAACCTGCAGGACCTGTTCCTCAACACGGTCCGCAAGAGCAAGAATCCACTGACGATATTCCTCGTCAACGGCGTGAAACTCACCGGAGTGGTCACCTCGTTCGACAATTTCTGCGTGCTTCTGCGCCGCGACGGCCACTCGCAGCTCGTCTACAAGCACGCGATCTCGACCATCATGCCGAGTCAGCCGGTGCAGCTTTTCGACGGCGAGGAAAACCGGGACGCCTGATTGACTGATCCCGACCGGCCAGGGGGCGGAACGATGCCGACCCACGCAAGCGGGTCGGCCGCGCCGACGGCTGCGATCGTCGTCGTGCCGGTGCTTGCCAGTATGCGTCGTGCCGACAGGAACGGTGCGGCGGCAAAGCCGAAACGGTCGGACGACGCACGGCTTGAGGAAGCGACGGGCCTTGCCGCCGCGATCGACCTCGACATCGTCCATGCCGAGATCGTCGCCGTCAGCGAACCGCGGCCTTCGACGCTGCTCGGCGCCGGCAAGGTCGACCAGTTCGTGGCGCTGGTGAAGGAGCTCGACGCCGAGCTGGTCATCGTCGACCATCCGCTGACGCCGGTGCAGCAGCGCAATCTGGAGCGCGCGCTCGACGCCAAGGTGCTCGATCGGACCGGGCTGATCCTCGAGATCTTCGGCCGCCGTGCGCGCACGAGGGAGGGCGTGCTGCAGGTCGATCTCGCCCATCTCAACTATCAGCGCGGACGCCTCGTTCGAAGCTGGACCCACCTGGAGCGCCAGCGCGGCGGTGCCGGCTTCCTCGGCGGGCCGGGCGAGACGCAGATCGAGGCCGACCGGCGTCTGCTGCAGGAGAAGATCGTCAAGCTCAACCGCGAGCTCGAAACGGTGCGCCGCACGCGCGAGCTGCACCGCGCCAAGCGCCGCAAGGTGCCGTATCCGATCGTCGCCATCGTCGGCTACACCAATGCCGGCAAGTCCACGCTCTTCAACCGGCTGACGGGCTCGGAGGTGCTGGCGGAAGACATGCTGTTCGCCACGCTCGACCCGACCTTGCGCCGCGTCCGCCTGCCGCACGGCACGATCGTCATCCTCTCCGATACGGTCGGCTTCATCTCCGATCTGCCGACCCATCTGGTCGCCGCCTTCCGGGCGACGCTCGAAGAGGTGGTCGAGGCCGATCTCGTGCTGCATCTGCGCGACATTTCCGATCCCGACACGGCAGCGCAGGCACAGGATGTCGAGGCGATCCTGCGCGATCTCGGCGTCGATGCCGGCGACGCGGAGCATGTCATCGAGGTCTGGAACAAGATCGACCTGCTCGATCCCGCGGCACGCCGGCATTTCCTCCACGAGCAGGCCGCGCACGGCCGACCGCCGATCGTGGTCTCGGCGGCGACGGGCGAGGGGGTCGATGCCCTCCTGGCGATCGTCGAGGAGAGGATCGCCGGTCGGCTCACCCTCTTCGCTGCGCATCTGGAGCCTGACAGGCTGTCGCTGCTCGACTGGATCTATCGCAACAGCGAGGTCGTGGAGCGCGAGGACCGCGGCGACGGCGGCGTCGAGCTCAAATTGCGCGCCACCGAGGCGACGAGGGCCGAGGTCGAGCGGCGCCTCGGCAACAACGCCTGAATTTCAGGCTGGCTAGCGCGGCTCCTCGTCGCTCTTTGCCTTCTGCCACAGAGCTTCCATCCGCTCCAGCCCGGCGTCGCCGAGCGCAACGCCTTCGTCGCGCAGCGCATCCTCGACACGGTGGAAGCGGCGCCGGAATTTCTGGTTGGTGCCGCGCAGCGCATCCTCGGCGTCGATGCCGAGATGACGGCCGAAATTGACCAGCGCGAACAGCACGTCGCCGAACTCGTCCTTGATCGATGCCTCGTCGTCCGCTGCCATCGCTTCGCGCAGCTCGCCGATCTCCTCCACGATCTTGTCGAGGATCGGTGCGGCGTCTTTCCAGTCGAAGCCGACGTGCGCCGCCTTCTGCTGCAGCTTCAAGGCGAGGGTGAGTGCCGGATGCGCGTGCGGCACGTCGTCGAGGAAACCTTTCGGCCGCTCGCCCTCGGTGCCTTTTACGGCGTGGCGAGCCAGCCGCTCCGCCTTCTCCTCGGCCATGATCTTCTCCCACATGCCCTAGGCCATGCCGGCGCTGCGCGCCTTCTCGTCGCCGAACACATGCGGGTGACGCCGGATCATCTTGCGCGTGATCGCCTCGACAACGTCTGTGAAGGCGAACTCGCCTTGCTCCTCGGCCATGCGAGCATGGTAGACGACCTGGAGCAGCAGGTCGCCGAGCTCCTCGCGCAGATCGTCGATGTCGCCACGTTCGATCGCATCCGCGACCTCATAGGCTTCCTCGATCGTATAGGGCGCGATGGAGCGGAAATCCTGCTCGATGTCCCACGGACAGCCGGTCGACGGATCGCGCAGGGCGGCCATGATCTCGATGAGACGGGAGATGTCGCGCGAGGGCTTCATGGGCAATCGCAATCCTTCCTGCCGGCCGGTCCTGCAAATGAAAGTCGCATAAGATAGATTATGGAACTCACGGGTGCCCGGAATATCATGCTGCGAGAGCCGCAGGCCTTGCGCCGGCCGCTTCTATAAGCGCTCCGGGCGCAGCCGCGAAGACCGCGTCATGCGCGCCTGCCGCAGCCCAGACGGTTTCGTGTTTCAGCAATGTCTCGTCGGCGAAAGCCTCGGGCTGCTCCAGATGGCCGATCGGCGATACGCCGCCGATGGCGAAGCCGGTGCGCTCGCGGATCAGGCGCGGATCGGCGCGTTCCAGTTTCTCGCCGGCAAGTGCGGCCGCCCTGGTCAGGTCGAGCTGGTTCGTTCCGGAGACCAGGAACAGATAGAGCCGGTCGCTGTCGCTGCCCTTGAAGATCAGCGATTTGACGATCTGGGAGACGCTGCACCCGCATTGCGCGGCTGCTTCCTCCGCGGTCCGCGTCGACTGGCCCATGCGCCGGATATCGACCTCGAGCCCGGCGGCCTTGGCAGCGCTCAAAACCCTGTCGATGCTCTTGCTCATGAAATATTCCTTCAAAATCAGCTATTTCAAACCGGAAATTCAACCGCTAGCCCATCATAGGCAGGCTCGACATGCCGCGGCGTCGCGTCGAGCGTCTCGCGGTAGTCGAGCGGGATATGCATATGGGTGAGCAGCGCCCGGCGCGGTCTCAGCCGCTCGATCCAATCCAGCGCCTGGCCGAGCGACAGATGGCTCGGATGGGTCCGGTGCTGCAGCGCGCCGATGACGAGCAGGTCGAGATCCCGGAGGCGATCGGCGGTATCCTCCGGGAAATCCGAGACATCGGAGCAATAGGCGAAATTTCCTATCCGGAACCCCAGCGAGATGATGTCGCCATGGATCTGTGCCAGTGGTTCCAGCGTCACAGGCCCTCCGGCTCCGTCGATGCCGAGCGGCATGTCATGGGCGATGACGTTCTCGTCCACGATGGGAGGATAGGAGCTGCCGGGCGGCGTCTCGAAACAATAGCCGAAGCCGTCCTTGAGCCGGTCCAGCGTCGGGCGGTCGGCATGAATCGGAATCCGCTGGCGCTGGGCGAGGAAATAGCCGCGCAGATCATCTATGCCGTGGATATGGTCGGCATGGGCGTGGGTGTAGACGACGGCGTCGATACGCTCGGCGCCCACCATCAGCATCTGCTCGCGGAAATCCGGCCCGGTGTCGATGACGACGCGCGTAATGCCTTTCGCTCCGATGCGCTCGACCATCGCTGAGGCCCGCCGCCGCCGGTTGCGCGGCTCTTCCGGGTCGCAGGCGCCCCAGTCTCCGTTGATGCGCGGGCAGCCGGGCGACGAGCCGCAGCCGAGGATCGTCAGGCGGTAGCGGTCAGGCATTTGTGTCCGGCCGCTTCGCCCTGGAGAACAGGCGAAAGAAATTCTCCGTCGTCAGCGCCGCGATCTCGTCCGTATCGAGACCGATCGTATCGGCGAGCACGCGCGCCGTCTCGGCCACATAGGCCGGCTCGTTGCGCTTTCCCCGATGCGGCGGCGGCGCCAGGAACGGCGCATCGGTCTCGACCAGCAACCGGTCGCGCGGCACCTCGCGGGCGATGTCGCGCAGCGCATCCGACTTCCTGAAGGTCAGGATGCCCGAGAAGGACACATAACCGCCGAGCGCCAGGCCGCGCCGCGCCAGGCCGGCGCCGGAGGAGAAGCAGTGGAGCACGAAGGGGAACGCCCCCTTCCCCGTCTCCTCCTCCAGGATCGCCGCAATGTCGTCGTCCGCGTCGCGGGCGTGGATGACGAGGGGCAGGCCGGTGCGGCGTGCCGCCTCGATATGGGTGCGGAAACCCTTCGCCTGCGCATCGCGCGGCGAGCGATCGTAGAAATAGTCGAGACCCGCCTCGCCGATCGCCACGACCTTCGGGTGCTCGGCGAGACGCACCAGTTCGTCCGCCGTCACGTCGAGCTCTTCCGCCGCGTTGTGCGGATGGGTGCCGACCGAGCAGAAGATCCGGTCATGGGCTTCCGCCAGCGCACGGATGCGGTCGAACCTGCGCACACGCGTCGAGATCGTCACCATCAGGCCGACGCCGGCGGCGTCGGCACGATCGATCAGCGCATCGATCTCGCCCTCGAAATCGGGAAAGTCGAGATGGCAATGGCTGTCGACGAGCATGTTGCCGCCTCAGCCCGCTTCCTGCTCGACATAGCGCGGGAAGATCGCTTGCGGAGCCGGTAGCGTGGTCCCCGCGCGCAGCGCGAAATCGTCGGCGATATGAGCGAAGTCGCGCTCGCCTTGCGGTGCCGCGAGCGTGTCGAGGAGCTTCGCTGCCGAGCCCGGAATGTAAGGCTGGCACAGGATCGCGACACGGCGCACCACTTCGGCCGTCGTCCAGAGCACCGTCGCCATGCGCGCCGGATCGCTCTTGCGCAGCGCCCAGGGCTCCTGGCCTGCGAAATAGCGGTTCGCTTCGGCAACGACGGCAAAGACCGCGGCGACGGCCTGGTGGATCGCCTGGGTCGCGATCGCCTTGCGGCCGAGCTCCAGGGCCTCGACCGCCTGCGCCAGGATCGCCCGGTCGGGCTCGGTCAGGGCGCCCTGCTCCGGCACCTCGCCGCCGCAATTCTTGGCGATCATCGACAGCGAGCGCTGCGCCAGATTGCCGAGATCGTTGGCGAGCTCGGCATTGCTGCGCGCCACGATGCCTTCATGGCTGTAATTGCCGTCCTGTCCGAACGGCACCTCGCGCAGCAGGAAATAGCGCACCTGGTCGAGGCCGTAATGCTCGACCAGGGCAAACGGATCGATGACGTTGCCGACCGATTTCGACATCTTCTCGCCGCGGTTGAACAGGAAGCCGTGGGCGAAGACGCGCTTCGGCAGGTCGATCCCGGCCGACATCAGGAAGGCGGGCCAATAGACGGTGTGGAAGCGC
>CAYYZC010000130.1:0-5011 GCA_964475605.1 uncultured Chelativorans sp.
ATCGAGGGCAGGCGCTGGGCGAGCATGGACTTGCCGGCGCCGGGCGGGCCGACCATCAGCAGGTTGTGCCCGCCGGCGGCGGCCACTTCGAGGACACGCTTCGCCGTCTCCTGCCCCTTGATGTCGGCGAGGTCGGGAAGCATCGCCGAGGGCGGCCGGATCGCCGGCACCGGCCGCGACAGGACTTGCGTGCCGCGGAAATGATTGGCGAGCGAGATCAGGCTGCGCGGCGCGACGATCTCGATCTCCGATCCGGCCCAGGCCGCCTCCGGCCCGGATTCGTAAGGACAGATCAGCCCCTTGCCGGCGGCATTGGCGCCGATCGCGGCAGGCAGCGCGCCGGCCACGGGCGCGATGGTGCCGTCGAGCGAGAGTTCGCCGATCACCACGAAATCGCGTAGCGCATCGGCAGGCAGGGCGCCGAGCGCGGCCATCAGGCCGAGCGCGATCGGCAGGTCGTAGTGGCTGCCTTCCTTCGGCAGGTCCGCCGGCGCCAGATTGACCGTGACCTTCTTCGGCGGCATCGACAGGCCCGAGGCATGGAGCGCGGCCTGCACCCGCTCGCGGCTTTCCGCCACCGCCTTGTCGCCGAGCCCGACGATCTGAATGCCCATCTTGCCGGGCGCCACCATGATCTGGACGTCGACCGGGATCGTCTCGATGCCCTCGAACGCGATTGTCGAGATATGCGCTACCATGGTTCCCCTCGGCCCTCTATGCCCGACCCCGTTCCGCTCCACCCGAAGAACACGTCCCGTCAGCTAAGCATGGCGAAGGGACATTGGCAAGAACAATTCAGGAACAAAGTCCCGACGATGGAGAACTGCGTTGTCCGATGTGGGATTCCCGGAACGGACAACCCCTTGCCGGCAGGCGCTTTGACGCGGAGGCGCCAAAAGAGGTAATCCATGCCTCGATCGTACCGGCCCGCCGCTCCTGCGGCCGGGTGCCGGCGCCCGAATTTCTTGAGAACAAAGGACCAAGGAACATGGATGTCAGACAGGAAACCTCGGTGATCCTCGAACGCCTCGGCGTGGCCCGTGGGCAAATCGAGGGCGGCGACATGGCGGTGCTGTCGCCGGTCACCGGTGAAGAGATCGCGGCGGTCCACGCCCATTCTCCAGCGGAGGCCGGGGCGGCGATCGACGCCGCATATGAGGCCTTCGGGCAATGGCGGCAGGTACCGGCGCCCAAGCGCGGGGAACTGGTGCGCCTGCTCGGCGAGGAGTTGCGCGCCGCCAAGGACGACCTCGGCCGGCTGGTGACGATCGAGGTCGGCAAGATCAGGTCCGAGGGCCTCGGCGAGGTCCAGGAAATGATCGACATCTGTGATTTCGCCGTCGGCCTGTCGCGCCAGCTCTACGGGCTCACCATCGCCACCGAGCGCCCCGGCCACCGCATGATGGAGACCTGGCATCCGCTCGGCGTGGTCGGCGTCATCTCGGCCTTCAACTTCCCCGTCGCGGTATGGTCGTGGAACGCGGCGCTGGCGCTGGTCTGCGGCGATGCCGTCGTGTGGAAGCCGTCGGAGAAGACGCCGCTGACGGCGCTCGCCTGCAAGGCGATCTTCGACAAGGCGGCCAGGCGCGCCGGCTTCGTGCCGGAAGGTCTGCTGCAGGTGCTGATCGGCGACCGTGCCGTCGGCGAGATGCTGGTCGATCACCCGAAGGTGCCGCTGGTCTCGGCCACCGGCTCGACGCGCATGGGCCGCGAGGTCGGCCCGCGGCTGGCGAAGCGCTTCGCGCGCTCGATCCTGGAACTCGGCGGCAACAATGCCGGCATCGTCTGTCCCTCGGCCGATCTCGACATGGCGCTGCGCGCCATCGCCTTCGGCGCCATGGGCACGGCCGGCCAGCGCTGCACGACGCTGCGGCGCCTGTTCGTCCATGACAGCGTCTATGACGATCTCGTGCCGCGGCTGAGGCGAGCCTATGAGAGCGTGTCGATCGGCAGCCCGCTGACGACGGAAGCGCTGGTCGGGCCGCTGATCGACAAGGCCGCCTTCGACAATATGGAGCGGGCGCTGGAAGCGGCAAAGGCGGCGGGCGGCAAGGTCACCGGCGGCGGGCGCATCGACAACGACCATGCGCAGGCCTTCTATGTCCGCCCGGCGCTGGTCGAGATGCCGAAGCAGGACGGACCGGTGCTGGAGGAGACCTTCGCGCCAATCCTCTACGTCATGCGCTATTCGGATTTCGACGCCGCCCTCGCCGATCACAATGCGGTCGGTGCCGGCCTCTCCTCGTCGATCTTCACGCGCGACATCCAGGAATCGGAGCGCTTCCTCGGCGCCGAGGGCTCCGACTGCGGCATCGCCAACGTCAATATCGGCACGTCGGGTGCGGAAATCGGCGGCGCGTTCGGCGGCGAGAAAGAGACCGGCGGCGGGCGCGAGAGCGGCTCGGATGCGTGGAAGGCCTATATGCGCCGCGCCACCAACACGGTGAACTATTCGCGCGACCTGCCGCTCGCCCAGGGCGTCTCGTTCGATATCGAATAGCAGCACGGACGATCCGTCCCGCGGCCGAAAGGACCGCGGGACGGACCAGGCACGTCAGAGCATGAAATCGCTCGCGTCGAGGTGGATTTTGCCCTTGAGCTCGATCATGAAGTCCGCCTTGCCGTCGCCCGTCACGTCGCCATAGACGAAGGTCTTCTTCTTCTTGATCTCGTAGCGGAGCTGGCCCTCGTCGCCCGAGAAGCCGCTGCGCTCGCCCAGGAAGTCGAACTTCTGGTTGCCCTTCTTGCTCTTGTCGGCGTCGATCTTCTTCAGGTTGATCTTGTCCTTGCCGCCGAAATCGGTGATGACGTCGTGCTTCTTGCCGGGCTTCGAATCCTTCAACGCCTTGAAGACGAAGATGTCCTTGCCGCCGCCGCCGGTGAGCACGTCCTTGCCGCCGCCCCCGATCAGCTTGTCCTTGCCGCCGCCGCCCTGAAGCGTGTCGTTGCCGCCCCCACCCTTGAGCGTGTCGTTGCCACCGCCGCCCTTGAGCTTGTCCTTGCCGCCGCCGCCTTCGAGCGTGTCGTTGCCGCCACCGCCCTTGAGCGTGTCCTTGCCGGCGCCGCCCTGGAGCTTGTCGTTGCCGCCGCGTCCGGCCAGGACGTTGTCGCCGGCATTGCCGACGATGACATTGGCGAGCGCATTGCCCTTACCCTTGATCGACGCAGAGCCCTGCAGGACGAGGTTCTCGACGCTGCCGCGCACCTGCCCGCCCGCCAGATCGAAGCTCACCGCCGAGCGGACCGTATCGACGCCGGTGCCGCCGGTCTCGTTGGCGATGTCGCCGGCGCTGTCGACCACGTAGACGTCGTTGCCGGCGCCGCCGATCATGTTGTCCGAGCCGGTGCCGCCGTCGATCACGTCATTGCCGGCGCCGCCGGAGATGGTGTCGTTGCCGCCATAGCCGTAAAGGGCGTTGTTGCCGGCGTTTCCGGTGATCGAGTTGGAAAGGTTGTTGCCGCTGCCGTTGATGCTGGCGGAGCCGAGCAGGACCAGATTCTCGACCGACCCCTTGGTCTGGTTGGTGTTCAGCATGCTGTAGGTGACGGAGGCACGCACCGTGTCGACGCCCGATCCGCTGGACTCGTCGACCGTGTCGCCGGCATTGTCGACATAGTAGATGTCGTTGCCGGCGCCGCCGATCATCCGGTCGGCACCGGCGCCGCCATTGAGGGTGTCGTTGCCGGCCAGGCCGCTAAGCGTGTCGTTCCCCGCGCCGCCCGTCAGCGCATTGTTCGCCTGGTTGCCGACGATATTGTCATTGCCCGATCCGCCGATGGCGTTCTCGATCAGCGACCGCGCATCCTCCTTGAACTGGAACGCGTTGTAGACATTGTAGCGCGCCTTGCCGTCATTGGGGCCGCCGCCGAGATCGGCGAGCTGATCCCGGTGGAACACCGATCCCCGGCCGGGCCGCAGATCGATCTTCACGCCGGTCCGGTAGGCCGACAGGTCATAGGTGTCGATGCCGTTGCCATCCCACACGGTCATGAAGATGCGATTGCTGCCTTCGCTGCCGTTGAGGGAGCCGCCGACGTCGATCTGGGTCTTGCCGTTCACCACCGTGTCGCCGTTGCCGGGCGTCCATTTGTAGACGGTGTTGCCGGCATTGGTGGTGAAGTCGGCGCCGTACATGTGCTGGAGCGCGGCAATGTCGAGCATCATGTAGGTCTGCGGCGCATCCCACCAGCCGAAGCTGTATCCGCCGGTCGACAGCCCGCCCACATAGGTGGTGTAGGTCATGATGGAGAATTCGACCGTGTTCCACTCGCTCGGCAGCATGACGGTGTTGTTGGGCACCTGCTGATGGCCGTGCTTGAGGCCGAGCGCATGGCCGAGCTCATGCAGCATGGTCACCCAGGCATAGTTGCCGGCGGCCGGCGTCTTCAGGCTGTTCTGCGGATTGAAGTCCTGCGCCGAGCCGAGGAAGACGTCGCCCTGGCTGAAATATTGCGCCCATGTCGTGGTCTGATCGATGACCACCGGGAAATTGCCGTAGGCCGTCGCCGCGTCGTCGGAATTGGCGATGCGGATGGTGCCGCCGCCGAAACCCGGCGACGGGCTGATCTGGAGATTGGTGAAGCCTTCCACCGAGAATCCGAAACCGTATTGCGCATCGAGGGCGAACCGCGCCGCGGTGATCTGCTCCGAATTCAGGGTGGTGAAGTTCTCCATCAACGCATTGACGTTGTTCTGGTTTTCATCGAGCCAGTACTGGTTGAAATCGTTGGGATTGTTCGTCTGGTAGTTCTGCCAGCTCTGGGTGAAGCTATAGGTGATCGTGTTGAGCTTCCACTTCGTTCCCCAGAGAATGCCGTTGATCGGCGTCGTCGCCGTCGCCGGCAGGAACGGCACCCTGATCCCGAGGTCCTCGCCCGAACTGGTCGTGCCCTGCGCGTTCGGATTGTCCGTATACGCTGCCTCGAAGGCAGGCGCGCTGCCGAGATCGATGTCAGCACCCTCGAGCGCCGACAGGCTGCAAAGATAACACATGCTTCCCAAGCCCTTTTT
>CAYYZC010000130.1:5111-8227 GCA_964475605.1 uncultured Chelativorans sp.
GCGTCAACCTGACAGTCCCACTCATGTTTGAATTGACAGCACCGCGGCAGCCGTTGTTTAGTGCGGCCCGTCGGCGCGGGGCGTGCAACGGCGCTCCACGGTTCCCATATCCGGGGAAGCGGGCACAAACGAAAGCACGGTGTTTCGAGTTCGAGAATGCTTGTCTGCCATTGCAATCTGATCACTCAGAGGGAGATCGAGGAAACGATCCGAGACCTCCTCGACGAGGATTCGTGGCAGCTCATCGTGCCGGCGAAAGTCTATCATCGCCTTCACAAGCGAGGCCGCTGTTGCGGCTGCTTTCCAAATGTGGTGGAAACGATCATTCGGGTGACCGAAGACTACCACCGCCGCCTCAGTGGCGGCGGGACGGAGATCGTGCCATTCCTGGACCGCGTGCGAGAGTTGCGCGGCCAGTACGGGAGCAGCAGCCATGAAGGGCGAAGAACGAATCATCGAGCGGCTTAACGAGGCCTTGTTCCTCGAGCTGGGGGCGGTCAACCAGTATTGGCTGCACTACCGGCTGACGGAAGACTGGGGCTACGCGAAGCTCGCCGCCAAGGAGCGGGCCGAATCGATCGAGGAGATGCATCACGCCGACAAGCTCATCGCGCGGATCATCTTCCTGGAAGGCCACCCGAACCTGCAGAAGGTCGGGCCGCTGAGGATCGGCCAGAACGTCAAGGAAGTGCTGGAAGCCGACCTTGCCGGCGAGTACGAGGCGCGCACCTCCTACAAGAAGTCGCGCGAGATCTGCCAGGAGCTCGGCGACTACGTCACCATGAAGCTGTTCGAGGAGCTTCTGGCCGACGAGGAAGGCCATATCGACTTCCTCGAGACCCAGCTCGACCTGATCAAGGAGATCGGCGAGGAGAAATACGGCCTGCTCAATGCCGCTTCGGCGGACGAGGCGGAGTAGCTCTCCGACCGGACGCTACGGGTTCGGAAAGGCCGGCGCCTGGCGCCGGCTTTTTTCGTGGCTGCGGCGATGTAATCCCGCCAAATGGCGATGAGATCGGCTCGCCGGAGGAAACGGGCGCCGCGCACCTCCATCGGAAGAGGCCGCGGCGACCGGACTTCCATCCTGCTATCTCGGCGCCAGCACCATCATCATCTGGCGGCCTTCGAGCTTCGGCTCGGCTTCGACCTTGGCGATCTCGCCGACCTCCTCGCGGACGCGGTTGAGAAGCTGCATGCCGAGCTCCATATGCGCCATCTCGCGGCCGCGGAAGCGCAGCGTCAGCTTGACCTTGTCGCCTTCCTCGAAGAACCGGCGCACCGCCTTCATCTTCACCTCATAGTCATGGATGTCGATGTTCGGACGCATCTTGATCTCCTTGATCTCGATGGTCTTCTGCTTCTTGCGGGCCTCGGAGGCCTTCTTCTGGCTCTGATATTTCAGCTTGCCCAGATCGGTGATCTTGCAGACGGGCGGCTGGGAATTCGGTGCGATCTCCACGAGGTCCAGGCCCGCTTCCTCAGCCATGCTCAGGGCCTCGTCTGTCGATTTGACTCCGAGGTTCTGACCGTCTTCATCGATAAGCTGAACCTGCGGAACGCGAATGTCGCGATTTGCGCGCGGGCCTTCCTTGACTGGCGCCGCGGCTTTGAATGGTCTGCGAATGGTCGTGATCTCCTCAAATTATTGACACGAAGGACCGTGGTCCGACAGGCAAATCGCTCCTGGCCGAACCCGGCATATCGTACATATAGCACAATAGGATGCGATAATCACGTAGGTCCCGCCATGTCGATGCGAAAGGCCGCGCGGCCTTTCCCCGGCGCGCTCGCGCTGGCATGGAGCGCGCTGGCTTCGGAGACGATCGAGGAGAATTGCCATGGCCGGGACCGCACCGCGCTTCATCACGGTGGAAGGCGACCGGATCGCCGTCAGGCATCGCGAGGGCGCCGCGCCGGGGGTCGTCTGGCTCGGCGGCTACCGGTCCGACATGCTCGGAACCAAGGCCGAAGCGCTCGACGGATGGGCGGCGGCGCATGGCCATGCCTTCATGCGACACGACTATTCCGGCCATGGCGAATCCGGCGGCGCCTTCACCGACGGCACCATCTCGCGCTGGCTCGGACAGAGCCTCGCCGTGCTCCGCAGCTTCACGCACGGGCCCCAGATCCTCGTCGGCTCGTCGATGGGCGGCTGGATCGCGCTGCGCATGATCCAGGAGCTCCAGGCGGCGAACGAGGGCGCGCGCGTCGCCGGCCTGCTGCTGCTTGCGCCGGCGCCGGACTTCACGGCGCTGCTCATGGAGCCGCAACTGACCGCGGCACAGCGCGACGACCTGGGGACGAAAGGCTATTTCGAGGAGCCGTCGGACTATTCGGACGAGCCGAACGTCTATACGCACGCGCTGTTCGAGGACGGGCGCGCCAACCGCGTCATGGAGGGGCTGATCGACACCCATTGCCCGGTCCACATCCTGCAGGGCATGCAGGATCCGGACGTGCCGCACAGCCATGCGCTCAAGCTCGTCGAGCACCTGCCCTGCGACGACGTCGTCTTCTCGCTCATCCGCGACGGCGACCATCGCCTGTCGCGCCCGCAGGACATCCGCATGATGCTGTCGGCCCTGGAAGGGCTGGTCGCCCAGGCCGCGAGCCGTTCATGAAACGCATCCGAAATTTGCCAAAAAACGCGGTCGACTCAATGGCTTGATCGGAATCTAGCGGCCGATCCTTGAATCGATCGAAATCCGTTCCCATCTCGATTCCAAGCGGCCCGACGGTCCGCGCAACATCTTGAGAAGGAACGGACGACATGACCAAGACCGCCCTGATCCGTCCCGCGTGGACACCGGCCACCATCGCCCTGATGGTCATCGGTTTCATGGTCTTCTGGCCGCTCGGCCTGGCGATGCTCGCCTACATCATCTGGGGTGACCGGCTCGACGACTTCAGGGGCGAATTCGGCAAGGCCCGCAAGGACTTCTTCGGCGCCTGCCGCAAGGGAGCCCACAGGGGAGCGCACATGCACGCACGCACCGGAAACATCGCCTTCGACGACTGGCGCACCAAGGAGCTGGAGCGCATCGAGGAAGAGCGCCGCAAGCTAGACGAGATGCGCGACGAGTTCGACAGCTACTTGCGCGAGCTGCGCCGGGCCA
>CAYYZC010000131.1:0-8195 GCA_964475605.1 uncultured Chelativorans sp.
TGAGGGGGAGATGTCCGACAGGACAGAGGGGGGCGCGAAGGGGCGCCGTCCTATCAGTCGAGTGCGCGATCACGCCGTGACCGCCTTGAGCGCCGGCGCGTTCTCGATGCGGCCCGAGCGCATGGCGATCTGGCGCGTGCAGCGCGACGCGAGCGCCGGATCGTGGGTCACCAGCAGCAGCGTCATGCCGCGCTCCTCGGCCTTGGCGAAGAGCAGGTCGGCGACCTGGCGGCCCGTCGCCTGGTCGAGATTGCCGGTCGGCTCGTCGGCGATGAGGATCTTCGGCGACGGCGCCAGCGCGCGGGCGATGGCGACGCGCTGCTGCTCGCCGCCGGAAAGCTCGCCCGGATAGTGCGTCAGCCGCTCGCTCAGTCCGACCGCGGCGAGCTCGCGCTCCGCCACGGCGAAAGGGTCGTCATGGCCGGCGAGCTCGAGCGGCACGGCGACGTTCTCGAGCGCGGTCATGTTGGGCATCAGGTGGAAGGACTGGAAGACGATGCCGACATTGCGGCCGCGGAAGGCGGCGATCTCGTCCTCGCTGCGCCCGGTGATCGGCTCGCCGGCGATCCGCACCGAGCCGGCATCGACGCGCTCCAGCCCGGCGAGCACCATCAGCAGCGTCGACTTGCCCGAGCCCGAAGGCCCGACGATGCCGACCGCCTCGCCCGCACCGACCTCAAGGCTGACGCCCTTGAGGACATGGACCGACGATGCCCCTTCCCCCAGCGTCAGCGAAACGTCGACTATCTCGATGACGGCTTCTGTCACGGCGATCGGGTCCTATATGAAGTCCGCAGACGGCTGGAAGGTCGCAGACATATGGGTTGGGCGAGATGGGTTTCAAACATTCGATCAGGGCATCCTTTCTCGGTGCTTTCATGCTCGCCGGCCTTGCGGGCCCGGCGGCCGCCGAACCCATCCAAATCGTGGCCCTCGGCGACAGCCTGATGGCAGGATACCAGCTCGAGCCCGGACGATCCTTCCCCGAAAAGCTCGAAGAGGCATTGAAGGCGCGGGGTCACGATGTCGTGATCGCCAATGCCGGCGTCTCCGGCGACACGACCGGCGGCGGCCTGGAACGGCTCGACTGGTCGATCCCGGACGGGACCGACCTCGTGCTGCTGGGCCTCGGCGCCAACGACATGCTGCGCGGGCTCCGGCCCGACCTCACGCAAGCCAATCTCTCGCGGATGGTCGAGAGCCTGCAGGCGCGCGGGATCGAGATCCTGCTGGTCGGCATGCTTGCCGCGCCCAATCTCGGATCCGATTACGGCGAGCGCTTCAACGCCATCTATCCGCGGCTGGCGGAGGAATACGGCCTGACGCTCTATCCCTTCTTTCTCGACGGCGTCGCCGGCGAGGCCCCGCTCCTGCTCGATGACGGCATGCATCCCAATGCCGAAGGCGTGGAGCAGATGGTCGAGCGCATCCTGCCGGTGGTCGAGGAGATGCTTCCCGACCCGCCGACGGACGGCTGAAAACGGCCGTTGGACGAGCGCGGGCGATGGAACGAAACCGCTTGCTCGCGCGTCGAATCGGTGATTCGCTCTCTCCGACAGTTCGATTCGAGGAGGTTCCGATGCCCCGACTGTTCACCGCCCTCGAAATCCCCCGCGATGCGGCGCTGTCCCTGTCGCTCCTGCGGGGCGGCCTGCCCGGCGCGCGCTGGGTCGATGTCGAGAACTACCACATCACGCTGCGCTTCTTCGGCGATGTCGAGGGCCATGTCGCCGACGAGATCTGCAACGCGCTCGACCGGGTCCGCCGGCCCTCTTTCCAGATCCAGCTCACCGGCGTCGGCGCCTTCGGCTCCAAGAAGCCGCACGCGATCTATGCCGGGGTCGCGGCCTCGCCCGACCTCAACGCGCTCCAGGCGGAGATCGACCGCATCTCCCGGCGGCTCGGCCTCTCGGCCGATTCGCGCAAATTCGTGCCGCATGTGACGCTGGCGCGTCTGAAATCCAGTTCGCCGCTCGACATCGCCGCCTATCTGTCGTCGCGCGGCAATTTCTCCACCGCTCCGTTCCGCGTCTCGCGCTTCGTGATGATGTCGTCGCGCAGCTCGGTCGGCGGCGGTCCCTATGTCGTCGAGGAGACGTGGCCGCTGAGCGGCGCGGACGGGCGCGCGGCGCGCAGCAATGCCGGCATCGGCGAGCCGGAGCCCTCCTGGGGCATGCGCTGAATGGCGGGAGGAGCGGCCATGTCGCGGAAATTGCTGGACAAGAACGAGATCGGCTCGGGGCTCGCCGGGATAGAAGGCTGGTCGCTCGCCGACGACGGCAAGTCGATCGCCCGCCGGTTCGTCTTCGCGAATTTCAACGCCGCCTTCGGCTTCATGACCCGCGTCGCCCTGGTCGCCGAGAAGATGGACCACCACCCGGACTGGTCGAACGTCTACAAGACCGTCGACGTGAGGCTTTCGACCCACGATTCGGGCGGCGTCACCGAGCTCGACATCGAGCTCGCCAGGCGCATGAACCGCATCGCCGCCGACCGATGATCTTGCGCGGGCGCACCGATCGACCCAGATCTATCCGGATCTATGGCGTGGAGTGACCGCATGGACCAGGTACATATCGACGACGTTCTGCGCCCCGCCGAGCCGGAAGAGGACAGGCGGCGGCGCGAGCGGGTACGCAGGGATTTCTGGCGCACCGCGAAGCGGGCGGCGCGCCATGTCCCCTTCATGGACGAGGTCGTCGCCGCCTATTTCTGCGCCCTCGACAGGCGCACGCCGGCGCGGGCGCGCGGTCTGCTGCTCGCCGCGCTCGCCTATTTCGTCGTGCCGACCGACATGGTCCCCGACTTCCTGCTCGGCCTCGGTTTCACCGACGACGTCGCGGTGCTGACGGCGGCCCTCGGCGCCATCAGCGGCCATATCACGCCGGCGCATCGCAGGGCGGCGCGCGAGGCGCTCGAGCTCGACGGCGCCGTCGATTGACCGCCGCTCGTCCCATCGCAACGGACCAGGCGCGGGACCGAAGCCGCCGGGCCAGTCAAACTCTCGCCTTTTTTCAACGTTTCAAAAACCGCGATGGGACAGTTCAGGGCTCCGCTTCGGAGCTTGCGGGTCGGGGATGAAGCACGGAAATGGCTCGAAGCCAGGCGAAGTCTTCACGCTTTGGTAACCCTGATTAAGTCAAAATGAATCAAACGACGCCTGCGGGCGTCCTTGTAAACACGACCAAGGACAGGGACGACGGAAACGACGATGCGCGGACTCATCTCCATGATCTCCGGCCTCGCGCTGATCGCGCTGGCCATGCCGGCGATGGCCCAGACAGCGACGAAGATCGGACAGCACAATGCCTGGGGCACGTATTCCTACCAGTCGAGCAACGGAAAGGTCTGCTACGTGCTGACGGTTCCGACCGAGAAGCAGCCGAGCAGCCTCGACCATGGCGACATCTATTTCTTCGTCAGCCAGAAGCCCGGCCAGAACGTCTCCTACGAGCCGCAATTCATCGCCTCCTACGATTTCCAGGACAATTCGAAGGTGACGGTGGCGGTCGGCGACAAATCCTATTCGATGTTCACGCGCGGCCGCTCGGCCTGGATGGAGAACGCCGCGGAAGAGCCGCAGCTCGTCGCCGCCATGCGCGCCGGCACCGACATGCGGATACGGGCGGTGTCGGGGCGCGGCAACGAGACCAGCTACACCTTCTCGCTGCGCGGCATCACGGCAGCGCTCAACTCGATCCAGAACTGCACATAGGTTGATCGGCGGGTCGGGCCGTCGCATCCTCGGGCTCGTTCCCGAGGACGACGGCGTTGGAGCTGATTGGCCTGCGCTCCATATGCGAGTTGCGCCGCCGCGCCGGCGGCAGGTGACGCGCAGGCTCCGCTCTGCTATGGCAGGCGAACTGGCATGCGGCGCGCGGCGCCCCTATCTGTTCCCGATCATGGCCCTTTCCATCGACCTCACCTCGCCGCAATCGCGACCCGTGCCGCTTTCGGCTCACGCCGGAAAGCCGTCGCTGATCGGCCTGTCGCGTGACCAGCTCGGCGCAGCGCTCGCCGCCGCAGGCGTGCCGGAGCGGCAGACCAGGATGCGCGTCCAGCAGCTCTGGCACTGGCTCTATGTGCGCGGCGCCTCCGATTTCGACGCCATGTTCAACACCTCGCGCGAGCTGCGCCCAGCGCTCGCCGAGCGCTACACGACACGGCGGCCCGAGATCGTCGAGGAGCAGACCTCCGAGGACGGCACCCGCAAATGGCTGCTGCGCTTTCCGCCGCGCGGCGCCGGACGCCCGGTCGAGATCGAGACCGTCTACATTCCCGAGGAAGGGCGCGGCACGCTGTGCATCTCCTCGCAGGTCGGCTGCACGCTCACCTGCTCGTTCTGCCACACCGGCACGCAGAAGCTGGTCCGCAACCTGACGGCGGAGGAGATTCTGGCGCAGTTGCTCATCGCGCGCGACCGGCTCGGCGATTTTCCCGGCCGCGACGTGCCGCAGGGCGCGATCGTGCCGGCTGAAGGCCGCAAGGTCTCCAACATCGTCATGATGGGGATGGGCGAGCCGCTCTACAATTTCGACGAGGTCAAGAAGGCGCTGCTGATCGCCTCCGACGGCGAGGGGCTGGCGCTGTCGAAGCGGCGCATCACGCTGTCGACCTCCGGCGTCGTGCCGGAGATCCCGCGCACCGGCGAGGAGATCGGCGTCATGCTGGCCATCTCGCTCCATGCCGTGCGCGACGACGTGCGCGACATGCTGGTGCCGATCAACAAGAAGTATCCGCTGAAGGAGCTGCTCGACGCCTGCCGGCGCTATCCGGGGCTTTCCAATGCGCGGCGCATCACCTTCGAATATGTGATGCTGAGGGACGTCAACGATTCGCTCGACGACGCGCGCGAGCTTGTCCGCCTGCTCAGCGGCATTCCGGCCAAGATCAACCTGATCCCGTTCAATCCCTGGCCGGGCACCAACTACCAGTGCTCCGACTGGGAGACGATCGAGCGCTTCGCCGACTTCATCAACAACGCCGGCTACGCCTCGCCGATCCGCACGCCGCGCGGCCGCGACATCCTCGCCGCCTGCGGGCAGCTCAAGTCGGAATCGGAGCGGATGCGCAAGGTCGACCGGCTGGCGCTGGAAGCGATGATGATCGCGGGGCACGGCGAGGCGTGAGCGACGACGTCGCGCGACGGAGCGGCGGGCCGGCGAGGCGCCGTCCGTGCTGGTGAGGCTGGTCCTGATTGCCGCCGGCTATTTCCTCGCCGTCGCGGCGGCGACCGTGGTGACCGTCGCTTTTCTGCTGGCGCCGGCGGCTTGGTCGGGCGGCACGCTCGCCGCCTTCCGGTCCGCGCTGGCGGACGCGCCCGCCATCGTCGTCATCGGCTTCTTCTGGACTTTCATCTGCGCCTTGCCCGGCTTCGTCGTCGCCGTGGTGCTGGGCGAGCGTTCCCGCTGGCGGGGCTGGACGATCTACGCGGTGGCCGGCTTGCTCGACGTCATCCCGTCCTTCGCCATTTTCGGCGGCCTGACCGGTTCGCTCTCCGGAATGACCGAACTGGTGCTGTGTGCCTTTCCCGGCGGTTTCGCCGGCGGGGCAGCCTATTGGGTCGGCGCGGGCCGCTTCATTGCAAAGCGCAGGTCGCCGGCGTGAACCGCGTCTTGGCCTATCTTCTACGCTGCGTCGTCATTCTCGTCGGCTATGCGGTGGCGTCGCTGGCGGCGAGCGCGTTCATCCACCTGATCGTCTTTGCATGGGCCGGTGGCGAGCCGAGAGACGCGCAGGACATGCCCTCGCTGGTGCCGGGCTCCTTCATCTTCTCCATTCCCTTCGTCGCGCTGTTCGTCGCCTATTTCGCCTTCTTCCCCTCGGCGGCGGTGATCTTGGCAGCCGAGGTGCTGGCACGTCGGGACTGGCTGTTCTATGCGCTGGGCGGCGGCGTCGTGGCTGCGATTGTCCTCGCCATCCTGCATGGGACGACCAATCCGGACTTCGCGGTGACAGGCGCCGGGCCGATGCTTTCCGTCATCGGTGGCGGCATTGTCGGCGGCTTCTTCTACTGGCTGTCGGCGGGACGCTGGGCGGGAACGAGACCGCCGGCGGCGCCTACTTCGCCTGAGCCGTAAGGATCTTCAGGGCAAACGCCGAGAACACGCCGGCGAACAGCCAGTCGACCACCCGGGTAACGCGCGGGCTCGCCTTCATCGCCGCGGCGAACTTGTCCGCCGCCAGAACCATCGGCAGGGTCACCGGTATCGACAGCACGACGAACATGAAGCCGAGGAAGAGCAGCTTGCCCGGTGCATGCGGGTCGTGCGCCGAGACGAACTGCGGCAGGAAGGTCATGAAGAACAGGATGACCTTGGGATTGAGCAGATTGACTCCCAGCCCCGCCAGCCATGCCCGTCTCAGCGAAATCCTGGGGCCGATCTTCTTTTCCGGTGAGAACGCCGAGCCCTTGGTGATGGCCTGATAGGCCAGGAAGATCAGATAACCGGCCCCGAACAGCTTGAGCGCCAGGAAGGCATAGGGCGAGGCGACGATCAGCGCCGAGATGCCGACCACGACAAGGGTGGTGTGGATAAGCGTGCCGAAGAGCGCGCCGAACATCGAGGCGAGGCCGGCGCCGCGACCCTGGCTGAGCGTGCGGGAAACGAACAGGGACATGTCCGGTCCCGGCGTGATGGCCAGGATGATCGAGGCGATGGTGAACTGGATGAGCGTGGTGACGTCTGGGATGAAGGACATGGCGTGACCCGCGGGTGGAGCTGTCTCGGATATGCGTCGCTTTAGCGGAAACTCCGGTTCGGAGCCAGAAGGCTGCGGCCGGCCATGGCTGAGCCAGGAGTGCCACGTCCCGACTATTGCGCGACGACGTCCTGCCGCGCCGCCTGCCTCGTGCCGTCCGCCAGGGAATAGCCGTCGCCGTCCCACGTCCAGAGGCCTTTTTCGTCGCCGCCGTCCGCCAGGGTAGCCAGGCCTGGCCAACCGTCCCTGGTGGCCGCGGCGTCGATGTAGAGCGCCATGCCCTCGGTGTTGTAGACCTCGCGCCACGGTCCGGTTGCCTCGCTGGCGAAGCCGCTCAGCGTGCAGCCCGACGGACCGTAATAGGCGGTAGAGCCGCAGAGAGAAGCGAACAGCAGGCGGCGACCTCCGTCGAGGTCGAGTGTCGCGGCCGAGAAGGTCGGCTTCTTGCCGGCGAACGCGGTGAAAAGCTTGGCCTCGCCCGCCATGAGTTCGGCGGCTTCCGTGGCGCCGGGAACCGTGTCGGAGAGCGTCACGGGCTCGTAGCCGGACATGTCGATTGGCGTGCAGCGGGGCTCAATCGCATCGATGACGGCGCGCGAGCCGGAAAGCGAGAAGACCGCCCTGGCGATCGATCCCTTCTCGCCCATGGAAAACCCGAGCCTGGCACCGCGGCGCATCGGATCGAGGACGGCCCTGTCGACCGCGAACTGGATGGTCCCGGAAACCTCATGTCCCTCGGCCTCGAAAATGGCATCCCCGATCACCAGCTTCACCGGCGCGGCGGTGCCGGGTGCAATCGAGCCGGGCTCGGTGCGCAGCATGAACCCCCAGCGCTGCTCGGCACAGGACAGCGAGCCGCCGACCACCCCCTTGGCGTTCGACGGCGCCGGCAGGATGGCGACCGCGCCGCTCCCCGCTTCCTGCCAGCGTGTGTCGGCCTGCGCCATCGTCGCAGCCGTTAGCGCTCCGGCCAAAATCATCGCCGGCAAAAGATAACGTCGCGCACTGCGGTCGGATAGCGAAGCCTGCATCAACGGTCCCCTCTTGCCAAGCCCAAACGAATGCGCGCGACTCCGCGCTTCACCCCAGGGCAGGCTGGCCGGCAAATGCGGCGGCATTGGGTTGCCGGGCGCGCGGGCTGCAACCGCCGGTTCGTCTCTTGCCGAACCCGGAAGCGACGTGATACCTCGCCACGCAAATCCTGCCGTGGAATCCTGAAAAATGTCGAAACCGAAAGACGTCAAGAAGGTCGTGCTCGCCTATTCCGGCGGCCTCGACACCTCCATCATCCTGAAATGGCTGCAAACCGAGCTCGGCGCCGAGGTCGTCACCTTCACCGCCGATCTCGGCCAGGGCGACGGCGACCTGGAGCCCGCGCGCCGCAAGGCCGAGATGATGGGCGTGAAGGAAATCCATATCGAGGATGTGCGCGAGGAGTTCGTGCGCGACTTCGTCTTTCCGATGTTCCGCGCAAACGCGCAGTATGAGGGCCT